>NZ_CP046915.1:718206-1077309 GCF_009789675.1 Paraburkholderia acidisoli | reverse complement strand
GAGCACCAGTGCGAGAGCCCGTCATGACCCGCGTGACGGGCACCGAACGACAACACGAGACGGTCGCCTACGTTCGCGTTGCCGTAGAACGCCATGTCGCGCTCGACGAGCGTGGGCGGCGCCGACTGCGGCGCGGAGCGCCAATGCCATTCGGCGCGCTCGACCATCGACTGGAAGCTCGCGAAATACAGCAGATGCGCACCGTTGAAATCGAGCGACGGGCACGGCAGATAGTCGACCTTGTGCTCGACCGCATGCGTCGCACGTTCGAGCCTGCCATGAGCAGTCCAGTCGTTGGCACGCAGGCGCCTGCTCTGGTCGATCAGCGCTTGCGCCCCGGCTGGCATCGCGGCGGGCGGCGCGCCCGTGAACATCGCTTTGCACACCGAACGATTGTCGCCAGCGTGCTCGCGACGCACGAACGTGGACAGCAGCTCCACTTGCGCAATCGCGCTTTCGGTCGTGAACACGCGGAAAGCGCCGAAGTGCCGCGCGCCCGCAATGCGCCGCACATCGGCTTCGATGGCGAAGCGCTGGTTCTCGCTCACGTCTTCGAACCGCGCCTCGCGAACGCGGATCGCCGTGAACGCGGCGTACGATTTGTGGCCTGCCTCATCGTAGAAGTCGGGCGACGCCAGACGCGCCTGCGCGGCGAGCGCGCTCCAGTGCAGTTGCCCGCACGTGCGCAACAACCATTGCTCGGACAAGCCCGCGAAGGCGAGTTCGGGCATGCCCGCCACGTAGTTCGTGCGCGTGACTGGCGCGACCGGCAAGGCCTCGCGAGCCGCATGGCGTACCGCGTCACGCCGCGCGCGCATCGGGCCTCGCTTGCGTGAGGATACGGTCGGCGAGATAGGCGGCGTCGCGCGCAACGCCCGAGAAGCGGCCGGAACCCCACGTATGCAGCCACGGCAGGCCGAGAAAATAGAGACCTTCGTGCGGGGTCACGCCGCGCACGTGGCCCGGATAGCCGCGGCCGTTGAACACGGGCAGGTCGATCCAGCTGAAATCCGGCCGAAAACCGATGCACCACACGATGCTGCCGATGCCGCTCGCGGCGAGGTCGAGCGTCGCGCGCTCCTGTTGCGGCTCCCACACGGGGCGATACGGTTCGCCGGGCGGCGCCTCGATGCCTTGTTGCGCGATGAATTTGTCGATGGACGCGTTGATGCGGTTATAGGTGTCGTCGGCGCTATCGAGACTCGCGCGCAGGTTGGGGCGAAACCGCAGCGCGCCGTCTTCGAGGTCTTCGAGCACGCCATACAGTTCCATGCCTTCGCTCGCGAAGCGGCGCAGGTCGATGTCGCGTCCGCCGTCGCGGCCCGTCACGTAGTGATTGGTGTTGTCGCGCACGCCTTCGCGCAGCGGATGCTCCTCCACGGGCATGTCGTAGTACTTCATGTCCGCGAGCCAGTCCACCACGTCGCGGCCGCGATAGAAGCGCGCGCAACGCGGCGCTTCGCCCACGGCGAGCACGACCTTGCGCCCCGCGAGATGCAGGTCTTCCGCGATCTGCGCGCCCGATTGTCCCGAGCCGACCACGAGCACCGCGCCTTCGGGCAGCACCGCCGGATTGCGATACTCCGACGACTGGATCTGCACGATGGAAGCGGGCAAACGCTCGGCCATGCGCGGCACGACAGGCGTGTGATAGCCGCCCGACGCCACCACGACCTGATCCGCGCTCAACGTGCCCGCGCTCGTCTGCACGAGAAAGCCGCCTTGCGCACGACGCGTCACGCGCGTGACGGCCATGCCTTCGCGCACGGGCGCATCCACGTGCCGCACGAAACCGTCGAGCCACGCGATGATTTCGTCCTTTTTCATGAAGCCGTGCGGATCGCTGCCGCGATACGGATAGTCGGGCAGCGCGCACTGCCAGTTCGGCGTGACGAGGCAAAACGCGTCCCAGCGCTGCTCGCGCCACGTATGCGTGAGCGTGCGCTTTTCCAGCACGACGTGATCGACGCCGTACTGCTTGAGGTAATAGCTGATCGACAGACCGGCCTGACCGCCGCCGACGACAACCACGCTGACATGCTCCTCGGCATGAGTGGACATGCGACTCTCCTTCAAAGATTCAGTCGACGCTCACGACGGTGACCTGCGCCGCCGGTTGCGAACGGTATTGGGTTGCGGTGCGCTCGAGTGCCTGCCATTGATCGAGCGCCGAGGAACACGCATAGCCGAACTTCTCGCGCACGCGCCCCGAGGCCGCGTCGAGCGCGGCGTGCGCGCAGGCGAGAAAGTCGTCGAGGGCATACGCGCCGGGTTTCAGGTACTCGCGCACGATCGTGGAAGGCGAATAGCAGCGCTCTTCCGTGCCGTCGGGCCAGCGCACGACGAAATGCGTTACGGGCATCGGGTTCTCCGTTTCAAGCGATTGAGACGTTTGGCGTCTCGAACGCGCGCGTCGCGCGGCGGTCGCCGGGCACGATGAAGGCTTGCGTATCGAGTTGCCACGCAGTGCGCGCTTCGCCGTGCCAGTGCAGATCGATATGCATTTCGTCTTGAATGCTGCCGATCTCCGCACAGTCGATCTCGCGCGCGCCGAACCGCGCGATCACCTCGTTCACGTGAGGTTCCGGCACGCTCAGCAAGTAGCCGTAGCTCGGGAAGATTTCGAGCCAGCGTTCGAGCGGCACGCCGGCGGGCTTCGGAATGCGCTCGAGGTCGATGCGCACGCCCACGCGCGAGCATTCCGCGAGCATCATGGCCGTGCCCACGATGCCGGCCATGCTGATGTCTTTCGCGGCCGCGCAAAGCCCGGCCTCGGCAATGCCGGCCAGCACGGCCAGGTCGCCGCGCAGGCGCGCCGCGGGCGCTTCGGTGGCGGCGTTCCAGTACGGATACGGCTCGACGAACGCGCCGCGCAAATCGACGGCCATCAACAACCGTTCGCCCGCGCGCGCCTCGAAGCTCGAAAGGAGACGCTGCGCGCGGCCCACGATCGCCACGGCGAGTTGCGTGCGCTCGCTGCGCGCGTTGCTGTGGCCGCCAACGATCGGCACGCCCAGTTGCCGCGACGCCGCCGCCATGCCTTCGAGCACGGGCGCGGCGGGCTCGACGCCCGCACTCCAGATCACGTCGACCACGGCGAGCGGACGCCCGCCCATCGCACACACGTCGCTCACGTTCACGAGCACGGAGCAATAGCCCGCGAACCACGGCATCGCGTCGATCAGATCGCTGACCATGCCTTCGGCCGCGAACAGCAGAAAACCGTCGCCGTCGGGGATCGCCGCGCAGTCGTCGCCGGCCGCCATCACCGCGCTTTCGCCGTGGCCCGCGCCGAGCGCCGCGAGCACGGGCGCGATGTCGGTTTTGTGCGCGATGCCACGGCTCGCGCGCAGTTTTTCGACAAGGCCATCGAGCGTCATGCGGCTCTCCGTTGATCGATCGCGAAGCCTTCGTACGGCGCAGCGCACGGCGGATACTGCGCGAGATCCGCTTCCATCACGTGATGCGCGCGGCCGAACAGAATCTCCTCCTCGATCGTGCGCCAATGCAGGCGGCGAAACAGCGGCGCGTTTTGTGCCTGCACGTGGGCCAGAAACGTCGTGCAGCCGAGCGCATGGGCGCTGCTCACCGCGAGCCGGATCAGCGTCGCGCCGATCCGGCCGTGACGGCGGAAGTCGGCGCTCACCGCAAGCCGCGAGCCATACCAGGTGCTAGCCGGATTGGTGGCCAAATCGGTAGCCGAATTCGCGTCGCGATGAATACGCACGGTGCCGACCACGCGCGGCGCCGCGTTCGGTGCGTGCAGCACCGCCACGAGCAGTTGCGCATGGTCGTCGATAGCGTCGCGGTCGTCGTGCTCGAAAATGCCCTGTTCCTCGCAGAACACGTCGCGGCGAATCGCGTACGCGCCGTCACGCTCCCACGCTTCGCGCGCCCAGCGCACGACGATCCCGGCTTCCGTATCGAACGTCGTCATGCCGCCACCTTTTCGTACGAGGACAGCGACGAGCACGCGCCGCATTTGCCGCAGCCGGCCTTGATGTCCTCGGCGCGCAAACCGCCTTCGCGCACCAGCGCACCGAGCGGCGCGAGAATCGAGCGCATGAATTCGGGCGTGGGCGGCGCCTGGTCTTCGAGCGGCGTGCCCGAGATCGGCACGAACGGCACCACGAACGGATACACGCCGATCCGCACGAGCTGGTGCGCCGTTTCCAGAATGCGCTCCGGCGTATCGCCGAGGCCCGCGAGAATATAGGTACTCACCTGGCCGCGCCCGAACACCCGCACCGCGGCTTCGAACGCCACCATGTAGCGGCTCACGGGCACCGTGGCCTTGCCCGGCATGATGCGCGCGCGCTCGGCCTCGCCCAGCACTTCGAGGTGCATGCCGAGCGTGTCCACGCCCGCCTCGCGCAGGCGCGCGAACCACGCGTCGTCGTCGGGCGGCTCGCATTGCGCCTGGATCGGCAGGTTCACGGCGCGCTTGATCGCGCGCGCGCTGTCGCACAGGATGGCCGCGCCGCGATCGGGCGTGGGCGGCGTGCCCGTGGTGAGCACCATGTGCTTCACGTTGTCGAGCAGCACGGCGGCGCGCGCGACTTCGGCGAGCTGTTCGGGCGTCTTGTGCGCGATGGTGCGCCCCGCCGCGAGCGACTGGCCGATCGCGCAGAACTTGCACGCCTTCTTGCGGCTCTCGTAGCGAATACAGGTTTGCAGCACCGTGGTCGCGAGCACGTCGGTGCCGTGCAGCGTGGCGATGTGCGAATACGGCACGCCGTCGAGCGTTTGCAGCTTGTAGAAGCGCGGCGCCTTCGCGAAGGCGATCTGCGCGACCGGAATCGTGCCGCGCGTGAGCGTGCTCACGCCGTGCGCGTCGGGCGCTCCGGCCACGAACGCCGACTGATGCGCGCCGTGCGTATGCACCGGCACCATCAGCGTGACGCCGTCGATCGTGACGGCCTTGTGATCGGACGGCCCGGCGCCGCCGCGACGCGACAGGCCGTCGGTTTGCGGCGCGGCGAGCCGAAGTCCGCTCGATTGCAGCTCAGTCAAGAGTTGCAGGTTCGATTCCGGCAGTTTGACGCTGGCATTCATCGTAAGCACTCCAGGAAGGGACGATGGGCGCATCGTCGAAAGACATCACGGGCGTGGCGGGACGGTCGTTGATCGCGAGACTCAGCAGCTCGGGGCGCGCGTAGTGGCCGACCGAATCCATCATGCGTTTGCGCTTGGTGATGAGCGCCATGTCGAGATCGGCGATCACCATGCCTTCGCCTTCGCGCAGCGGCGGCGCGAGATGCTGGCCTTCGGGCGAGACGATCGCCGCGTTGCAACCGCCGCGCAGCGCCTTCTGCAATTTGGGGTCGGCGGTGATCGAGACGATTTGCGTATCGGTCAGCCAGCCGGTCGAGTTCACGACGAAGCAGCCCGACTCGAGCGCGTGATGCCGTATCGTCACTTCGATCTGCTCGGCGAAAATCGGCCCCACCAGCGAGCCGGGAAACTGGCTGCAATGAATCTCTTCGTGCTGCGTCATGAGCGCGTAGCGCGCGAGCGGGTTGTAGTGCTCCCAGCAGGCGAGCGCGCCCACGCGGCCCACGGCCGTTTGCGCGACCTTGAGGCCGGCGGCGTCGCCTTGCCCCCAGATCATGCGTTCGTGAAACGTGGGCGTGATCTTGCGGCGCTTGACCTTGATCTGGCCGTCCGCGTCGAAGATCAGTTGCGTGTTGTAGAGGCTGCCGTGATCGCGCTCGTTCACGCCGAGCACGATCACCATGCCGTGCGCGCGTGCGAGCGCGGCCACGCTGTCCGTCACCGGGCCGGGTATCGTCACCGCTTCTTCGTAAAGCCGCAGATGTTCGGCGCCCGACTGCACCGGCGGCAGCACGAACGAGAAGTACGGGTAGTACGGCAGGAACGTTTCGGGAAACACGGCGAGCTGCACGCCCTCGCGCGCGGCGTCCACGATCGCGTCGCAGACCCGCGCGAGCGTGCCCGCGCCCGATTCGAGATCCGGCGCGATCTGCACGGCCGCCGCGCGCACGATGCGCTTCGAAGTTATGATCGACATGGCGATACCCGTGCGCGCTCAAACGGTCCAGGTGTCGATCACGAGCGCGTTCGACTTGCGGTGCAACAGCTTCAGGTCGAGCACGTCGAGCGGGTTGATGGGGCGCACGCCTTCGATCAGCGAGGCTTCGCCGTGGCCGTAGAGCGCTTGCAGCGCGAAGCGGCACGCATAGACCTTGCCGCCTTCGGTCATGAACTTCATCAGCTGATTGTTGAAGTTCAGATGGCCCGGAAACGCTTCCGCGCCGAGCGTCGGAAAGCCGCGTTGCACGCCCAGCATCACGCCCGGACCGTAGAGCAGGATGGACGTTTCGAAGCCCTTGCGTTGCAGGCGCGTGGCCTGCAGCATGTTGACGAAACCGATCGACCCTTCGAAGGCAACGGTATGGAACGTGACGAGCGCTTTCTCGCCGGGTTCCGCCTTGACGTCCTCGAACACCTTCTCTTCATAGTCGACGAGGAAGTCGCCGGTCTTGTGGGCGGGTGTAGTGATGGCGGGCATTGCGTGACTCCGTTCGAAATTGAGGGCTGATTGGGTGGCCAGCAAAACTCACTGCCGGCGCCCTTCTTTTTGCAACGGCCATGCCATCAAGCGGCACACGTCATGCAATCAATTTCCAATCAATGCCGCATGACGGGAATGATCCAGGCGAAAAAATTTTCGTGACACGCGCCGTCGCCGAAGCGCGCGAACCCGCTTCTACGCAGACGAATTCGCCGCCCGCCCCGCCATGGGGAATACGCTTCTCGCTTCGGTGCGCGCATGCATCAATTCGGATCATTCGATGCAATCGCGTGCAATCAATTGATTTATTTTTTCGCGCGATGTGTGACTAGAATGAATTCGCCGATACCCCGAGCGACTCATACGTCACGCGTCAATCCCATGTCGAACGTCACCGCCCACTGGCTCAAGCGGCTCGCCGAAAGCGAAAAGCCCGTCTACCAGACCATTCCCGATCTCATCGAAGAAGATGTCGCGAGCGGCCGCTTGCGCCCGCGCGATCGCCTGCCCGCGCTACGCGATCTTTCGGACGCCTTGAAGATCAACTACACCACGCTCGCGCGCGGTTATGCCGAGGCACGCAAACGCGGCCTGATCGATTCGCGCGCGGGCAGCGGCTCCTATGTGCGTGGGCGGCCGCCGGCCGTGCCGTTGCGCGCGGGCACAGCGCTCGAAATGACGATGAACATGCCGCCCGAGCCGCCGGAAATGACGGCGCTGCTCGCGGAGTCGTCGGCGCAGATCATCGGTGCGGCCGACGCGTGGTCGCTGCTGCGGTATCAGGACTTCGGCGGCACGCAGTTCGAGCGCAGCGTGGCGAGCCAGTGGCTGCGCCACACCGTGCCCGACCATCGCGCCGACGCCGTGCTGGTGTGCCCCGGCATTCACAACGCGCTCGTCGCGCTGCTGCTGCGGCTCGTGAAACCGGGCGAGACGATCTGCGTGGATTGCCTCGCGTATCCGGGCCTGAAGGTGATTGCGAATCAACTCGGCATGACGCTCGCGCCGCTGCCGCGCGACGACGAAGGGCTCGACGCCACGGCGTTCGAAGCGCTCTGCAAGACGCGCAAGCCCGGCGTGCTCTATTGCAATCCCACGCTCCAGAACCCGACCACGCGCACGCTCTCGCAGAATCGCCGCGAGCATATCGCCGACATCGCGTTGCGCTACGACGTGCCCATCATCGAGGACGACGCCTACGGCATGCTGTGCGAAAAGACTCCCGTCGCGCTCGCCACGCTCGCGCCCGAACTCACTTATTACGTCACGGGCATGTCGAAGTGTTTCGGCGCGGGGCTGCGCGTGGCGTACGTGGTCGCGCCGAGCGCGCGTCACGCGCAGCGGCTCTCGGGTGCGCTACGCGCGACCACCGTGATGGCGAGCCCGTACATGTCGCATCTCGCGGCGCGCTGGATCGAGAACGGCATCGCGCAACAGATGCTCGCCGCCATCCGGAGCGAGTGCGCGGTGCGCCAGCACATTGCCGCGCAGGTCTTCGCCTCGCGCGCATTCGAAACCTCGAAGGACTGCTTTCATCTGTGGCTCACGGTGCCCGCCGCCACGGGCTGGAGCGCGTCCGAACTCGCCTCGCACTTGCGCACGAAGCAGATCGGCGTGGTCTCGGGCGCGGCGTTCAGCACCGACGGCAATCCGCCCAACGCCGTGCGCATTTGCCTGGGCGGTCCCGGCGACGCGCTCGCGATGGAAGAGTCGCTGCATCTCGTGGCCGACATGATCGACCATCCTGACCATCTGCATTCGCCGATGTTGTGAGCCGCCGCGCGCTCAGGCGTGCAGTTTGAGGCCCTTGATGGCTTTGTCGACGGCCTTCTTCGGCCCGATCAGCGCGATGCCGACGAAGTCGGGATGCTCGGCGTCGCCCGCGCGAAACACCTCGCGGTTCGCGGCGTCGTGGCCCGTGGAAAACATCGCGTGCACGTACGGCACGATCGTCAGTTCGCGCGAGACCGCTTGCCGGTGCGCGCCCTGCAAGCCTGCGAGGTCGGCGGCGAACACCATCATCGGCTGGCCGAGCATGCGGCCGTACTGGCGGCCCGCGGCGTCTTCGTAGGGCTCACCGAGCGCGTCGGGCTGCGCGGCCGCGATGCCGGTCGCGAGAAACGCCACGACGTTGAGTTTTTGCCAGACGGCGAGGTCGTCGCGCACGATCAGCGCGACCTTGGTATCGAACATGAGGGCTCCGGCCTGAAACGGACAAACGGCGTTGAACGAGCCGCTCATGGTGCGCGAAGGCGCGCGTTCAGTCTGGAACGTTTGTGCACAGCCGCCGGTACGCGGCCGGTGTCATGCGATACGCGCGGCGGAACCAGCGGCCCAGATGGCTCTGATCGGCGAAACCGGTTTCGGCGGCGACCTGCGCGGGCGTGCGCCCGGCCGCCAGCAGACGGCGCGCCGCGCGCAGCCGCAGGCGCACGAGATACGCGTGCGGCGACGTGCCGAACGCATGCTGGAAGCGCCGCGTCAGCTTGAAGCGGTCCACGCCGGCCACGGCCACGAGGTCGTCGAGCCCGACGTCGGTGTCCATTTGCGTATGCAGATAATCGCGCACGCGCGCCAGTTCGGGCGCCACGGCAGGGGAAACGGCGTCGCGTTCGAGCGGCGCCGGCCGCAACTGCGTGCCCAGATACGCGAGCAGCCGGTCGAGCGACTGATCGCGCGCGAGCCGCCCTTCGCCGCCGTGGATCGCAAGAAACGCCGCGCGTATGGCCGCGACGAGTCGCGCGTCGTCGACGAGCGTGCGGTCGAACACCGCCTCCACGCCGCCAAGGCCCGGCAGGTCGAGCCGCCGCGCCGCGCGCTCGACCCACGCCTGCGGCAGATACAGCATGGCGTAGGTGAAGCCGCCCGCCTCGGGCGCGTGGCCGTCGTGCAGCGCATTCGGCTCGATCAGGATCGCGCGGCCCGGCACGCTCGTGTGCACCGAGCGATGGCACTGGAAACGCTGCACGCCTTGCTCCGTATAGCCGATCAGCATGTCGTCGTGATCGTGCGGATCGTAGGCGTGGCCGCTAAAATGCGCGCGCACGCCCTCGATGCCCGTCTCCGGGTCGCGGCACGCGCGCAGCCAGTGGTCGGCGGTGCTCTCGTGCGGGTGGACGGGCGCCATGCTTCGTTCCTTTGCGTGTTTCGTGATTCGACCGGCGATCGACCGACGATCGACCGGCGTAGTTTACGCCAAGGCGCGCCATGCCCCACGCGCACCATCTCCGGGCATGGCACGCGGCGGCGCCTCGTCGTCGCCATGCGGTTTGGGTGGGATGCACCGCGAACGCGCGGCGCGCGGCACTTTTCTGTATCGGCATGGAAGTTGCATAAGTCCCGCGAGCCCGATCACCGGCATGCGCCCACGCGCTTTCGATCAGGCGAATCCGCTGATAAGGCGCGCCGGAACCGCAACGCGCGCCGTATTCGTCAGACGCAAGCACCGGCCGACTCACGCAGTCGGGACATGGTCGGGGACAACCCAGCTAAAAAATGCAGCGGACGGAAGAACGGACATGAAGCAAACATTCTTCAACGAGATGTTCGAGCACGGGGAATTCGACGTTCGCGGCATGGCCGCCGCGACGTTCGCGCGGGCGGGCGAGCCGCGTGCCCATTACCGCGACTTCTTCGCGTGGCTGCGCAGCCAGAGCGAGCAACAGATGTCGACCAAGCGCGCGGAGGCCGACGCGATCTTCCGGCGCGTGGGCATCACGTTCGCCGTGTATGGCGAGAAGGACGTGACCGGCGCGGGCACCGAGCGCACCATTCCCTTCGACGTGATCCCGCGCATTTTCCAGCGCCAGGAATGGAACCAGCTCGAACGCGGCCTGCGCCAGCGCGTGAACGCCCTCAACCGCTTCATCCACGACATCTATCACGAGCAGGCCATCGTCAAGCGCGGCATCGTGCCCGCCGAGCAGATCCTGCGCAACGCGCAATATCGCCCGGAAATGCAAGGGGTGAACGTGGCGCGCGAGATCTACGCGCATATCGCCGGCATCGACATCGTGCGCGCGGGCGAAGGCGAGTTCTACGTGCTCGAAGACAACTTGCGCGTGCCGTCGGGCGTCTCGTACATGCTCGAAAACCGCAAGATGATGATGCGGCTCTTTCCCGACCTGTTCGTGCGCAACCGCATCGCGCCGGTCGCGCACTATCCGGACCTGCTGCTCGACACGCTGCGCGCCGCCGCGCCCGCGGGCAGCGACAATCCCACCGTGGTCGTGCTCACGCCGGGCATGTACAACTCGGCGTATTTCGAGCACGCGTTCCTCGCGCAGCAAATGGGCATCGAACTGGTCGAAGGCCAGGATCTGTTCGTCGACAACGACCATCTCTACATGCGCACGACCCAGGGGCCGCAGCGCGTGGACGTGGTGTATCGGCGCGTGGACGACGACTTCCTCGACCCGCAGGTGTTCCGCAAGGACTCGACGCTCGGCGTCGCGGGCCTGATGAGCGTGTATCGCAAGGGCAACGTCACGCTGTGCAACGCCGTGGGCACCGGTGTCGCCGACGATAAATCGATCTACCCCTACGTGCCCGACATGGTGCGTTTCTATCTGGGCGAGGAACCGATCCTCAACAACGTGCCCACGTGGATCTGCCGCAAGCCCGACGATCTGCAATACACGCTCGACCACCTGAGCGAACTCGTCGTGAAGGAAACGCACGGCGCGGGCGGCTACGGCATGCTGATCGGCCCGGCGGCCACGCGCGCCGAGATCGAGTCGTTTCGCGCGGCGCTCGTCGCGCATCCCGAGCGCTATATCGCGCAACCCACGCTCTCGCTGTCCACCTGCCCCACGTGGGTCGAGGCCGGCATCGCGCCGCGCCATATCGACCTGCGGCCGTTCGTGCTCTCGGGCAAGGACGTGCGCATGGTGCCCGGCGGCCTCACGCGCGTGGCGCTGCGCGAAGGCTCGCTCGTCGTGAATTCGTCGCAAGGCGGCGGCACCAAGGACACATGGGTGCTCGAACGCTGACCTCCATGCCATTCATCAGGATGCCGAATCAACGCGTAACCATGGAGGCTTCATGCTGAGCCGCACCGCCGAACACCTGTTCTGGATGACCCGTCACACCGCGCGCGCCGAACATCTCGCGCGCCTGCTCGAAGCGAGCTGGCAACTTTCGCTGACGCAACCCGCGGCAAGCAAATGCTGGCTCGCCGTCCTGTCGATGGCGGGACTCGGCGAGGCCTGGCGGCTCACGCATCACGACCTCGTGGGCAGCGAGGTCATCGCGTTCATGAGCGCCGACGCCGCCAATCCCTCTTCCCTCGTGAGCACCTTGCGCTTTGCCCGCGAGAACGCGCGCGCGGTGCGCGGCTGGGCCCCGGCGGAACTGTGGGAAACCTTCAACGCCACCTGGCTCGACTTGCAGCGCCTGATTGCCGAACGCGCGTTCGAGCACGACACGCAGGCGTTTCTCGAATGGGTCAAGGCGCGCTCGCATCTCGCGCGCGGCGTGCAACTGGCCGCGCCCGTGCAGGACGAAGCGCTCGACTTTCTGCGGCTCGGCGCCGCGATCGAGCGCGCCGACCACATGGCGCGGCTGCTCGAAGCGCACGCCGAAGTGCTCGACGCGCGCACGGCCGCATTCGACTGGCACCGGCTGAACGCGCTGCTGCACGCGAGTTCCGCCGCCGACGCCTGGCGCCAGTTGCACCGCGACGCGCTCGATCCCGCGCGCGCCGCCGTGCTGCTGATCCAGCGCACCGAATGGCCCGGCTCGCTCGCGGCGAGTCTCGCGCAAGTGCGCGCCATCGTCGGGCGGCTGAGCAGCCATGGCATCCACGGCAAAAGCGGCCATTCCGCGCAGATCGAACGGCTCGCGCTGCAACTGTGCGAGGACATTCGCGAGGCGCCGCTCGCCGGTGCGAGTCCGGCCGCGCTGCGCGGCTGGCTGATCGCGCTGATCGCGCGCATCAACGACCTCGCGCGCCGCGTGGGCCGCGACCTCGTGCGGCCCGCCATCGCCGAAACCGCGGCCGCGGCGGCCTGAGCCGCCGCGCTCGCCCGCCCGCGCTACGACCGCTGCGAAGCCACCGCCGAGATCACGCGATGCACGAACCGCAATTTGTCGACCACGGGCGGCGCCAGCGCGAACGGATAGCCGTCGGGCATGCCGAGGCTGCGGTTCAGGCTGTTGAGCGCATAGGTGAGCGGAAACCAGCGCCCCATCAGGCTGTCGAAGCTCGCCTCGTCCACCGGCGTCTGGTCGAGCAGCACGGGTTCGTCGGGCGCCTCGGGCACGAGCGAGAGGCCGCAGGCCGTGGCCGTGTCGAGCGTGTCGACCATGTGCAGATAGTGCGCCCACGTTTCGGCCCAATCCTCCCACGGATGCACGGAGGCATACGCGCTCACATAGCGCGAAGCCCAGTCGGGCGCGGCGCCGTGCTCGTAATGCGTGGCGAGCGCGGCCGCGTAGTCGGTGCGTTCGTCGCCGAACAGCGTGCGGAACGGCTCGAGCCGGCGCGTATCCACGATCAGCCGCTCGAAATAGTAATGGCCGATCTCGTGGCGGAAATGCCCGAGCAAGGTCCGATACGGCTCGTGCAGCGAGACGCGGGTGCGCTCGCGATGGGCGTCGTCGGCTTCGGCGATATTCATCGTGATGAGGCCGTGGTCGTGCCCCGTCATCACGCGCTGGCCGTCGGGGGTGTCTTCGAGAAATTCGAATTGCAGGCCGTTCTCGGGGTCCTCGGCGCGAGTGGCGAGCGGCAGATCGAGTGTGCCGAGCGTGTAAAGCAGGCGCCGCTTGGCCGTCTCGAGCCGGTACCAGTACAGCCGGTTCTCGGGCCGTTCGAGATTGGGAATCGTGCGCGTGAACTGGCAGGCGCGGCAGAGCGTGTCGGGCGAATCGGCGGGAATCATGCCGTTGCAGACGTTCTCGACCGCGTAGTTATGACATTGCCGGTAAAGCGCGCCTTGCGCGTCGGCGGCGAGACTGCGCCACTGGCCGTTGCCGGCGTCCTCGAACGCGTGCATCGCGCCGACGAGCGGCTCATAGCCGAGCAGCGAGTCGCAGCGCTCGCAGCGCGCGTTCTCGAAGAACACAAGTTGATTGCAGTGATCGCAGTGGAAGGTCTTCATCGCCGCTGTCCCCGGTTGAGTGCGCACGCTGCGCCAGCACGCGGCGTGCCGCGCGGCGCCGTTGTCATATTCCGCACTCGCGCGCCTTGCATCATGAGCGCGCGCGCCGCGCCGCCGTCATCGGCATCGCCATATTTTCATTCACGTCGAACGAGGAGTCGGGTGTGTCCATCCGTGTCGCGTTAAACCATGTCACGCAGTATCGTTATGACCGGCTCGTCAATCTCGCGCCCCATGTCGTGCGGCTGCGGCCCGCGCCGCATTGCCGCACGCCCATCGTGTCGTATTCGATGCGCGTGGAGCCCGCCGATCACT
Source organism: Paraburkholderia acidisoli (assembly GCF_009789675.1). NCBI lineage: Bacteria > Pseudomonadati > Pseudomonadota > Betaproteobacteria > Burkholderiales > Burkholderiaceae > Paraburkholderia > Paraburkholderia acidisoli. The sequence continues at coordinate 1,063,356 of NZ_CP046915.1, read as the reverse complement.
TCGTCAACTGGCAGCAGGACCCGTTCTCGAACTACCAGGCGCGCCTCGCCTTTCCCGAGCCGATGCGCGAGTTCCGCGTCACCATCGACCTGGTCGCGGAAATGGCGGTCTACAACCCGTTCGACTTCTTCCTGGAGCCGAGCGCCGAGCAGTTTCCGTTCGCGTACGAGCCCGAACTCGCCGCCGAACTCGCGCCCTATCTCGTGCGCGGCGAGCCCACGCCGCGGTTCGCCGCGTTCGTCGAATCGATCGACAGGCGCGCGCGCGGCACGGTGGATTTTCTCGTCGATCTGAACCAGCGCGTGCAGCACGACATCGGCTATCTCATCCGTATGGAACCGGGCGTGCAAACGCCTGAAGAAACACTGACGAGCCGCTCGGGCTCGTGCCGCGACTCGGGCTGGCTGCTCGTGCAGACGCTGCGCCAGCTCGGTCTGGCGGCGCGTTTCGTCTCCGGTTATCTGCTGCAGCTCACGCCCGACGTGAAGGCAATCGACGGCCCGCAGGGCGCCGAAGCCGATTTCACCGACCTGCACGCGTGGTGCGAAGTCTATCTGCCGGGCGCGGGCTGGATCGGGCTCGATCCCACCTCGGGCCTGCTCGCGGGCGAAGGCCATATTCCCGTTGCCTGCACGCCGGAGCCGGGCAGCGCCGCGCCCATTTCCGGCGCGCTCGACGACTGCGAAGTGGAGTTCTCGCATTCGATGACGATCTCGCGCGTGCTCGAAACGCCGCGCGTGACCAAGCCCTACACCGAGGCGCAATGGTCGGACATGGTCGCGATGGGCGCGCAGGTGGACGCCGCGCTCGACGCGCAGGACGTGCGCCTCACGATGGGCGGCGAGCCGACCTTCGTGGCCGCCAGCGACCGCGACGCACCCGAATGGAACACCGACGCGCTCGGGCCCACCAAGCGCCGCTACGCGATCTCGCTGATGGACAAACTGCGCGCGCAGTACGGCGCGCCCGGCTTTCTTCATATCGGTCAGGGCAAGTGGTATCCGGGCGAGCAGTTGCCGCGCTGGGCGCTCTCGCTCTTCTGGCGCGCGGACGGCGAGCCGTGCTGGCGCGACCCGAAGCTGTTCGCCGACGAGGGCACGCCCGCGCATCACACGGCCGCCGACGCCCAGCGCTTCATCGCGCATCTCGCGGGCAAGCTCGGCGTGGACGCGCAGCACGTGCTGCCCGGCTATGAAGACACGTGGTACTACCTGTGGCGCGAGCGCCGCCTGCCCGTGAACGTCGATCCGTTCGATTCGCGCCTCGACGACGAACTCGAGCGCATGCGCCTGCGCCGCGTGTTCGACGCGGGCCTCGACACCGTGACGGGCTACGTGCTGCCGCTCGCGCGCGACGACGCCGATCGGCCTGCGCACCTGTCCACCCGCCAGCCCGCGCTGGGCGGCGCGCGCTGGGTCAGCGGCCCGTGGTTCTTCCGCGACGAGCGCATGTACCTGATTCCGGGCGACTCGCCGATGGGTTACCGCCTGCCGCTCGACTCGCTGCCGTGGGTCGCGGCGGCGGATTACCCGTGGCAGCACGCGCGCGATCCGTTCGCCGCGAGCGCGCCGCTGCGCAGCGCGGCCGAATTGCGCATGCAGTACGAAGGCGGCCACGGCGCCGAGTTTGGCTCGGGCGATGCGCTTGCCTCGGGCGATGGAGTACCGGCGGGGTTATCGGCTGGACTCCTGGCGGGAACATCGGCGCACGCCCCTCACGGCGCCGCCGGGCACGCCGCCGCCGAGCGCTACCCGGACCGCGGCGAATCGGCGGCCTGGATCCGCCGCACGGCGCTGTGCGTGGAAGCGCGCGATCCGTCGCGCGCCGCCGGGCCGAAAGCCGAAGCCGCCGCGTTCGGCGAGGCGCGCGGCCAGTTGCACGTGTTCATGCCGCCGCTAGCGGAACTCGACGACTATCTCGACCTGCTCGCCGCCATCGAGGCCACGGCCGCCGATCTCGCGCTGCCCGTGGTCGTGGAAGGCTATCCGCCGCCGCGCGACCCGCGCCTGAAAATGCTCCAGGTCACGCCCGACCCCGGCGTGATCGAGGTGAACATCCACCCGTCCGCCAGCTGGGACGACCTCGTCGAGCGCACCGAATTCCTCTACCAGGCCGCGCACGAAACCGCGCTGTCCACCGAGAAGTTCATGCTCGACGGCCGCCACACGGGCACGGGCGGCGGCAATCACCTCGTGCTCGGCGGCGCCACGCCCGCCGACAGCCCGTTCCTGCGCCGCCCGGACCTGCTCGCGAGCCTCGTCGCTTACTGGCACAACCATCCGTCGCTCTCGTATCTGTTCTCGGGCCTCTTCATCGGACCGACCAGCCAGGCGCCGCGCGTGGACGAGGCGCGCAACGACCAGGTCTACGAGCTGGAAATCGCCTTCGCGGAAATTCAGCGCCAGGTCGACCTGCTGCGCGGCTTCGGCGCGGCGGCTCAAAGCGGCCAGAGCGTGCCGCCGTGGCTCATCGACCGCGCGCTGCGCAACATCCTGATCGACGTGACCGGCAACACGCACCGCGCCGAGTTCTGCATCGACAAGCTCTATTCGCCGGACGGCCCGACCGGCCGCCTCGGCCTGCTGGAGCTGCGCGGTTTCGAAATGCCGCCGCACGCGCGCATGAGCCTCGCGCAGCAACTGCTGCTGCGCGCGCTGGTGGCGCGCTTCTGGAAGACGCCGTACACGCAGCGCCTCACGCGCTGGGGCACCGAACTGCACGACCGCTTCATGCTCTCGACCTTCGTGCAGATGGATTTCGACGACGTGCTCGCCGAAACGGCCGCCGCCGGCTTCGCGCTCGATTCGGCCTGGTTCGCGCCGCACCTCGAATTCCGCTTCCCGCTGATCGGCGAGCTGAACACGGGCGGCATCGCGCTCACGGTGCGCCATGCGCTCGAACCGTGGCACGTGATGGGCGAGGAAGGCGCGCCCGGCGGCACGGTGCGCTATGTCGATTCGTCGGTGGAACGGCTCGAAGTGCGCGTGCTCGGCGCGAACGAAAACCGCCATCTCGTGAGCGTGAACGGCCATGCGCTGCCGCTGCAACCCACAGGGCGCGCGAGCGAGCATGTGGCGGGCGTGCGCTTCCGGGCGTGGCAGCAATCGGCCTCGCTGCACCCGACCATCGGCGTGCACGCGCCGCTCACGCTCGATATCGTCGACACGTGGAGTGGCCGCGCCATCGGCGGATGCCAGTATCATGTTGCCCATCCGGGCGGTCGCAATTATCAGACGTTTCCCGTCAACGCCTACGAAGCCGAGAGCCGCCGCCGCGCGCGCTTCTTCACGACCGGCCACACGCCGGGCCCCGTGGAGGTCGCGCCGCCCGCACGCAGCCTCGAATTTCCGTTCACGCTGGACCTGCGGCGGCGCCGCTAATTTTGCGCGGCGCCCGTGCCGATAACACGGTAGAACCCACCGAAGGCGCGCCCCGCAGTCCGGGCGCGCCACCACCATTCACGATCTTGCCGACTCAATCCACCCTGCCGTTCGATTCCGCGGCCCACGACGACGAGGCGGCCGCGCCGCTGCGCACGCTTCCGGTGCGCGGCGGCCACTGGGACGAGCTGCACACGCCGCAAGGCACGCTGCGCGAGCCGTGGCGGCAGTTTTTCGCCCTGCTCGGCAAGCCGGGCGTGGCCGGGCTCGACGGCGCCGCGGCCTCGGTCGCGCGCCAGGTGCGCGAGAACGACATCACCTACAACGTTTATGCCGATGGCGGCGGGCCGCGGCCGTGGGCCCTCGACCTGCTGCCGCTCATCATCGACGAAAACGAATGGGCGCAGATCGAGCGCGGCGTCGCACAGCGCGCGCGGCTGCTCAACGAGATCGTCGCCGATATCTACGGGCCGCAAACCCTGCTCGCGCGCGGTCTCGTGCCACCCGCGCTGGTGTTCGGCCATCCGGGCTACCTGCGCGCGGTGAAGGGTTTCGCGCCGCCCGACCGGCAGTATCTGCAAACCGTCGCGCTCGACCTCGCGCGCGCGCCGGACGGCCAGTGGACCGTGGTCTCGCATCGCACCGAAGCGCCTTCGGGCCTCGGCTATCTGCTCGAAAACCGGCTGATCGTGTCCAGCCTGTTCGCCGAGCCGTTCCGCGCGATGCGCGTGAACCGGCTCGCGCCGACCTATTCGCAACTCGTGGGCACGCTGGCCGCGGGCGCGCGCTCGCTCATGCGCGAGGGCGAAGGCGCTTCGCCGCATATCGTGCTGCTCACGCCGGGGCCGTTCAGCGAAACCTATTTCGAGCACGCCTTTCTCGCGCGCTATCTCGGCCTCACGCTGGTCGAGGGCAAGGACCTCACGGTGCGCGACGACACGCTGTATCTGAAAACGCTCGGCGGACTGGAGCGCGTGCACGCGGTGCTGCGCCGTCTGGACGACACGTTCTGCGATCCCGTCGAACTGCGCGCCGACTCGACCATCGGCGTGCCGGGCCTGTTGCAGGTGATGCGCGCGGGCAACGTGATCGTGTCGAACGTGCCGGGCGCGGGTTTCGTCGAATCGCCCGCGCTGCACGGCTTTTTGCCCGGCATCGCGCAGGCGTTGCTCGGCGAACCGCTCGCGCTGCCCGGCGTGCCCACCTGGTGGTGCGGCGAGGACGCCGCCTGGCGCGACGCGCTCGCGCATCTCGACGACGGCATGCTCGTGCCCACGTGGCCCGGCGCCGCGACCGCGCGCAGCAAGGGCGACGCGGGCAACGCGCCGCCCGGGCTCGCGGCCGGCCCGCAGGCACTCGACGCATGGCGCACGCGCATCGAGGCCATGCCCGACGCCTTCACGATCCAGCAGCCGCTGCGCTACGGCTACGTGCCGCGTTTCGAGCCCGGCACCGGCGTGCTGGGCGCGCGCCCGGCCGTGCTGCGCGTCTACGCGATCGCCGACCCCGCCTCGCCGGACGGCTGGCGCGTGCTGCCGGGCGGGTTCACCCGGCTCGCGGCCGAGCATCAGGAATCCGTGTCGATGCAGGCGGGCGGCAGCAGCGTGGACACCTGGGTGCTGTCGAGCCAGCCCGGCTCGACCTTCTCGCTCCTGCCCACGCCGATGAAACCCGGCGACGTGCGCCGCGCCGCGCGCCGCGTGCCGAGCCGCGCCGCCGAGAACCTGTTCTGGGCGGGCCGCTACGGCGAGCGCGCCGAAAACGGCGTGCGCCTCGCACGCCTCATGCTGGGCTCGCTCGAGGGCAGCGACGCCGAGCAGCTGTTCGGCACCTTCGTCGAACTCGCGGCGGCGAGCGGCCTCGTGCCCGCGGCGGCCGGCGAAACGCAGCGCGGACTCGACGTGTTCGAACGCGTGCTCGCGGCCAGTCTGCACGAAAACGCGGGCATGGCCAGCATCGGCCAGACGCTTGCGAGCCAGGCCCACGCGTGCGGCGAAATTCGCGGCCGGCTTTCGAGCGACCACTGGCGCAACGTGCTGGCCTCGCGCAACGACTTCCGCGACGCGCTCGAAGCGCTTTCGCTCGCGCCCGCGCGACCGGGCGCGCCGCGCAACGGCGCCCCTCGCCATGGCGCGCCCGGCTATGGCGCTCCCCTGGAATTCCGCCGTTCCGTGCCCTACGACCGCGTGACCCTGATGCGCGCGCTCGACACGCTCGCCACGCAACTGAGCGCGATCAGCGGTTGCCAGGGCGACCGCATGACGCGCGACGAAGCGTGGCGGCTGCTGTTCGCGGGCCGCCACATCGAGCGCATCGCGGCCATGGCCACGGTGCTGCGCATCGTCGCGCAGGAACGCACGCTGGCCACGCCCGCCGGTTTCGATCTGCTGCTGCAACTCTTCGACAGCACGCTCACCTACCGCGCGCTCTACCCCGGGCGACTCGAAGTGCCCGCCCTGCTCGACCTGATCGTGACCGACCCGACCAATCCGCGCGGCCTGTACGGCGTGTACGGCCGCCTGCGCACGCGCCTCGACGAGATCGCCCACGCGGCCGGCGGCCCGAAGCGCGAACCGTTCGCCTCGCAACTGGCTTCCGTCGACGCCCTGCCTTCGCTCGAAGCGCTCTGCGATCCTGGCGAGGACGGCCGCTACCCCGCGCTCGCCGCGCTCTGCGACAGCCTCGCCGCCCACATGGCCGCGGTCTCGAACGAGATCAGCGCGCGCTGGTTCAGCCACGCGATGCCGCCCGCCGCGCAGGTGTGGCCATGAGCGACATCGTGCTTTCGGTCGTGCATCGCACGGATTACCGCTATTCCACGCTGGTGGAAACGGCGCAGCATCTCGCGACCATCCGCCCGCTCGAACTGCCGTGGCAACGCGTGCTCGACTCGCGCGCGAGCATCGCGCCCACGCCCTCGTATCGCACGAGCCGGCTCGACGCGTTCGGCAACGAAGTGCTCTACTTTTCGTTCGACGCGCCGCACGATCACTTGCGCATGACGAGCGAAACGCGCGTGCAGCTCGCGCCGCGCTACGCCGCGCTCGACGCCGAGGCCACGCCCGCGTGGGAGAGCGTCGCGCACGCGCTGCGCTACGAGGCGGGCGGCGCGTTTCATGCGGAGTCCGAATTCTGTTTCGCTTCGCCGAATATCGCGCTCTCGCCGGCGTTGCGCGCGTACGCGCTCGACAGCTTCGCGCCCGGCACGCCGGTGCTCGCGGGCGCTATCGACCTGATGCATCGCATTCACGCCGATTTCGCGTATCGCCCCGCCGCCACGGCGTTCGACACGCCCGCGGCGCGCGCCTTCGAATTGCGTCACGGCGTGTGCCAGGATTTCGCGCAGGTGATGATCGGCTGCCTGCGCACGCTCGGGCTGGCCGCGCGCTACGTGAGCGGCTATTTGCGCAACGACCCGCCCGAGGGCGCCGCGCCCATGATCGGCGCCGACGCCTCGCACGCGTGGGTGTCGCTGCACGTGCCCGGCGACCGGCACGCGGGCTGGGTCGATCTCGACCCGACCAACGACGTGCTCGCCGACCAGGGCCACGTGACGCTCGCCATCGGCCGCGATTACAGCGACGTTTCGCTGCTGCGCGGCGTGATACTCGGCGGCGGCGCGCACGAGGTGGAGGTTGCGGTGAAGGTGCAGGCGGAGTGAATCCGCGCGTGAAGGCCTGGGTGAGCCGTCGATGAGTCTTCGTGGACGCTTCGTCGAGTCTTCGCTGTCTATTCGCTGAGTCCGCGCTGAATCCGCGCTGAATCGGCGTGGGAGCTTGCGCGCATCGGCCCAGGCCGAGTCGCGCAAGCCCCCGCGCTCACGCTTCGCCCGGCTCCCATTCCGGGCTGTAACCGCCCAGCGCCGGGTGATACATCTCGTCGCCCGCGTGCTGCGTGAACTCCACGTTGAGGCGATCCTCGCGCAAGCCCAGAATCTCCACGCAATGCGCGCAGAGCGCCTGCGCCACCGCCATGCGCAGTTCCGGCGGCCGGCCGCGGCGGATGTCGAGCATCATCACCGAAACCGGCTCCGGCTCGCTCCCCTCGGCCGTCACGCGCCACACGCCGCCCTCGCCCAGTTCGCGGATCGCCACGCTAATACGGCGACTATCCACCGACATCATCCGCGCGTAAGTCTCGCTCATGCGCGCGGCAAGCCGCTGCTTTTGCGCGACGGAAAAGCGCCCGGTCGTATCGAGTTGCAGATAAGGCATGGTGGGAACTCCTGATGATGGATCGGGCGCGGGCTGCGGCTGAACTCAAGCCTGGCTCGACGCCAGCGCGTAGCGCGGCGCGGCCTTCGCGTTGGCGAATTTCGGCGCGAGCGCGCGGCGTGCCGCTTCCCATTGTGTCCAGTCGTCGCCGTTCTGGAGCGTGGGAATCGTCACGAGTTCGCCCTGATCGAGCCCGGCCAGCGCGGCATCCACGAGATCCGCCGCCGACATCGTCGTGGCCGCTTCCTTTTGCGGCGCGTAGCCCGCCACGTCCCAGAACGCCGTGGCCGTGGCGGCCGGCATCACCGTCTGGATGCGCACGCCCTTGTCGGCGAGATCGCGCTGGAGCGCGTGGCCGAAGCTCAGCACATACGACTTCGACGCGCTGTACACGCCGTTCAGCAGCTCCACCGCAATGCCCACCACCGAGCCGATATTGACGATGGTGCCCGCGCCCCGGCTCGCGAACGCCGGCGCCACGGCATAGGTCAGGCGCGTGAGTGCGGTGATGTTCAGGCCGATCATCGCTTCCATGGCGTCCACGTCGTCCTTGAGCACCGAGGCGACCGAGCCCACGCCCGCGTTGTTCACCAGCATGGTGATGCGCGCGTCGTCGCGCAGCAGGCGCTCGATGCGCGCGAGCGCGGCCTTGTCGTTGAGATCGGCGGGAATCGTGTCGATCGTGCGGCCGGTCTCAGCGCTCAGGCGGGCGGCCAGCGCGTTCAGCCGGTCGGCGTCGCGCGCCACGAGAATCAGGTCGTAGCCGCGTTTCGCGAGACGGTCGGCGTAAATCGCGCCGATACCGGCGGAAGCGCCCGTGATGAGCGCGGTGCCCCGCGTGGCCTCGGTGGCTTGCGTGGCGTGGGAAGTTTGCGTGGAAGTCATGGTCGTATCTCTTGCGAATGGGTGCATCGACGGGGTGCCGAAGCTGAAGGCGATTCTGATCCCGGCACGCCACATCCTCAATGACATAGATGCAATGATTCCGGACACACCAAAAGACATGCGCGGTGTGATGAAAGCGCCAGAACACGCGCCATTCGCGCCATCACCGAAATTTCCGTTTTGTGGTACATACGAGGTTTTCCGCCACTCTTTGCGAGGCGATCGTGCACTCAATCGGACTTGTCGTGTACCCCGGTTTTCAGACGATGGGCCTCGCCGTGGCGAGCGTGTTCGAATACGCCAACCTCCTGCGCGGCGAGCGCGTCTACCAGTTCCGGCTGGTTTCCGAAGACGGCGGCCCGGTCATGACCTCGCAGAGCTTTTCGGTCAACACGGACCGCCTGCGCGACGCCACCTACGACACGCTGATCGTGGCCGGCGACAACGACTGCCGCCTGCCGCCCGCGAGCCTGCTCGACTACCTTCGCGAAGCGCCGGACCACAGCCGGCGCGTCGCGGCCATCTGCACCGGCACCTTCGTGCTGGCCGCCGCCGGGCTGCTCGACGGCCGGCGCGCCACCACGCACTGGTTTCACGCGCAGGCGTTCCGCAAGCAATACCCCGGCGTGCAACTCGACGAAGACCGCATCTTCGTGGTGGACGGCCCGATCTGGACCTCGGCGGGCATGACGGCGGGCGTGGATCTCGCGCTCGCCATCGTCGAAAAGGATTTCGGGCTGGCCACGGCGCGCAACGTCGCGCGCAAGCTCGTGCTGCACCAGCGGCGCGGCGGCGGCCAGTCGCAATTCTCGGCGCTGCTCGAACTCGACGCGAAGTCCGACCGCGTGCAGCTGGCGCTCGCGCACGCCACCGAACATCTCGGCGGCGATCTGTCCGTGGAGGTGCTCGCCGATGTCGCGCGCCTGAGCCCGCGCCAGTTCAGCCGCGTGTTCCGCGAGGAAACCGGCCAGTCGCCCGCCAAGGCCGTCGAGCGGCTGCGCGTGGAGGCCGCGCGCTTGCTGATGGAGACCACCCGGCATCCGATCGAGGTGATCGCGCGCGAGACCGGATTCGGCGACCGGGAGCGCATGCGGCAGGCGTTTCTGCGCGCATTCGGGCAGCCGCCGCAGGCCATCCAGCGCACGTCCGGCGTCGCGGAACCCTTGCTGTAACGCATTCGCGGGGCTCGCGCCCTGAACCGGGCCCACTTTCGATCTTCCAACTCTTATATAAGACATAAGACATTTGACGATAGAGCGCGTTTTCCCGTAAAATCGCGCTCAAAGCAGTGCCCGGAAGCGCCTCGGCGCGCCAGGAAAGCCTCCCCCTGAAACGCAAATATCAGCAGGTCCCCCCATGCTTGAAAACTTTCGTGCTCACGTTGCCGCACGCGCTGCGCTCGGCATCCCCCCCCTGCCGCTGACGGCTCAGCAAACCGCCGAGCTGGTGGAACTGCTGACGAACCCGCCCGCGGGTGAAGAGCAAACGCTGCTCGACCTCATCACGAACCGCGTGCCGGCGGGCGTGGACGAAGCCGCGCGCGTCAAGGCCGGCTTCCTCGCCGCCGTCGCCAAGGGCGAAACCGCCTGCGCGCTGATCTCGCGCGAGCGCGCCACGGAACTGCTCGGCACGATGCTGGGCGGCTACAACATCGCCCCGCTGATCGAACTGCTGTCCGACGCCGCCGTGGGTACGGTCGCCGCGGAAGCGCTCAAGAAAACCCTGCTGATGTTCGACCAGTTCCACGACGTCAAGGAACTCGCCGACCAGGGCAACGCCAACGCGAAGTCCGTGCTGCAAAGCTGGGCCGACGCCGAATGGTTCACGAGCCGTCCGGAAGTGCCGGAAAGCCTGACCATCACCGTGTTCAAGGTCACGGGCGAAACCAACACCGACGACCTCTCGCCGGCCCCGGACGCCACCACGCGTCCCGACATCCCGCTGCACGCGCTGGCCATGCTCAAGAACGCGCGTCCGGGCATCACGCCGGAAGAAGACGGCAAGCGCGGCCCGGTCGCGTTCATCGAATCGCTGAAGGAAAAGGGTCACCTGGTCGCCTACGTGGGCGACGTGGTCGGCACGGGCTCCTCGCGTAAGTCGGCCACCAACTCGGTGCTGTGGTTCACGGGCGAAGACATCCCCTTCATCCCGAACAAGCGCTTTGGCGGCGTGTGCCTCGGCAGCAAGATCGCCCCGATCTTCTACAACACGATGGAAGACGCCGGCGCGCTGCCGATCGAACTCGACGTCTCGCAAATGGAAATGGGCGACGTGGTCGAACTGCGCCCGTACGAAGGCAAGGCGCTCAAGAACGGCGCCGTGATCGCCGAATTCCAGGTCAAGTCCGACGTGCTGTTCGACGAAGTGCGCGCCGGCGGCCGCATTCCGCTGATCATCGGCCGCGGCCTGACCGCCAAGGCGCGCGAAGCGCTGGGCCTCGCACCGTCCACGCTGTTCCGCCTGCCGCAGCAACCGGCCGACAGCGGCCGTGGCTTCTCGCTCGCGCAGAAGATGGTCGGCCGCGCCTGCGGTCTGCCGGAAGGCCAGGGCGTGCGCCCGGGCACGTACTGCGAACCGAAGATGACCTCGGTGGGCTCGCAAGATACGACCGGCCCGATGACCCGCGACGAACTGAAGGACCTCGCGTGCCTCGGTTTCTCGTCGGATCTCGTCATGCAATCGTTCTGCCATACGGCCGCGTATCCGAAGCCGGTGGACGTGAAGACGCACCAGACGCTGCCGAACTTCATCAGCACGCGCGGCGGTATCGCGCTGCGCCCGGGCGACGGCGTGATCCACTCGTGGCTGAACCGCATGCTGCTGCCCGACACGGTGGGCACCGGCGGCGACTCGCACACGCGCTTCCCGATCGGCATCAGCTTCCCGGCGGGTTCGGGTCTGGTCGCGTTCGCGGCCGCCACGGGCACGATGCCGCTCGACATGCCGGAATCGGTGCTCGTGCGCTTCAAGGGCAAGATGCAGCCGGGCGTCACGCTGCGTGACCTCGTCAATGCCATTCCGCTGTGGGCGATCAAGGAAGGCTCGCTGACGGTCGCGAAGCAAGGTAAGAAGAACATCTTCTCGGGCCGCATCCTCGAAATCGAAGGCCTGCCCGACCTGAAGGTCGAGCAAGCGTTCGAACTGTCGGATGCCTCCGCTGAGCGTTCGGCCGCCGGTTGCACGGTGCACCTGAACAAGGAACCGATCATCGAATACCTCAACAGCAACATCACGCTGCTGAAGTGGATGATCGCGCAGGGCTACCAGGACCCGCGCAGCCTGCAACGCCGTATCAAGGCGATGGAAGCCTGGCTCGCCGACCCGCAACTGCTGCAACCGGACGCGGACGCCGAGTACGCCGCCGTCATCGAAATCGATCTGGCCGACATCCACGAACCGATCGTGGCCTGCCCGAACGATCCGGACGACGTGAAGACGCTCTCGGACGTGGCCGGCGCCAAGATCGACGAAGTGTTCATCGGCTCGTGCATGACCAACATCGGTCACTTCCGTGCCGCTTCGAAGCTGCTCGAAGGCAAGCGCGACATTCCCGTGAAGCTGTGGGTCGCGCCGCCGACCAAGATGGACCAGAAGCAGCTGACCGAAGAAGGTCACTACGGCGTGTTCGGCACGGCCGGCGCGCGTACCGAAATGCCGGGCTGCTCGCTGTGCATGGGCAACCAGGCGCAGGTGCGCGAAGGCGCGACGGTCATGTCCACGTCCACGCGTAACTTCCCGAACCGTCTGGGCAAGAACACCAACGTGTATCTCGGCTCGGCGGAACTGGCGGCGATCTGCTCGCGTCTGGGCAAGATTCCGACCAAGGAAGAGTACATGGCCGACATGGGCGTGCTCACCGCGAACGGCGACAAGATTTACCAGTACATGAACTTCGACCAGATCGAAGACTTCAAGGAAGTGGCCGACACCGTGTCGATGTAAGCCATCGTTGAACGCCGGCGCAACGGTTCTCATGCCGTACGCGCCGCCCGTTCGCGTTGCTGTGTCGCGCGCAATGGCGCCGCAGGCTCATGGCCTGCGGCGCCATTTTTTTTGGCATGATGGCCGCATCATCGAAAGGACGACCATGGGCACACGCAAGCCAGCGAAGCACGCGGCGCTGAACAAGCGCGATCTCGAAGCGATGTCGGCGTTTCGCTACGACCTGCGCAAATTTCTGCGCGCCTCCGAGGAAATCGCCAATGCCGCCGGCATCACCACGCTGCAATATCAATTGCTGCTGCACGTGCGCGGCTTTCCGGAGCGCCAATGGGCCACCGTGGGCGAACTGGCCGAACGCCTGCAGGCCGCGCCCAACGGCACCGCCGCGCTGGTGTCGCGCTGCGAAGCGGCCGGCCTCGTGACGCGCAAGGCCGATCCGGCCGACCGGCGCCAGGTGCAGGTGCATCTCACGCCCACCGGCGAGCGGTTTCTGCTCGATCTCGCGGCCAGGCACAAGGCGATCTACGGCGCGTTCCACTGGGTCCTCGACGGCACGGGCGTCTCGTTCGGGTCGCGAAGCGACGAGTGAATTTATGTCACAATATGCCTTAATTGGCATTCTGGCGGCGATCCCATGCGCATCTTCTCCATTTTCGAACGACCGAGGCTGTGGCGCCGGCAACGCCGCTGGATCTATTTCGGCACCTTCTGGCTGGGCGCCGTGGCCACCGGGCTCGTCGCGGTGCTCTACGCGCGGCTGATCGACTTCGGCTACGACCTCTTCCTGCAGATGACGGCGCGCGCCTTCTGGCTGCCGCTGCTCGTCACGCCCGCCGTGGCCGCGCTCGGCGTCTGGATCACGCGGCGCTGGTTTCCCGGCTCCGAAGGCAGCGGGATTCCGCAGGTGATCGCTTCGCTGCACGACGTGCGCGAACTGGGGCCGCGCTTGCTCACGCTGCGCATTCTGGTCGGCAAGATCGTCGTGTCCTTTCTCGCGATTCTCGGCGGCTTCACCATTGGCCGCGAGGGTCCGACCATTCATGTGGGCGCGGCCCTCATGTTCGCGCTGCGGCGTTTTTATCCGGCGCGCCTGCGTAGCGTCACGCGCGCGGGGCTCGAGCACAAGCTCGCGCTCGCGGGCGCGGCGGTAACTTGTCGGCCGCATTCAACGCACCGCTCGCGGGCGTGGTGTTCGCCATCGAGGAACTCACGCGCAGCTTCGAGGCCCGCACGAGCGGCGTCATCATCACCGCCATCATTTTTGCGGGCGTGGTGTCGCTCGCGCTGCAAGGCAACTACGTGTATTTCGGCACGATCGCCATCAACGGCAAGCTGCCGAATCTGCTGTTCGTGGCCGTGGTGCTGGTCGGCGTGCTGACGGGCATCGCGGGCGGCGTCTTTTGCTGGCTGCTGCTCAATACGAAAAAATGGATGCCCGCGCGCGTGTTCGCCTTCCGCAACGAGCGGCCCGTGGCGTTTGGCGCAGCATGCGGTCTGTTTATCGCCGTGATCGGCGTGGCGAGCGGCGGCCATCTGTTCGGCAGCGGCTATGCGGAAGCGCGCGGCATGCTCGAAGGGCAATCGCAACTGGGCGCGGCGTATCCGCTGCTGAAGATGGCGTCGATGGTGGGTTCGTACCTGCCGGGCACGCCGGGTGGTTTATTCGCGCCTTCGCTCGCCATTGGCGCGGGCATCGGCAACGCGCTGCACATGGTGTTCGGGCAAATGCAATTGCCGATGCTGATCGCGCTGGGCATGGTTGGCTATCTCGCGGCCGTCACGCAAAGCCCGATCACGGCGTTCGTCATCGTCATCGAAATGATTAATGGGCATGCGCTCGTGATTTCGCTGATGGCAACCGCGCTGGTGTCGAGTCAGGTGTCGAAGCTGTTCGCACCGCCGCTGTACGAGGCGCTGGCGCAGCGGTATTTGGGGCGCTGAGGCGGCCCTACGGCGGAGCGCATCGCCCGCCCTCGCTTTCCTCGATCGTTCGATCATTACGCGCATTGCCCGCTGGTGCGCGCTTGAAGCGCGCGCTTCGGCACCCACCAGACCGCGCGTCGTCCAACCGTCCCCCGCCTACGCCCCGCTCAGCCACGCCGCGTCCACCCGCCCGACGATCTGCCCCGCGTCGAACCGGTACGCCATGAGCGCGGCCAGCCCGCGCCTGCCGTCGATGGCCGCTGCCGCGCTCGTGAAGCCGTGCTTTGCGATCAATGCCGCTTCGATCGCGTCGGCGGCCGCCTTGCCGATCTCGATCGCTTCCAGTGCCGTGCCCGCGTTGCGCGCGAGGCCCGCCGCCTGCGTGGCGGCCACGCCCAGCGCGTGCCGCGTGCGCGGCGCGTCGAGCTGGAGGAGCCGCGCCACGGCCAGCGTCGCGCCGAGCACGCCGATCGACGACACCACGTTCCAGCGCGCGCGATAGTCGCTGCTGTCGAGCGCGGCGAGCACGCGCGTGGCCGCCTCGGTGCCCGCGGCGACGGCCGCGGCGATAGCGTCCCCGGAGGCGCCGAAGCGCTCGCCCGCCGCCACCGCGGCCGCGAGCACCGGCGTCGCGAGCGATGGCTCGCCGCGCGCCGCGAGTTGCGCGCCGAGCGTCCACGCGCGCAGTCGGGCATCGTTCGAGGAAGCGCGCTCCGCCAACGGCTGCAACGGCTGCGTTAGCCGACGTGAAACGCCGTCGCCGCTCGAAGCGTGTTCGCGACTCTCCTGCAACGCGCGCCGCGCCGCCTCGACGGCGCCCTGCGCTTCGTTCGGCAAGGGCGCGAGCGCGAGTGTCACGAGCGCTTCGGAAACAGCGGAATGCGCGGCGGCCTCATGCATGGTGCGGCTCCCGAGGCAGGCAAAGTTCGAAGAAAGGTCCGAGCGCGGCCAACGCGTCGAAGTCGTGCACGGCCCCGGCGATACGCGCGGCCGCGCCCGCGCCGAGCACGGGATCGATCAACTGCTCGACCTTGTCGCGCAACTCCGCGTTCGTGAGCGGCCGTGCCAGACTGCCGCGCGCATGCTCGACGTGATGCGCGACTGTACGGCCGCCGCGCAGGCGCGCCTCGATAAACGCCTCGTCGCGATTCACGCTGGCGTCGGGCGCGAGCGTCGTCTGCGCGCGCAACGCCGTCACGTCGGGCTGCACGACGCGCGCGTCGTCGTATTGCGCGAGGCCCACGCGCTTGTCGCAGAGCGCCGCGGCCACGCCGTGGATCGCCGAAAAGCGCGCCTGCAAGCCGTCCTTCGGCTGCGGGTTGCCCATGAGTTCCGGCACGAGCGGATGGCAGCGCAGCGTGATCGATTCGATCTCGCCCGCCTCGGCGATCTGCGCGGCGAGCGCGAGACCCGCGTCGATGGCCGGATGCGCAACGATCCCGCACGGATACGGCTTGTACGTGTTCGACAGCAGTTCCCAGCGCTCGCCCATCTGCCCCGTCATGCGCTCGAAGTCGACGCGGGTGGAAAGCGAGTGCGAGTAGCCGCCCGGCGCCTCGAAAATCTCCGCCTGCGCCGCCTGGCCCCGCTGCGCGAGCCGCGCGGCCGCGATGCCGTTCGCCGCGGCCTTGCCGGGGTGATATGGCTTGGTCATGGTGCCGAACGCCTCGCGCTGGCCGACGAACATCGACGCGGCGATCTCGCACGCGCGCGCGATGCCGCCGGCGTCGAGTTTCAGCAGCAGCGCCGCCGCCGCCGCGCAGCCGATCACGCCACAGGTGCCCGTGATGTGCCAGCCGCGATCGTAGTGCTCGGGCGAGATCGACACGCCCACGCGCAACTGCGCCTCGCAGCCCAGCGCAAACGCCGCGAGCGCCTGCGCGCCCGTGGGCTGCGTGGCGGGGGCGAGCGCCGTGAGCACCGCCCACACCGAGGCGGCGGGATGGATCACGGTGGCGAGATGGGTGTCGTCGAAGTCGTCGAGATGGCCTGCGAAACCGGTGGCGAGCGCGGCGAAATGCTCGTCCGCGCGCTCGCGGCGGCCCGGCACCGGCGCGAGCGTAACGACGCCGAGATCGCGCGCGGCAGCGAGGATCGCGGTCACGCCCGCATGCCGCGACGCGCCGATCGACGTGCCGATCACGTTGATGAGCGAGCGCTTCGCCTCCGCGACGACCTCGGGCGGCAGCGGCTGCCGGGCCAGTTGATGCAGGCCGCGGGCGAACGCGGCGGCAACGGAACTCATGCGGTCGATTCCTCCTGACGGCGGTTTAACGTCGACACTTTCTGCATTGTACGCTCGCATTTTGCCTTAATACGAGATTTTACGCATAAAGTGTCGACACTTAAGCGTGCGCAGTGGAACTGGCCGGATCGCTTCGGCTCGCGCACCACGCCCTATAGCATCTCCGGCCGGAACCAGCGCTTGCGCGAGATGGCCTTGCCCGAGAGCGTGAACACGCCGTCGCCGGTGTAGTGCAGCGTCTCGGGCAAATCGGGCGACGGCGCGACGCGCGCATCGACGATCTCGAACACGAAGAAGTTGTATTTGTCGACCCAGCCGTCGTCGTGCAGCCGGCACGCGAAACTCGCGTGGCATTCCTCGATCGACGGCGCGCTCACACCGTGCATCGTGCCGCGCGTGAGGCCGCATTCGGCGAACTTGTCGAGATCGGCGCCCGAGGTGTTGCCGATCTTCACGACGGCGTCGGTCAGGCGCGTGGTCGGCACGTTGAGCACGCATTCGCCGCTGCGCCGGATCATCTCGAAGCTGTGATTGCCGCCCGCGATCATGCAACCGATCAGCGAGGGCGAGAACTCCATGACCGTGTGCCAGCCCAGCGTCATGATGTTGTCGTGCCCGCTCCAGCGCGATGAAACGAGCACGATCGGGCCGGGTTCGAGGTAGCGTCGCGCGCGTTCGACGGGAAAAGCTTCGCGCTTCGGGAGTGTCGCCATGACGTGCGGGCTTCGCGAAAAAGGAAAGCGCCGTTTTCGCAATTGCCGTACCCTCGCGCGCCCGACGCCGAAGCGGCGCGCCTTGCGCCATCGCCTTTAAAATGCAGGCTTCGCCACTCATCACGTCCGCATGCCTTTTACGCGCGCCCATTCCCGCCTGGTGCCCTCCGCGCCCACCTCGCCCGCCCGCCGCCGCCTGCTGCAAGCCGCCGCGCTCGCCGCCTGCCTGCCGCTCGCGGCGTGCGAGTCGCCCGTCGCGCTCGCGGGCACGTTCGTGCAGCTGTGGCGCGAGCATCTGGACTGGTCGCGCGAGCAATGGCAAAGCCGCCTCGCGGCCACGCGCAAGTTCGGCTGCACGACGATCTTCGTGCAATGGGTGGCCATCGACACGCAGAACAGCAGCGAGAACCACGACTGGGCGGCGTCCGACACGCTGCTGCAAGGTCTGCTCGACGACTGCGCGCAACTCGGCATCACCGTGCATCTGGGGCTGCCCTACGACGACCGCTGGTGGCAGGTGATCGGCGCGGCGGACGTGAACGCGCTCGACGCCTTTCTCGCGAGCACGGCCGCGCGCGCGACCGCCTGGATGCGCGCGGCGGCGTGGCCGCGTCATCGCGCGTTCGGCGGGTGGTACGTGCCGTATGAGATCGAGCAATATTCCTGGGCCGATGCCGCGCGCGCGCAGCGTCTCGCCACCTGGCTGCATACGCTCGCCGAGGTCGCGAAGGCCACCAGCACGCGCGCGCCCACGCTCTCCACCTATCACAGCCGGCTCGCCGCGCCGCATGCGAACGCCACGCTCGACGGCCTCTGGCGCACGCTGCTCGCGCACGCCGACGTGCATCCGATGATCCAGGACGGCGCGGGCGCCGAAGGCCTCGGCGCTTACACGGCCTTGCAGCCGCTGCACGACCTGTTCGTCGCGCAAGGCGTGCCGTTCGATCTGATCGTCGAGCTATTCGAGAACGTCGCGCCGCACGGGGCGCCCCCGCAAAACGGCAACGCGGGTTTCGCGGCGCGCGCCGCGACCTACGCGCGCGTGCAGGCGCAGTGGAAGATCGCGCGCGATTACGGCGCGCAACGCGTGGTGGCGTTCGCGCTCGATCCGTACGTGATCGGCGACGCGCCGGGCGCGCACGCGCTGCGCGACGCGTGGCGCTCGGCGTTGCGCTAAACCGCTAAACCGCTAACGCGCTAACACGCGCGAGCCGCCTCGCGCCGATCCCTCGCTACATCGATACGCCGATACATCGAGCCCGCGCTATGCCGCGCTCGCGAGCTCGATGGGCGCGAACGCCTCCACCTCGCGCCCGAGCAGCGCGTCGACGATCCGTTGCGAGGCGAAACCGTCGCCGTACGGATTCACGCGCCGCGCAAACGCCGCGTGCGCGGCATCGTCGTCGAGCAGGCGCGCCACGCCTTCCACGATGCGTTCGCGATGCGCGCCCACCAGCGCGACCGTGCCGGCCGCCACGGCTTCGGGGCGCTCGGTCACGTCGCGCATCACCAGCACCGGCTTGCCGAGCCACGGCGCTTCTTCCTGCACGCCGCCCGAGTCGGTGAGGATCACGTGCGCGCGCTGCATGAACCAGACGAAATCGACGTAGTCGAGCGGCGCGATCAGATGCACGCGCTCGAGCCCGGCGAGTTCGGCCGTCACGAGATCGCGCACGGCCGGGTTCAGATGCACGGGATACACGATCTGCAGGTCTTCGCGCGCCGCGAGTTCCGCGAGCGCCCCGCAAATCTGCCGGAAGCCGTCGCCGAAACTCTCGCGGCGGTGGCCCGTGACCAGCAGCAATCGCCGCGACGCATCGAGCCACGGGTAGCGCGCCGCCGCCGCGCGCGCGAGCGGCATGTCGTCGGCGAGCCTGGGTTGCAGGGCCGCCAGCGCGTCGATCACGGTGTTGCCCGTCACGACGATGCGCCCCGGCGCCCGTTCACTCACGAGATTCGCGCGCGAGGTTTCGGTGGGCGCGAACAGCCAGTTCGCCCCGATATCGACGATCCGGCGGTTCATTTCCTCGGGAAACGGCCGCGCGAGATCGCCGGTACGCAAGCCCGCTTCCACGTGCCCGAACGCGATGCGCCGGTGAAACGCCGCGAGCGCGCCCGCGCAGGCCGTGCTCGTGTCGCCGTGCACCAGCACGAGGTCGGGCCGCTCCGCTTCGAGCACCTCGTCGATGCGCGCGACGGCGCGCGAGAACAGGCCGTTCAGCGTTTGCCCCGGCATCATCACGTCGAGATCGTGCTGCGCCTCGATGCCGAACAGCGACATCACCGTGTCGAGCATCTGCCGATGCTGACCCGTCACGCAGACGACGTTCTGCACCTCGCGTTCGCGCGCGAGCGCGCCCACGAGCGGCGCCATCTTGATCGCTTCGGGCCGCGTGCCAAACAGAGTCAGGACTTTCATGGTTTCGCTCCTTCTCGCGAGATCGGCGCCGGGCTTCGTACTGAATTCGCGTTCAGTACGAGAACGTCGCGCCGAGAAACACGCCGCGCGCGCGCGAATCGCCTGCCACGCGCACACGGTATTGCACGGTCATGTCGACGAACGAACGCGGCGCGTCGTACGGGCCGCCGCGGAACCACCAGCGCGCGGAGACGCCCGCGCCGATGCCTACGGGCACGCTGTGATCGATGGTCGAGTCGTAGTCGGCGCCCGCGACCAGATGCGGGAACACCGTGAGATTCGGGCTGATGGCGTCGAGCCGGAACGTGCGCCCGATGCGCGCGTTGGCCGTGGCGTAGGTGGACGGATGCTGGATGTAGTGGCCCGCTTCGCCGTACACCGTGCCCGTCCACCAGCTCGGCGCGCCGCCGCGCAGGTCGTCGCCGAAACCGTCCGACCACGCCACGCGCCCGAGCCAGTCGCCCTGCACCGCCGAGCCGATCGGCAAGATGCGCTCGAACGCGAAAATCGCGTTGGTCGAGGTGAACGGCTTCACGCGCGCACCGATGGCCGTTTGCAGCGTCTGCACGCCCGAGGGCGCGTCGCCCTTCACGCCGAAGTTTTCGTAGCCGCGCGCGTAGAGTTCGAACATGCGCTCGCCGAGGCTGCCGAACGGCCGCCAGTACGCTTCGGTGCCCGCCTGCCAGTTGTTTTCGAGGCCCGGCGTGGGGTTGTTGCTGGCGAGGCCGCTCTGGATGCCGCCGCCGCGATAGTTGACCGAAGCCGTGAAGCCCCAGTTGCGCGTGGCGTCCGCATGCGCGTGGCGCGCGTCGGAGAGCGCCGCGTCGGTCATCGGCGCGACGCCTGCGGGCGGCTGCGTGCCATAGTCGATCGCGTGTTCGAGCCACGTGGCGCCCTGCGCGTTGTGATGCGACTGCAACGCCGCATACCCCGCGTCGCCCGCCGCCGCCGGCGGCAACTGGCCCTGCGCGTCGGCGCGCGCGAACTCGGCGTACGCGCGCGGCGAGTCGCCCGCACGCTGCGCGAGATACGCGGTTTGCAGCGGCGCCATGCCGTCCGCCGCGCCCGAGGCCAACGCTTCGCGCGCGGCCGCGCGAGCCGCGCGCGTATTGCCGTTCGCGACCAGCGCGTCGATCAGCGCGAGTTGCAGCGTGGGGTCGTCGGGGACGGCCGCCACGGCCGCGCGCATCGCCTTCACCGCGGCCGCATGATCGCCGCGCGCCGTGGCCGCGCGCGCGCCGCGCACGTCGGCGAACGCGGGATCGGCGGCGTAGAGGTCGCAGGAGGCGCCGTATTGATCGGCGCGGCAATCGAACACCGGCTGCGTTTGCGCGCTCAACGGCGCGGTGGCCGTGGCCTGCATTTCGTTCGCCGGGTTTGCCGGGTTCGCCGCGAGCATGCGCTGCGCGCGCTTGCGGCGCAGCGCGATCACGGCGTCGGTGTCGTCCTGTTGCGTCTGCAACGGCGCGAGCACGTCGAGCGCGTCTTGCGGCCGATGTTCGGCGAGCCGCACATCGGCCACGATCACGCGCGCCACGCGGTCGTCGCGCGCGGTGCGTTTCGTGGCGTCGCTGCTTGCTTCGGTATCCGTATCATTCGCCGAGGTCAACGCCAGCACCTGCGCGAAATCGCTGTCGGCTGCGGGTTCGTGTTGCGCCGCCCGCGCGTAGCCGCGCAAGGTCCACGCCATCACGTCGTTGCGGTTCGCCGCGATGGCATCGCTCGCCGCCTGCTCCGCGCCCGCGTAGTCGCCGCGCGCGAACAGCACGTCGAGCAGTTGCAGGCGATACGCGTCGCGATCGGGCGCGTACGCCACGGCTTTTTCGGCGAGCGTTTGCGCCGTGGCGAGATCGCCGTGCTCGCGCGCCGAAAACGCCGCGTTCGACGCCACCGGCGCGAGCCGCGCGCCCACGTATTCGCTGCGCGTGCGCAACGCGTCCTGCGCGCCGAATTGCGCGTCGGCGTCCTGAATCGCGGCCCAGGCGTCTTCGTCGCGATGATCGGCGTAGAGCGCGTCGATCAGCAGATAGCGCAGGCGCTCGACCTCGGGCGCGAGTTCGATGGCGCGGCGCGCCTCGGCGATGGCCGCGTCGTAGTCCTTGTGCGAATACGCGTCGTAGGCGGCGCGCGCGGCCACGCCGGCCGGTCCCGGCACGTCCGTGGCGCCACCGCCGCCCGCCGCCACGGAGGCGATCTGCGCGCGCCGCGCGGTCAACTGGCGGTCGGGGCCGAGCGTGTCGATCGCGTCGCTCAGGCTGCGTTCGGCGGCGTCGAGATGACCGTCGGCGGCCAGCGCGTTCGCGAGCAGCATGCGCAGCTCGATCACGTCGGGCCGCTGGCGTATGGCTTCGCTCGCGAGCGCGGCACTATCGGCATAACGGTGCGCGTCATAAGCCGCGTAGGCCTCTCGCGCCACGCGGTACGGCGCGCCGGCGAGCGGCAGCGGCAAGGCGTGGTCGGCGCGCGCCTGCGGCGCATGCAGCGCCAGCAGCGCCGCGAGCAGCGAGGCCACGGCCGCATGGCGCGGCAGCGCATGCGGCGACAGGAACGGCGCACTGCGCGGCGTAGGCAGGGCTTTCGGAATGGCGCGCTTCATCGGCCTCCCGATTGCGCTTCGCGCAGGCGCTGTTGCGCGGCCACGGCGCTCTTGAGCGCCTCGCGCGAGATCACGTGGCGCGCCACCATGTAGTCGCCGATCCGGCCGTCGCGGTCGGGGCGATACGCCTTCATCGCCGCTTCGAAACGCTCGCGCGACACCAGTCCCATTTCGATCAGCAGATCGCCGAGCAGCGGCGTGCCACGCACGGTCACGGCTTCGCCGCCGCCCTCTTCGTCGTCGCCGTCGAGGGCTTCGCGCAACTGCGCTTCGTCCACGCCGCGCTTCAGGCGCAAGCCCGCCGCGACTTCGCTCTCGCGCACGATCGCGAGCGTGATGATGCGGCCCGTGATCGCGTGCAGTTGGTCGAGCGCGGTATCGGCGAGCAGGTTCGCGGCGATGAAACGCGCGTGGCCGTTTTCATCGACGCCCTGCTGCAGCGTGCGCAAGCGCACGAGCACGTCGAGCGGCACGGTATTGGCCGGATCGTCGAGCCACTCGGGCACGAGTTCGCCGCGCGGCAGGTCGCTCTGAAACGCAATGGCTTCCGCGAGCGTTTCTTCGTCGAGCCAGCCATTGGCCATCAGCACGCGGCCGAGCGGCGCGTGCCGAGCGTGTTCTTCCTTGAGCGCGCGTTCGAGCGTTTCCGGCTCGATCGCCTGCCACGACACGAGCAGTTCACCGAGCGTCTGACGCGTGCTGCGCACGCCGCCCGCGCTCGGAAAGTCGTGCATCGTCTTGTCCCACGAAAGCGGTTTTCCGGTCACGACATGAATGAGAAAAAGCCGCCACGCCCGCAGCGCGGCGAGAAAGTTGATGAAGTTGCTGATAACGAGCCGCGGCACCGCCAGCACGCCGTGTTCCCAGCCATAAAGCCGCGTGGTGAAGATCACGCGCTGCACCACGCGCAGCGTGAGCGCGCAGAAGTTGGCGGTGAGCATGGCGCTCATCCACGGGGAGTCGATGAACGGCGAGGGGAACAGGTCGGGCGTGAGCCCCGCCAGCGAGGCGAGCGCGAACAACATGAACTGGATCACCAGCAGGTAGCCCACCATGCCGATGAACGACGTCACGATGCCCTTGCGGTCGCGCAGCAGCAGATAGCGGTTCGCGAGCGAGCCGCTCCAGCCCGTGAGCGTCCAGCCTTGCAGGCCGATGCCGAGCGTCCAGCGCGCGCGTTGCCGCCACGCGGTGCGCAAGGTATCCGGGAAATACTCGCGCACGCACAGCGGCATGGTCGTGGTGACTTCGCGTTCCTTGCCGAGCCCGAACCACGTGGTGCGGCGCGTGACGAACTGCACGGGAAAGCGCGCGAAGATCGCCTGCATGCCCATGCGCCCGATGCGCTCGCCCACGTCGTAGTCCTCGGTGAGGCTCTCGGTGTTGAACGGCTGCGCGTCGGTTTCGGCCATCAATGCGAGCATCGCGCGGCGCGAGAAACACGTGCCCACGCCCGCCGAAGGCACCGTGCCCACGAGGCTTTCGCGCACCACCAGATCCTTCGCGTGCCACTCGGCGAATTCGTCCATGTAGGTGCCGGCCACCAGCTCGCACCACTCGCGCTCCAGCGACGCCACCGGCAGCTGGATCATGTCCTTGCGCGGCAGCAGATAGTTGAAGAACTTGAGTTCGAGCGGATGCAGCACGTCCTCGCTGTCGTGCATGATGATGCCCGCGAACTCGGTGCCCGACTCGAACTCGTAGCGGTAGATCGACTGAATGATCCAGTTGAGGCAGTCGGCCTTACAGGTCGGTCCGTCGTGCGGCACTTCCACGCGATGCAGATGCTTGTAGCGATGCCGCATGCGCTCCACTTCGGCGATCGTCGCCGCATCGTTCTGGTAGGTGCCGACGAACACGCGGTAGGACCGGTAATCGAGCACGCGCACGAGGTCTTCGATCATCGCCGCGATCACGTCGTGCTCGTGCCACGCGGGCACCATGATCGCGAGCGGCTGCTCGGCGCGCTGCTGCAACTGCGCGACCGTGAGCGGCTTGTGCTGGCGCCTGACCGTGAAGAAACGCACGGCCTCGCGTATCCAGTACCAGAGGTCGATGAAGAGATCGTCGAGGCTCGACAGCAGGATCGCCGCCGAGACCACGAACGCGGCGTGCTCGAGCCATTGGTAGTACTCGGCCAGCATCACGCGGCCATAGAACCCCAGGGTCGCGAGCGTCATCGTCATTGGCGATCCCGCGGCGTGCCATCGTTCGACGTTTGCGACGACGACGGCGATTGCGGCGATTGCGGCGGCTGTTGCGCGGCCGCGCGGCGTTCCTCGCTGCTCTGCGCCTTCTTGCGCTTGCGGGCGATCTGCGCCACCACGATCAGCACGATCAGCAGGATCACGAGCACGAACGGAATGCCCCAGCGCGCCCAATGCCGCGTGACCCACTGCGTGCTGTCGTCGCCGGTGGCCGCGAGGTCGTCGGGGTGCGCGGTGTCGAAGCGTTGCAGCACGCCGGTCGCGTCGACCACGGCCACGTTGCCGCGCGACAGTTGCAGCTTGTCGGTGAGCACGGGCGCGTTGCCGGTCGAGCGATAGACGATGCCGGTCGCGTCGCCCGACTTGCCCACGCTCACCACGCCGAGGCGCGAGAGCCCCGAGACGTCGATCAGCGTGTCGCCCTTCGGCGATTGCAGCTTCAGGTGATCGGCCGAGAACTGCACGGGATCGGTTTCATCGGCGAGCGCGACATCGGCGGCGAGGAACGGGCCGGACGGCTTCGCGGTGGCGCCCGCGGCGACCACTTCGAAACGCGCGGGCAGCGGCGCGACGCCGGCCGCGCCCGTAAGCGTGGCGAGGCGCGGAATGGCGTGCACGGCGTCGTCGAGATACGCGTGCGGCACATACACCGTGGCCGCCGACGCGAAGCGCGCCGCCATGCCCACGAAGTCGGCGCTCGGCGTGCCGTCCGCGAGCTTCAGATAGCTGCTCGGCAGCACCGCCACCGGGTACGACTGGCGCGCCTGGCAACCGGCGTCGGGCTGCCGGCGGAACGTCACGCGCAGATTGTTGGTGCGCGCGAGGGCATAGCGCGGCACCTTGAGCGTGAGGCGCTCGCGGCGGCCATCCACGTTCAGCAGCTTCGCGCCGATCATCACGTCGTTGAAATAGACCGTGGCCGATGCCGCGCCGTTGGACAGCGTGGGCGACGCGGCGAGGTCGAGCACGACTTCGTCGGGCAGCTTGCCCTGGCCCGAAGCGGCCGCGAGATCGAAGCTCGCTTCCCACGAGGCCGTGTCGTGCACGTCCACGCTGCGCGGCTCGCCGCCGAGATCCGAGAGCAGGATCGCGTTGCCCTGCAGGTGCGCGCCCGGCGCGATCTGATGCACGACCACGCGCTGCGCCACGTCGATAGGACGCCACACGCGCGCGAGCACGGCCGCGCCCGCGTTGTCGCCCACCACGATCACCGCGCGGCCGCCGTAATGCGCGACGCGCGCCTCGCCGGCCGCGAGCGGCCCGGCGATCTGGTTCGCGGTGCCCGTGCGCCACGCGTCGAAGGCCGCGAGCATGGCGGGCGCGCTCGCGGCCACCTGGGTGCGCAGCGCGTCGAGCGCGCCGTTGAAGGTCGTGCGCAGGGCGTTGTCGGCCACCAGCACGTCGGGGCCGAAGGCGCTGCGCGGCGCGAGCGCGAGCAGCGCGCCAAGTTCGGCCGCGTCGGCGACGGTGGCGTGGCCCGCGTTCGCGCCGCTCGCGGCCGCGGCGAGCGCGTTGAAGGCCGGAATCGCGCGCAGCGAAGCCGGCACGTTCACGTCGCGCAGATCGACCGTCGCGCCCACGGCGGGCATCGCCTGGGTCACGGGGCGCTTGCCGTCGCGTTGCAGCAGCGCGTCGGTGCGCCATGCGGTGTCGAGCGACGCTTCGCTCAGGTGCGTGCCCGCGATCGTCATCATGGGCGCGTACGGCAGCGCGCTCCACGCGGTGCGCAGGTCGCGCACGTCGGCGGGATCGAAGTTGTAGCTGAGGCGCGTGGAGGGATCGACGCGCAGCACGTTGCCGATCGCCGTTTGATCGGTACACACGTTGTCGCTGATCACCGAGGCGTAACCGAGCCCGAGGCGCACGAAGCCGACCGAACGCGGCGCGCCGTCCACGCCGAGATTCACATTCACGCCGCCGTCGGCCTTGTCGAGCGCGCGCGCCGCCACCGGCGAGCCGTCGAGCGACACCAGCAGCGTGGTGCGGCCGCCGTCGCCGCGCACGTAGCCGCCGTCGAATTGCAGCGTGGCGTTGTGGATCGGCACGTCGGCGGGCACGGGCAGGAAGAACTCGCGGCGCGTGTCGGGCGCGGTGAGCGTGACGGCCGAGAGCAGGCCGAGTTCGCGCAGCGTGACCGTGCGCGTGACGCTCACGCTGCGGTTCAGTTGCGCGAAGCCGTTGGCGCCGCTGGCGTTATCGGCATTGGCCGCCGCGCTCGCGGCCGGACTTGCGCTGGTGGTGTCCGCAACGGACGAAGAAGCGGGCGCGGCCGCAGCCGCTGACGCCGCGTGGGCGACAGCCGGGAACGCACTCGCCGACGTGAGAGCGAGCGCAACGAGAAGCGTGGACAGAACGGGCGATTTTGCCGCGCGCGGCAGGCGGCGGCGTGGCGTGCGAAGAGGCAAGTTGGTTCTCTCGAAACGAGTTGGACCGGCGCCGAACCTGGGTTCGTCGCGTGAAAACGCGAAGCTGGGATGGCTTCGTCAGGCGCTGGGCGGCGCCAGGACGTGACGTGGCGCGCCCGCTGGCGCGAGCGTGACGAAGCGGAGTGAACGACCCCGTACAGACAGAATCTTTTTCTTCATATTCGCTGTCCCGATATATGCGTGGTGAATTAGATCTTAAGTCGGGACCCACTTAAATCTGATGTTTCAAATGTAAGAAATAAATTCTGAAACGGGATTTATTGCCTGCTTTAAAACGACAGAGAAAAATTTACAGCGATTTAAAGTATTCGCAATACTCATTTAAGTCTCATTTTTAATCAAATCATTTCCACCTTCGAATAAACGCGTTGGAAATTCGTAATGATCTGATAATTTATTTCCTTAAAAGACGGACCAATCGCTTTAAGGTTCCTTTAAGTTTTATTGGCGGCCTGGCCGCACGCGCAGCGCGCCGCCTTATACTTGCCGTCCCAATGCACGAGCGAGCGAGTGGCGGCAATGACGGATTTCAACAAGGTCGACCTGAACCTGCTGCGTGTGTTTCAGGCCGTGCTCGAAGAGCGCAGCCTCACGCAGGCGGGCAAACGGCTCGGCCTTTCGCAACCCGCCACGAGCTACGCATTGGGCCGCCTGCGCTCGCTGTTCGACGATCCCCTCTTCGTGCGCACGCCCGAAGGCATGCTGCCCACGTCCGTCGCGCAACGGCTCAAGGATCCCGTGGGCCGGGCGTTGGCCGCGGCGCGCGAGGCGTTGCGGCACGGCGAGCCGTTCAATCCCGCCACGAGCACGCGGGAATTTCGCGTGTCGATGTCCGATGTCGGCGAACAGGTGTTTCTGCCGGCCATTTGCGAACAGCTCCAGCGGCTCGCACCGGGCGTGCGGATTTCCGCCGAAGCCGTGCTGCTCACTGACATCGAAGAACACATGCGGCTCGGCCAACTCGACTTCGCCATCGGCAATCTGCCTTCGCTGAAGGCAACGACCGAATATGCGCTGTTATTTCACGAGGAATACGCGTGCATGACGCGTAAACGGCCGGGATTGCCGGCGCGCAAAATCTCGGCGGCGCAATTTTTGGAGATGTCGCATGTGGCGGTGGCATCGCTCGATCGCAGCCATGTGCTGATCGAGGAATCGCTGCGGCTCGCGCGGCTGCACCGGCGAATCGCGCTGCGCGTGTCGCATTTCAACGTGTGCCCGGAAATTCTGCGCCGCACCGACTGGATGGTGACGCTGCCGCGCGGCGTGGCCGACTTTTACAACGCCGGCGGCCATTTCGCGATTTACCCGCTGCCGGTGGAGTTTCCGAGTTTCGAGTCGACCATCCACTGGCACGAACTCTACGACGGCGACGACGGCAATCGCTGGTTCCGCGAATTGCTCGCCGGGCTGCTCGAAACGGAACGCGCGGCGATCAAGGGCGCTTAAAGGCGCTCGAGCGCGCCCACGCCGCGCGTACTCCCCTGCCTCAAGCGAGATTGAGCGCGTTGGTCAGATCGCCCATGGGCGCCTGGCCGCGTGCGCGCATCGCTTCGTCGCGCGAGCGCACACCGTCGAGCGGTTCGAGGTCGTAGACGCGCGTGACGAGGCGCAGGATCGACGCCGTATCGTAGATCGTGTGGTCGACGTAACCCTTCTTCGCGAACGGCGAGACCACGATGGCCGGCACGCGCGTGCCCGGACCCCAGCGGTCGCCCTTGGGCGGCGCGACGTGATCCCACCAGCCGCCGTTTTCGTCGACGGTGATCACCACGACCATGTTCTCCCACTGCGGGCTCGCGCGCAGCGCCTTCACCGCGTGCACGATATGGCGGTCGCCGGAAGCGACGTCGGCATAACCAGCGTGCATGTTGAGATTGCCCTGCGGCTTGTAGAACGTGACGGCCGGCAGGCGGCCCGCGCGCGCGTCGGCGAGAAAGCGGTTGGTGCTTTCGTCGTCGCCGAGACCGCCGTCGCGCAAGTGTTGCGCGCGCGACGCCGTGCCGGGACCCAGGTTCGCGAAGTAGTTGAACGGCTGATGGTGGTACTGGAAGTTCGGAATGACGGGCGTGCCGTCGGTGAGGTTCTTGCCGTGCATCTCCAGCGTCTGCTGGAACGCGCCCGCGTACCACGCCCAGCCGACGCCGCGCTTGTCGAGCTTGTCGCCGATGTGCTCGTGCGTTTGCGGCGGCACCGCCATGGCGTTGCTGTCGAGCGTGAAGTCGACCACGCCGTCGGCCTTGAGCGGATAGATCGTGGGCGCGAACGGCGGCATCATCGTGTTGACGGCGTAGCTCACCGTGCGGCCGCTGGCGAGCGTTTCGGGCGGCGTGAGCGCGCTCGGGCCGAACTTCGGAATGCCTTCCATCGCGCTCCTGGGCGAGACCTCGAGCGGCTTGAGATTGGGGTCGTCGGGGCGGCCGCTCACCGTGGTCGCGATCTGGAACTTCGCGATGCTCCCGGCCGGGTCCGCATACACGGGCGGCGTGGCCGCGATCAGATACTGGTGATTGAGAAACGAGCCGCCGAAAGCGCCCTGGAAGAAGTTGTCGCAAAGCACGTATTCGCTCGCGAGGTCCCACATGCGCAAGTCGTAACTCGTGTTCGCGTAGTGGCCCATCGTGAAACCGGCCGAGTCGGCCCATGCCACGAACTTGTCGTTTTTGCCGCCGTTGATCTGCATCTGGTTCTGATAGAACACGTGCCACAGATCGTGCGTGACGAGCGAAAGCGGCAGGTTTTCGCCGTGCGGGCCCTTGAGCGCGAACGGCGCGTTGGGCAAGTTCGTCTGGTATTGCTGGCCGGCCTTGTAGCTCACGCCATCGACCGTTTGATCCTTCAGCAGCCAGCCGCCCGGCACCGCGGGCAGCTTCGGCAGCACGGAACCGTCGCGGTCGCGCTGCGTGTAGTCCTCGGGCTTCACGGCCGCAAGCGGACGCTCCACGCCGGGAAAGTCGCCGAACAGATTATTGAAGCTGCGGTTTTCCGCGTAGATCACCACCACCGTCTTGACCTTGCTGCGCAGCGAGCGGTCGAATTCCGGCCCGGCGGCCACGCCCGTCACGGCGCTCTCGCGCGACTGCGGCGAGGCGCAGCCCGCGAGGCCCGCGCCCACCGCCATCGCCGCGGCGCCGCCCATGAAGCGGCGGCGGCCCGGGCGAGCGGGCGCTTTGGGCTGGTCCGCGTGGCTGGCGGTTTCGGGGGTTTCGTCTTGCGTGTCGGGGCGGTCGTGCGGCGCGTCGGGCTGTTTCATCGGAATTCCGTCGATCTCGGGAAGGAGCGGTGGGGCCACATCTTCGCGTGATTATCGTGACAATTCCGTGACACCGCCTTGAACGTGCTCCGCCGCGCGTGCGCGCTTTCGTCCCGGCGCGCCCGTGCGCGCGGCTTCGCGCCGGAGTCAGTGCGAAATGCTCTCCAGCGACTTGCCGAGCGTGCGCGGGCCCATCACGCCGATTGCGACGATCACGAGCGCCATCGCCCCGGCAATGAACACGAATACGCCGGTCACGCCGAACTCGCGCAGCGTGAACGCGATCACGAACGAGCTGAACACGGCCGAGAGCCGGCTCCACGAATACACGAAGCCCACGGCGCGCGCGCGAATGGCCGTGGGATACAACTCCTGCTGATAGGTGTGATAGCTGAACGAGATGATGTTGCCCGCGAGCGTGAGCACCACGCCCAGCACGACGATCGCCCCCGCGGAGCTCACCTGGCTGAACACGAGCCCCGCCACGATATTCACCGCCGACATGAACACGATCACATGCTTGCGCTCGAAACGGTCGGCGATCCAGTAGCCGAGCAGCGGGCCGAGCGGCGCCGCGAGGCCGATCACGGTCGTGTAGAGCAGGCTCGACGTTACCGAGATGCCTTGCTTCACGAGCAGCGTGGGCACCCAGTTCGCAAAGCCGAAAAAGCCGATGGTCTGGAACACGTGGAAGATCACGAGCATGATCGTGCGCTTGCGGTACGGCGGCTTCCACATCTCGGCGAAACCGGCCTTCTCCACCACGGGTTCGGCGGCGGCCGGCGCGGGCAGCGGCTGGCCGTATTCGCGCTCGACCTGCGCCTCGAGGCGCGCGAGCACGGCGTCGGCTTCCGCCACGCGGCCCTGGCCCGCCAGCCAACGCGGGCTTTCCGGCAGATTGCGGCGGAAATACCAGACGAACAGCGCGCTCACGCCGCCGAGCAGCACGACCCAGCGCCAGCCGTCGAGGCCATACGGCGCGCTGGGCACGAGCCGGTAGGCGAGCCACGCGGCCACCGGCACCGCCGAAAAGCCGATCGTCTGGCACACCGCGAACGCGCGGCCGCGCAGGTGCCTGGGCGCGAGTTCGGAGAGATAGGTGCCGATGGTGACCAGTTCCACGCCGATCCCCATGCCCGAGACGAAGCGCCAGAAGTTCAGGCCCGTGGCCGTGTCCTGGAACGCCATCACCGTATTGGCGGCCACGTACCAGAGCAGCGACCACGTGAAGATCGAGCGGCGGCCGAAGCGGTCGGCGAGAAAGCCGCACGCGATGGTGCCGAGAAAGAGTCCGCTGAAGAGCGCGGCGATGAAGCTCGCGACGCCCGCGGTGCCGAACAGGCCCGGCGTGGTTGGCGTGAGAATGCCGCTTTTCACGAGGCCCGGCGCGACGTAACCGGTGTACAGCAGGTCGTACAGCTCGAAGAAGAACCCGAGACTCAGGAGCAGCACCAGTTTCCAGACCGCGCGCGTGGCGGGCAACCGGTCGAGGCGCGCGGCAATCGCGCCCTTGCCTTGCGCCGCCAGCGCGGCGGGCGCCATGGCGACGGCCGCCGTGGCGGAATCGTGGCGCCCATTCGCCGCGCCCGGCACCTCGAATGAGGCCATGCTTGTCTCCTGAAACTTCGTTGCGGTGAAGTGCCGCGCTCGATCAATGTCGATCGAATTCGTTGCGCGCGCAAAGCCCGCTATTTTGCTCGAATTTCAACGATGGCGCGCCTGCAATTCGGCAAACGACGCAATCGCGCCCGCCAGCGCGCTCGCCGCCACGGTCGGCGGACTCGCGAGCCACACCTGGCCCGGCCCGGAACGGCCCGGGAAATTGCGGTTGATCGCGCTGATCGTGACCTGCCCCGCTTCGGTCGAAGCACCCGGCCCGCAGTTCGCGCACGCGCCGCAAGACGGTTGCAGCATGACGGCGCCCACCTGTTCGAATGCCGCGAGATAGCCCTGCGTGGCGCAGTAGTCGCGCACGTCCGAGGTGCCGAACTGGAGATACAGCGTGACGCCCTCGGGCACGCGCAAGCCGCGCGCGGCGGCCCATGCGAGCACTTCGTGATAGTGATCGAAGTCCTCGCGCTTGCCCGCCGTGCACGAACCGCCATAGGCGATGTCGATGCGCGGACGCTCCGCGAGATCCCGCAGCGCCACGCCGTTGCCGGGGTCGCCGGGCGCCGCGAGCATCGGCGTGATACCGGTGCAGTCGATGTCGATGATGTCGGCGTAGGTCGCGCCGGGATCGCTGCGCATCCACGCTTCGAGCGTGAAGTCGATGCCGCGCCGCGCCTTCAGGAAGCGCACGGTTTCCGCGTCGGGTGCCACGAGGCCCGTGAAGCCGCCCAGTTCCGCGACCATGTTGGTGAGCGTGGCGCGCTCGTCGGTGGAGAGGCGCGCGATAGCCGAACCGGCGAACTCGAACACCTTGCCCACGCCGAGACCCGCGCGAATGCGCGCGTCGGCGAGCAGATGCAGCACGAGATCCTTGGCCGTCACGCCGGGCGCCAGCGGCCCGTCGAAGCGGATCAGCAGCGACTGCGGCACCGTCATGCGCACCGCGCCCGTGACGAACGCGTTCGCCATGTCGGTCGTGCCCACGCCGAACGCGACACAACCGAGCGCGCCGCTGTGCGGCGTGTGCGAGTCCGTGCCCACCACCACTTGCCCCGGCAGCGCGTAGCGCTCCGCCATCATCGCGTGCGAAATGCCTTCGGAGCCTTCGTCGGCGGAAGGCGCGCCGCCGTTCTCGCTCGAATGAAGCTCGCTCAGCTGATTCAGATAGCCGTGATTGCGAATGCCGTAGTCGCTCACGAACGCGCGGTGCGCCGCCGAGAGTTCGCGCACGTCGGGCATCAGGCCGTTGCGCAGGTGCAGTTCGCTCTTGTGCGCATACGAGAGATGATCCTCGAACGCGAGGATGGAGTGCGGCTCGCGCAGCGCGAGCGGCCGGCCGAACGCGGCGTGCAGCATATGCGTCGCCATGCCGGTGTAGTACTCGTGGATAAAGCGCCAGTCGGCGCGCACGAATACGCCCGCGCCGGGCGTGAGCGTGTCGCTCGTGCCCGCGACGCGCAGCGCGTGGCGCTCCAGAATCTTCTGCGCCAGCGTGCGCGGGTTGTCGTTCGGCGTTTCGTCCTGCGCTGCGTTCGGCGTTTCGTCCTGCGTTGCGCGCGGTTTTTCGTCGACAGGAACCGGCGTCGCGCCAATCTCGCGCCTATGCCGCGCGCCGTAGCGCAGCAGGCCGCCGCTGCGCAGGATCTCGGCCGCGACGCTGTCGCGCGAGGCCACGAGTTCGTCGATGAAAATCGGCTCGCCGCGCTGGATGCGCTCGATCAGCCCGAAATCCGTCGAGGTGAACAAGCCGAGGTTGTCGGCGTTTTGCCGATAGATGCGCTCGAAGCTTCGCGCGATCACGAGCCGGATGCCCGCGCTGAATTCGGCGAGCGGACTATGCTCGCGCGACGAGCCCTTGCCGTAGCGATTGCCCGCGACCGTCACGCAAAACCCGCCGCCACGCACGGCGTCGATGCCGACAGGGTTGCGGCCGTCCACGCGCAGGCCCACGTAGGGCACGCGGCCAAGGCGTTCGTCGAAGCGCGTGAGCACGCTCATCGGCGTGATTTCGTCGGTGGAGACGTCGTCGCGCAATGCGTCGGGCGCGACGTTGGCGAGCGTTTCGCCAGCGAGTTGACGGTCGATCTGCGCCGCGTCCCTGCACAGAAACAGGATGCGGCCGCCCAGATCGAGGGCGGTATGCGGGGTGGCCATACTTCTTCTCCTTGTGCGCAATCTAGACGCCCCACGCGCGCGCGGCGAAGTGCTCGATTGGCAAAGGGGGCATCGCGGATGGCGATGTCCGGGCTAACCCTGGGGCGTTTTCATGTCGACGAACGCGCGCTCACGGCGCAATCAACGCGTCGATCAGCGCCTGCACCGCTTTGAGCCGCGACGACTTGCGCAGCGCATGCACGCGCAGCGCGCGCGTTTCCGCCCAGGCTTCCTTGAGCGGCCGCCGCACGAAGCCGCGCGAGCCCGCGAACGCCGAAGCCGCGCTGATCGGCACGATGCCGATGCCGAGACCCGCCTCGACCATGCGGCATTGCGCGTCGAAGCTGTTGACGGTCACGCTCACGTCGAGCGGCAACTGCGCGGCGTCGGCGCGTTCCTTGAGCGTCCGGTCGAGCGCCCCGCCCGCCTGCACCGCCACGAGCGGAAAGCGCAGCACTTCGGCGAAGGTGGGCGCCTCGCTGGCAACGAGTTCGTGGTCGGGCGGCAGCACCACGATCAACGGATCGTTTGCGAAGTGCCACGTGTCGAGCCCGGCGGGCGCGGCCGCGCTGGCCGAAACGCCCACGTCGGCGCGGTCGTCCACGCACGCGCGCACGACTTCGTCGCTGATCTGCTCGGTCAACGCGATCTGCACGAGCGGATACGCGGCCTGAAACGCGCGCAGCCGCTCCGGCAGGAAACCGACGATCGCCGACGCATTCGCATAGAGACGCACGACGCCCGCGATCTCGCCGCTTTGCGACTGCACCTCGCGCGCGAAGCTCTGCAACTGGTCGTGCAGCGTTTGCGCGCGCGCGAACGCCTGGCGGCCCGCGTCGGTCAGCGCGACGCCGCCGTGCGAGCGAATCAGCAGCGGCAAGCCCACGGCGGCTTCGAGATCGGCGAGACGGCGGCTGAGCGCCGAAGGCGCGATGTGATTGCGGCTCGCGGCGCGCGCGATCGACCCTTCCTGCACGACGGCGATGAACAGTTCGAGGCTGTAGGGATCGATGCGCATACGATGAGGTTCGTGAAGCGCCCGGCCGCAAGGCGCGCGGGCGTGGCGTATCTTAACGCAGGCTCCGGCGTGACCGGGCCGGGTGGCGAGGTACGGCGCGGCGTGCGCTGGCCGCGCGTGCGCCCATTGAAGCAACGAAAAAATCCCCCTGGTTATGCCTGGTTATGATGTGCGAACGTACGCGCATCAACCGGGTCCCCATGCCTTCTTCCGATCTTTCGTATTTCAAGCGCCCCTGGTGGGGCGTGCTCGCGCTGACGTTTTCGGCGTTCATCTTCAACACGACCGAGTTCGTGCCGGTGGGCCTGCTCAGCGCGATCGGCGTGAGTCTCGACATGCAGCCCACCGACGTCGGGCTCATGATGACGATCTACGCGTGGACCGTGGCCGTCGCGTCGCTGCCGCTCACGCTGCTCACGCGCAACGTCGAGCGGCGCACGCTGCTGGTGCGCATCTTCGTGCTGTTCATCGCGAGTCATATCGTCACCGGGGTCGCGCCCAACTTCGCGATTCTCGTGCTCGGCCGCATGGGCATTGCATTCGCGCATGCCATTTTCTGGTCGATTTCGGTGTCGCTGGTCGTGCGGCTCGCGTCGGCGGAAAACAAGAGCCGCGCGCTCGGCATGCTGGCTATCGGCACGTCCGTGGCGATGGTCGCGGGCATTCCGCTCGGCAGGGTGATCGGCGAAGCATTCGGCTGGCGCGAAACGTTTCTCATCATCGCGGGCGTCGCGGCGCTGGCCGCGTTCGTGGTGTGGCTCACGTTGCCCGCGCTGCCGAGCGAGCGCACCGGTTCGCTACGCAGCCTGCCCGGCCTGCTGAAGAACCCCGTGCTGATGCTCACCTACGCCGTGACGATCCTCACGGTAACCGCGCACTTCGCGGCGTATACGTATCTCGAACCGTTCGTGCATCAGGTCGACGGCGCCACCAGCGACCGCATCACGTTCCTGCTCGTGCTGTTCGGCGTGGCCGGCATTCCCGCGGCGTACTGCTTCAACCGCTACTACGCGCGCGAGCCCGACAAATTCCTGCTGCGCGCCGTGGGCACGGTCGCCGCGTGTCTGCTCGTGCTGTTCCCGTGCGCGCTCACCATCGGCACGCTGGCCGTGCATATTCTCGTGTGGGGCGGCGCGATCATCTGCTTCGGCCTCGCCATGCAGGCCCAGGTGCTGCATCTCGCGCCCGACGCGACCGACCTGGCCGTGTCGTTGTTTTCCGGGCTCTACAACGTGGGTATCGGCGCGGGCGCGCTGCTCGGCAACCACATCGCGCACGGCCTCGGTCTCTCGTGGGTGGGCTCGTTCGGCGGCGTGGTCGGCGGCCTCAGTCTCGGCGTGTGCTGGCTCGCGCAATGGGTCGCGAAACGCACCACGCCGCCCGGCACGCCGGGGGCTACGCACTGACCCGCATCGACCCCGACATCGCGCTCTGAAACTCGCGCTCCGAGAGCGGCAAGCCGCAGAGAAAGCCCTGCATCTGATCGCAGTCGAGCGCAAGCAGTTTGAGCGATTGCGCGACGGTCTCCACGCCCTCGGCCACCACTTCGATGCTGAGCACGCGCGCGAGCGCGACCACGGCCGAGAGCAGCGCGGAACTGCGCGACGAGGCGTTGTCGAGATCGTTCACGAACGAGCGGTCGACCTTGATCTGATCGACGTGAAAATCCTGCAGATGGCCAAGGCTCGAGAACACGCGCCCGAAGTCGTCGAGCGCGACCGCGTAACCGCGTCCGCGCAACGAGGCGATCACGCGGCTCGTGTGCTCCACGTCCTGCATGGCCGTTTCCTCGGTGATCTCGAACATCAGCCGTTGCGGCGGCACGCCGGCCGCGAGCACGATTTCGTCGATGCGCGCGGCGAGGCCCGGCGTCGTGAATTGCATCGGCGAAAGATTGATCGAGATGGGCACGCTCGCGTAGCCCTCTTGATCCCACTTCACGATGTGCTGGCACACCTCGCGCACCACCCAGTCGCCGATCGCCACCATTAGCCCCGAGCGTTCCGCCACGGGAATGAATTCGAGCGGCGGCACGTCGCCGAGCGTGGGATGGCGCCAGCGCAGCAGCGCTTCGGCGCCCGTCATCGTGTTGCCTTCCACCGTGAATTTGGGCTGGAACACCAGATCGAACGTCTCGTTGCGCAGCGCCTGATGCAGATCGCGCTGAATCTGCAACGCGCGCAGCGTGGTCTGATTCATGCTCTCCTCGAAGCGGCGGAACGTGTTGCGTCCGCAACGTTTCGCCGTGTACATCGCGCAATCGGCGTGCGAGAGCAAGGTGTCGAGCGAGGCCTGCGCGCCGCTCGCGATCGAGATGCCAATGCTCGCGCCAATCCGCACCGGCAGCGCCGCGTCGAGCATGAATTCGGCGGAGAGACTCATCAGCACGTCGCGGGCGACATTCTCGGCCACGGCGGCGTCGGCGAGATGGGTCGCGACGATCACGAATTCGTCGCCGCCCAGTCGCGCCACGATATCGCCTTCGCGCGCGCACGCGCACAAACGAGCGGAGGCCTGGCGCAGCAGATCGTCGCCGATCTTGTGGCCGAGCGAATCGTTGATGGCCTTGAAGCCGTCGAGGTCGATGAAGAGGACCGCTAACGTTTGCCCCAGCTGTGCGTTTCGGGCGAGCAGTTCCTTCGCGGACGCCATCAGCTTGGCGCGGTTCGGCAGGTTGGTGAGCGCGTCGTGCGTGCCGAGATGCTGGATCGTGTCGGCCGCCTTGCTGAGCGACGCCGAAAGCCGGCTCGTCTGCGCGCCGAGCAGCAGCAAGGTGCCGAACAGCAGCAGCGCGGAGATGATGGCGACCACCAGCGCGAGCGCGTGGCCGTCGACCTTGTGCGTGCCTTCGCAGAGACTCGCGGCAGCGAAATTGGCCGCGCTCATGCCCGTGTAGTGCATGCCCGCGATCGCGAACGCCATGATCGCCGCGGCACCGAGACGCTTGGGCGCGATATGACGCCCGGAAGATTCGCGCAGATG
The DNA here is from genome assembly GCF_009789675.1 of Paraburkholderia acidisoli. Classification (NCBI taxonomy): domain Bacteria; kingdom Pseudomonadati; phylum Pseudomonadota; class Betaproteobacteria; order Burkholderiales; family Burkholderiaceae; genus Paraburkholderia; species Paraburkholderia acidisoli. The sequence goes on along the minus strand of NZ_CP046915.1, from coordinate 1,025,388 downwards.
AAAGGCGAGCCAGAGCGCCGCGATCGAGGCGACGACGGCGATCCCGATGGACAGCGCGAGACGGACGGGGTCGTAATCGATGCCGGGATGCATGCGCATCGCATACATGCCCATGTAGTGCATGGCCGCGACGCCGAGCCCCATCACCGTGCCCGCGATCAGGAGCCGTTTCAGGGAAAGCTGCCCGCGGCTCGCGGTGGACAAGGCCAGCAGCGAGGCGAGCACGGCCAGCGCGAGCGAGCCGGCGGTGGCGTCCATGTCGTAGCCCATTTCGATGGGCAGCGTGAACGCGATCATGCCGATGAAGTGCATCGACCAGATGCCCACGCCCATGGCGCAAGCGCTGCCGACGAGCCAGACATAGCGCCAGCGGCTACTCGTGACGGCATTGAGCATGGCCGAGCTTTCCAGCGCCGTGAACGACGCGAGAAACGCGACCACCACCGACAAGCCGGTTAACAACGGGTTGTAAACGCCTTGCATTATTTCGGCCCTCTAATTTGTTGCTTGTTATGCGTACTGCTTGACTGCAGATCCTGCGGTACTGCTTCGTGTGCCGTCGCCTCGCATGCATGGCATGTCAGAGGGCGGATTCGGTCGATGCGTCGTGCTCGCCGATTTGATGTGCCGCCGCGTCTCTCACCGCGGCGGAAATGTTCGTGTGCGGGAACGCACCTTTACCCCATCGTTTACGGCAGCTCCCGAAAAACCTTTAGACCATGCGCGAAAAAAGTTGTACGCGCACCTAATTCCATCCGGCCCCACGTATGGCGGCGCCGTTTCGTCCCATGCATTGCGCTTAAAATCACCGACAATTTCAGCGCGCCAACAACCTTCGTCACGGGAACCTCGAGAACAATGACTTCGCTGCCTTCGTCACGCCGTGCACCTTCGCAACTGCTCTTCTTGCCGGGCGCATCGGGCAATACCGCGTTCTGGCAGCCGCTTGCGGAACGGCTCGAAACGGGCGCGCCGCGCGCCGTGGTGGCGTGGCCCGGCTTCGGGCAGGAACCGCCCTCGCCCGCGATTCAGGGTTTCGATGACCTCGTCGATCGCGTTGTCGCGCGTATCGATCGACCGACTGCGCTGATCGCGCAATCCATCGGCGGCGCGATCGCGGTGCGCGCGGCGCTCGCGGCGCGCGAGCAGGTCACGCATCTCGTGCTCGCGGTGACCTCGGGCGGTATCGATACGCAAGGATTGGGCGCGCAGGATTGGCGCACGGGATTCGCCGCCGCGAACCCGACGTATCCCGACTGGCTGGCGACGTTCAGATCGGATCTCTCGCACGAATTGCGCGACATCCGGCAGCCGGTGCTGCTGCTGTGGGGCGATGCCGATCCGTACAGCCCGGTGGCCGTGGGCGAGCGCTTACGCGCGTTGCTGCCCGACGCGCGCCTGCACGTGGTGGCGGGCGGCACTCACGATCTGGCGCGCGATCATGCGGCGGCGCTTGCACCGCTCGTGGATGCGCATCTGGCGCGCTGAGCGGCACGGTGCGTGGCGCATGTGCGGCGTCGAGCGCAGCGCGTTGCGCTGAGTCGCACTGCTGCGCGCGCTGAAATGCGCCCTGGCTGGCGCGAAGCGCAAAACCGGCAGCCGGGGGCCGACGCTACGCCACTTTATTACGCCACTTTGGCGAGCGCGGCACGCACGCCCACCGCTTCGCCCGACATCGACTCGCGCACGCAGCGCGCGAATTCGAGCGCGGCCGGCTGCACCGTGGCGGGCAGCCGCAGACAAATCGCGAAGGGCGTGAGCGCGGGCAAGCCGGCCGCATGCGGCGCGAGAATCTCCAGATCGGCGGGCACCGTGGAAACGAGCCACGTGGTGATCGCGAGGCCCGCGCGTACCGTGGCGGCCGTGGCCTCGATGTTGCCGCTCTCGAACACGGTGCGCCACGGAATCGCCTGATCGGCCAGCGCGCCCAGCACCACGGGGCGGAACGCGCAGCGCTCGTCCACCATCGAAAGCGGCAAGGGCCGCTTTTGCCACGCGTCGCTGCCGCGGCCCGTCACCCAGACGAGCGGCTCGACGCGAATCACCTCGCCTTCGGCCTCGCTCGCCACCGCTTCGACCAGCGAGACATCCACGCGGCCGCTGTCGACCGCCTCGCTCAATTCCGGCGACGCCGCGCACACCAGCGAGATTTCCACGAGCGGATGCGCCTCGGCAAACGCCTTCATCGCGGGCGCGAGCGGCGTGACGAGGTCGTAAGGCACGCCCACGCGCAAGCTGCCGCGCAGCGGCTGGCCCGTGGTCTCGGCCCAGATTTCGTCGTTCAGGCGCAATAGCTGGCGCGCCTTGACGAGAAACTGCTCGCCCTGGCGCGAAAGTTCGAGCTTGCGCGTCTTGCGCACGAACAGCAGGCAGTCGAGCAAGTCTTCGAGGCGCTTCACCTGCTGGCTGACGGCGCCTTGCGTCATGTGCAGCAGATTGGCGGCCACCGTCATGCTGCCGCTGTCGGCCACGGTGACGAAGGTGCGAATGAGGGCGAGATCGAGGTTGCGGGTCATCGACACATTATGCCGCGTAATGCATCGCATCAATATTATTGCCTTTAATGATGCGTCGGCGATCCGTACAGTGCAGGTTTCGCTCACCGCCTGCGCCGCCCCGATGACGCCGATGACTTCCCTTTTGCCTCTGCTGCTGTTCGTCGCCGTCGCGACCATCACGCCCGGCGGCGCGACCACGCTCGCCACCGCCTCCGGCGCGCGCTTCGGCTTCACGCGCTCGATTCCGCTGATGCTCGGCATCGCGCTCGGTCTCGCGCTGCTGGCCGCCGTGGCCGCGCTCGGGCTGGGCGGCTTGCTCGCGGCCATGCCCGTGCTGCAAACGGCGGTCAAGGCGATGGGATCGGCTTATCTGCTGTGGCTCGCGTGGCGTATCGCCCGCAGCGGCCCGCCCGTCACCGCGCAAGGCACGCCAGGCATGAGCGGAACGAGCGCCGGCGCCGCCGCGCGCCCCATCACGCTCATCAACGGCTTCCTGCTGCTCTGGCTCAACCCGAAAAGCTGGGCGATGACGGTGGGCGCCGCCGCCTCGTTCGCGCTGCTCGCCCCCAGCCCCAACCGGCTCGCGCTGCTGCTGGGCGCGTCGTTCGGCGCGGCGGCGTGCGTGTCGCTCGCGTTGTGGTGCGCGCTCGGCGTCCTGCTCGCGCGCGTATTGAGCACGCCGCGCCATTGGCGCATCCTGAATCTGGCGATGGGCGTGTTGCTCGCCGCCTCCCTCATCCCTACCTGGAGATAGTCATGCTGCATCCGTTTGCCGAGTCGTTCGATCTGGAAGCCGCGTTCGGCGACGTATCGGCGTACTGGTCGCCCAAGGTCGTCGCGCAGGTCAACGACCAATACGTGAAGGTCGCGAAGGTGCGCGGCCAGCTCGTGTGGCACGACCACGCGCACGAGGACGAACTGTTTTTCGTGGTGCGCGGGCACTTGAAGATCGAATACGAACACGGCCGCGTGGTCGATCTGCCGGCCGGGTCGATGCACGTGGTACCGCGCGCCACGCTGCACAATCCCGTTGCCGAGGAAGAATGCTGGATCGTGCTGATCGAGCCGGTGCAGACGAAGCACACGGGCGACGTGGCGTCGCCGTTGTCGAAGACGATCGAGGAGCAGTTGCGCTGAGTGAAGCGGCGCGGTAAAGCCCGAATGCGCTCGCGGAGCATGGCGTGACGGGGCTGTATCGCCGCACCAGGACGGCACAGACAAAAACGGCGCGTGAGCCATCGCTCACGCGCCGTTCTCGTTCGTGCCGACGTCGAGCTTACTGGCCGACGCCGAGCAGTTCGATTTCGAACGTCAGCTCGCTGTTCGGCGGGATCGGGCCGACCGCGCGATCGCCATAAGCGGTGGCCGCCGGGCAGGTCAGCTTCGCCTTGCCGCCGACCTTCATGGTCTGCACGCCTTGCGTCCAGCACGGAATCACGCGATTGAGCGGGAACGAGGCCGGGCCGCCATGCTTCGCCGACGCGTCGAACTCGGTACCGTTCGCGAGCGTGCCGCGATAGTTCACGCGCACGACGTCGTCGGCTTTCGGTTGCGCGCCGGTGCCGGCCTTGAGCGTCTCGACCACGACGCCCGAGGGCAGCTTCACGACGGGATTGGCGGCGAATGCGCTCGATGCGACGGTGGCGCTGGCGAGAAAGGCGATCAGATATTTCATGCGGGGTCCTCGTTGAATGACCCGCCGATTATATCGGGCATGCCGCGACGCCCCGCTGAAGCGCGCCTGCCTCGCCGACGCCGAGGCCGTCGGCATCGACATCGACACACGCCATCGACCTCAAATATGCATGCCGCCCGCCACCTCGATGCGCTGCGCGTTCACCCAGCCGAACTCGTCCGAGAGCAGGCTCGCGATCACGGGGCCCACGTCGGTCGGCAAACCCGCGCGGCCGAGCGCCGTGTGATCGGCAATCGCCTTGTTGACTTGCGGATTGTCACGCACCATGCCGCCGCTGAAATCGGTCGCGATCGCGCCCGGCGCCACCACGTTCGCGGTAATGCGGCGCGGCCCGAGTTCGAGCGCCATGTAACGCGTGAGCGCTTCCACGGCGGCCTTCATCGGCCCGTAGATCGCGCGGCCCGGGAACGAGAAGCGCGCGAGGCCCGAAGAGATCTTGACGATGCGCCCGCCGTCGTTGATGAGCGGCAGCAGCGCCTGCGTGAGCAGGAACGGACCCTTGAAATGCACGGCGAACTGTGCGTCGAGTTCGGCTTCCGTGCCCGCCGCGAAGGTGGCCGCCGAAGAGGTGCCCGCGTTGTTCACCAGATAGTCGAAGCGCTCCGCGCCCCACGTCTTGAGCGCCTCGCGCACGCGCTCGGCGAAACCCGCGAATTCGCCCGCTTTCTCGATGCTCAATTGCAGCGCGATGGCCGGCGCGCCTGCTTCCGCCGCGAGCGCGCAGACTTTTTCGGCTTCGTCGCGATTCGCGTGATAGGTCAAGATCGTCTTGACGCCGCGGCTCGCGAGACGCAGCACCGTGTCGCGGCCAATGCCGCGGCTGCCGCCCGTGACGATGGCGATTTTCGTTCCCGACGCGTTAGCGTTGTTCGTTGCCGTGTTGTCCGTTGCCATGCTGCACCTCCCTTGTGGAATAGCGACATTCTGCGACCGCGGCTCACGCGGGTTAATACCCGAAGCTGCCCGAATCTTGCCTAATCCTGCTTCGCTGACTACCATTCGCCGACACTGCCCCTTTTGAATCGAGCCCCTCATGTCGACCGAACTGGCCGCCGCATTGCTTCGCTACACCGAGTCGCAGCCCGGCAGCAGCCCTTACGTCACGCCCGTGGAAGGGCTCTTCGTCCTGCGCTCCGACCTGCCGCGCCCGCCCACGTTTCGCTCGGCGCGCCCGGCTATCTGCATCGTCGCGCAAGGGGCGAAATGGGCCAGCTTCGGCGGCGAGCAACTGGCGTACGGCGCGGGCCAGGCGCTGGTCGTGGGTGTCGATACCCCTTCGCAAGGCCGCGTGTACGAAGCGAGCCCCGACAAGCCCTGCCTCGTGCTGATCCTTGAACTCGATCTGGCGATCGTGCGCGCGGTGGCGCAAGCGATGCCCGCGCCGCCCGCGCCCGCCGGCGACACGAGCCGCGGCGTGTTCGTCGCGAACTTCGACGGACCGCTCGCCGATTGCGCGCTACGGGCCGTACGCCTGCTCGACACGCCCGGCGCGGTGGGCGTGCTGTACCCGATGATCCTGCGCGAGATCTGCTACTGGCTGCTCGAGGGCCCGCACGGCGCGCAGATCGCGCGGCTCGCCTCCACGGAAAGTCCCTCGCACGGTTTGCTGCGCGCCGTCGACAGTTTGCGGCTGCATTTTGCCGAGCCCATGCGCGTGGACGCGCTGGCCGAGGTCGCGCAATTGAGCCCGTCGGCGTTTCACCGGCAGTTCAAGGCGCTAACCGGATTGCCGCCGCTTCAGTATCAAAAGCAGCTGCGTTTGCTCGAAGCCCGGCGACTGCTGCTTTCGCAAGCGTCGAGCGTGCAGTCGGCAGCCTTCGAAGTGGGCTATGAAAGCGCCTCGCAATTCAGCCGCGAATACACGCGCATGTTCGGCGCGCCGCCCCGACGCGACTCGGAGCACGCGAAGGCCATGCGCGAAGCGGCTTGATGCGGAAGCGCCGCGCCACGCCCCTTCGAGCGAGCCGGACAAGCCCGGCACGCGCGAACGCGTGCTCGCCGCGCCCTGCCGCTCAGCCATCGAGCGTCGCCGGATCGACGTAACCCGCCACGGGCGAAGCGAGCGAACGCTTCAGCGCGCGCGTGCCTTCGTCGGCGAGCACCTCGCTCTCGCCCGCTTCGAGCGCGTCATAGGTTTGCCGAACCACGTCGAGCGGCGCGACCTTGGGCACGTCGAAGCCTTGCGTGAGATCGGTGTCGATGAACCCGACATGCACGCCCACGACCTGGATCGCGCGTTCGCGCAACGCCACGCGCACGGCGTTCGTGTAGCTCCACGCAGCCGCCTTCGAGGCCGAATAGGGTGCGAGAAACGGCACGGGCCGCCACGTCACGTCCGAAAGCACGTTGACGATCGCGCCGCGCCCGCCGTCCGGCAGCAGGGATTCGAACGCGCGCGTCGTGCGCATCACGCCGTAGAAGTTGGTCTCGAAGAGGCGCCGCGCCTGCGCCTCGCTCGCCTCCGCGAACGGGGACTCCACGACTTCCGCGATACCCGCGTTGTTGACCAGCAGCGTGACGTCAGGCGCGATCTTCGCGGCGGCCGCCACCGAAGCCGCATCGGTCACATCCAGCGCGACCGGCACGATGCCCGGCTCGCTGAAGCGGCTGGGGTCGCGCACGCCCGCATAGACTTTGGCAGCGCCGCGCGCGAGGGCTTCGCGTGCGAATGCGAGACCCAGACCGCGGCTCGCGCCGGTCACGAACACAACAGCGTTTTCGAGTTTCATTTCGATATCCTGATTAACCAGACTGGAAAAAATTCACGCCCCGCGCTCAGGCCTGAAACTTCGCCCGATGCGCCCGTACGTATTCGGCAACGGTCTGCGGCGCGACGCCGGTGACGGGTTCGATCACGGTGTCGGCGCCCGCGAACACGCCGTTCTGGTAGTCGACGGCCACTTCGATGAAGTGCTGGATCATGAACTCCGAGAGACCATACTGGCGCAAATGCTCGCGATACTCGTCGAGCGTCGAAGGGCGATACACGATCTTCCGGCCGATCACTTCGCTCATGGCTTCGGCGATACCGTGATGGTCGAGTTCGACCGAGCCGCACAATTCGTAAGCCTTGCCGACATGCTGCGCCGGCTCCGCCAGCACCTTGGCAATGAAGCGCGCCTGGTCGACCGCGGCAATCGGCGCGTGACGTCCGGCGCCGTACGGCAGCGTGATCTTGCCGTCGCGATTGATCGTGTCGAGCACCCACGGAAAGGTCAGCCATTCCGCGAAGAACGTCGGGCGGATGTGCACCGTGGGCACGCCCGACCAGTCGAGCACGCGTTCGGCGATCCAGTGATCGCGAGCGGCATGGCTCTTCGCGTTTTCACGCGCCGAAATCTGCGACATCTCGACGACCACTTCGAGACCGGCGCGGCGCGCGGCATCGGCGAAATAGGCGGTGCCCTGAATGAAGCCCGGCGAGACGGGATAGCAGAGATACGCGCCCGTCACGCCCGTGGTCGCGCGAATCAGATCGTCGTGATTGAGCAGGTCGCCCACGACGATCTCGGCGCCCGCCTCGCGCAGCGCCGTGCTGCGCGCGTCCTCCTTGCGGACCATGGCGCGCACGGCGTGGCCCGCCGCGAGCAGATTGTGGACGATATGCGAGCCGGTTTTGCCCGTTGCACCCGTGATCAGGAATTTGCGTTGCATGGTGAGACCTCCGTTGAGTGATGTCTGGACTACTGATTAAACCCATAATGTGCATATGCACACTTTAGATGAAACGAGGTCGCGGGCACGAATGCCAGCGGCGTTTTAAATCGATTCGATCTGTTGCCGGATATCTTGCAGCAAGGCCGCCGAGGCTTCCGGATCGGCCATGATGCGCGCCATCGTCATGCCACCGATCATGGCGGCGAGCGCGAACGTGGCGCGCGAGCGGTCCGCTTCGTCCTGCGCACTGCCAAGGCGCGTTGCCAGCATGTCCACCAGCGCGTCGAAACCGCGCACCGCCGCCGCCCGCGTGCCTTCGTCCGCGCGTGCCAGCTCGCTGCCCATGCCCGCCAGCGGACAACCGCGCTCGGGAGCGTTTCTATGCGACGTCGAGAGATACGCATCGACAACGGCATTGAACGCGTCGTGGCCCTCGCAGCCCTGGGCCGCCGCCTCCAGGTTGCCGACGATCCCGATCAGTCCTTGCTCGCAGGCTTCCGCCACGAGTTGATCCTTCGACTCGAAGTGGCGATAGAAACCGCCGTGCGAGAGGCCTGCAGTGGCCATCACATCGGCCAGACCGGTGGCGTGGATGCCGTTCGCCCGGAACAGCCCGGCCGCCACCTCGACGATGCGTTGGCGCGTTTCGGCGGTTTCGGCTTTCGATTTCCTCATGATGCGCGGTGCTCTGTCGTTCAACGTGATTTAGATGGTAGTCATCATCTAAATTGAAGTCAAGGACGATCGCGCAGGAAAGTTGCGTCGGCAAGATGCGCTGTGGGGCCGCATTGCTGCAAGCCGAGGTCGCCGTCACCGGTGGGATCGACGATCGGGCACTCGATGGCGCAAGCCGGAATTGGCAGTTAGTAGCATTTTTGGATGTCGAACATGCGGCCGCTGACAAAGCGTGACGACACCGAGCCAACGTGACTTAACTCCCTTGCCCTATGATTCCGCCCACGAACCCCGCCGTGCACCGCGCCGACATGACCGCCGAACCGAACGAAACCCCCGACGCCACGCCTGCCGAAGGCGTGCGCCTTCCGGCCCGCACCGTTCCCTTCCCCCGCAGCATCAGTGCCGAGGCCCAGGCCGCGCTGCGCCGTCTCGTGAACGCCGAAGGCGTGCCGTTCAACGCCTTGCACGTGCTGCCCGAATTGCACGACATCGACGGCTGGATGCGCCTGAAAGCCGCCGCCGACGCGCAATACGGCGCCGCGCTGGCGAGCCTCGCGGGTCAGTTGCGTTCGAGCGTGGAAACGGTCGAGGTGGAGGGCGCGACGGTGCATGTCGCCACACCCGCCGAGCCCGGCGCCGACGACGCGATTTACGTCGATCTGCACGGCGGAGCATTGGTGATGGGCGGCGGCGCGGCGTGCCGCACGGGTGCGCAGATGCAGGCCGATCAGTTGGGGCTGCGCTGCTGGGGTATCGACTATCGCATGCCGCCCGAGCATCCGTATCCGGCCGCGCTCGACGACTGCCTCGCCGTGTATCGCCGCCTGTTGCAACGCTATCCCGCGCACCGGATCGTCGTGGGCGGACGGTCGGCGGGCGGCAATCTCGCGGCCGCGATGCTGCTGCGGGCGCGCGACGAAGGGCTGCCGCTGCCTGCCGCGCTGGTGCTGCTCTCGCCGGAAGTGGACCTGACCGAATCGGGCGACAGCTTCGCGCTCAACCCGCTCGTGGACGTCGTGCTGCCGCACTCGCTGATGCCGCAGAACCGTTTGTATGCCGCGGGCGCCGATCTCGCGCATCCGTACCTGTCGCCGCTATTCGGCGACTTTTCGCGCGGCTTCGTGCCGACCTTCATTCAAAGCGGCACGCGCGACCTGTTCCTGTCGAATGCGGTTCGATTGCATCGCGCATTGCGGCGTGCGAACGTGCCGTGCGAATTGCATGTTTTCGAAGCCATGCCGCACGGCGGCTTCATGGGCGCGCCCGAAGATCGCGAGTTGCGCGCGGAGGTCCACCGCTTCGTGCACGCGCACTTGCCGGACGCAACGTAAGCGTTACCGGCACGAATCAGCGCGAGCACGTTCCAGTACGCTCAAGCACGCTGAAGCCCGTTAAAACGCGCCCGCACGCGCATCCGCGCCTTGGCGGTAGTCGCGATTGCTCTGCTCGGGATTGCGGTTCACCAAAGGCCGCGCATAAAGCGGATGACGCAGGCTGCGCACTTCGTGTTCGAGCTGGAAGCACGACGCGCCGCTCGCCAGATCGACGATCTCGGCGAAACGATATTGATGCGGCTCCTCGCCGTAACTGAGACCGCGCTCCGCGAGCCGCGCATGAGGCCGCGAAAAATCGGCGACATAGAGCTGAATGTGATGGCCGTCGTAAGCGGCAATGGGCGCAGCGGTCTCCGCAAAAACCAGTTGCTGATGCGTGCCGATCGCAACCACCGCCTGCGCCGTGCCGTCGCGCTCGCGCACCTCGGCGCGCGCCTCGAATATCTCGCGATAAAACGCGGCGATGGGTGCCGCGCTGCGCACCGGCACGCCGAGCTGCACATACGCGATACCCAGGTCGAGATCCGCCCACGGCACCGTGCCACGCAATGCCTGGCAGTCCAGACAATCGTAGCGATTGCCCCACGGACACATCACCGTTACGCGATCGGCGCGCTCCTCCCAGCCGAACGCCGTGCCCTCGAGCAACTCGCGCACGGCGCGCAGGCGCGCGAGCAGCGCCTGACGCTCGCCCACGACGAGCCCGACATGCCCGCGCAAACGCTGTGGCCGGCCGTGCGGCAAGTGAACCTGCGAGCGGCCGATATTGATCCACATGTTCGTCACGCCCGTCATCAAGAACGGATCGCGCGTGAGTCCCAGTGCGCTCACATAGAACGCCGTCGCGAGCCGCTGGTCGGGGATCGTGAGATTGACGTGTTCGAGCAGCACGAGATTGCCCACGTCCTCGCGGGCATAGCCGTCAACACGGTCGTGATCGTTACGGGTCGATTCCATCGTTTGCCTCGACATGCTGTCGCGCGCGGTACGCACCGCGCTCATTTCACCGCCGCGCCCTCTTCGATCTCGCCCGCCGCCGGCACGTTGCCCGACGGGCTCATCACGCGCGGCTGCAACAGCAGCGCGACGAGTCCCGACCAGCCGGTTTGATGCGAGGCACCCACGCCGCGCCCGTTGTCGCCGTGAAAATACTCGTGGAACAGCACGAGATCGCGGCTCTTCGGGTCGGCCTGCAAGAGCGGATACGCGCCCATCACCGGCCGCTCGTTGTTGCGGTCGAGCAGGAACAGCGTGGTGACGCGGCGCGCGAGTTCGTCAGCGATCTGTTGCAGCGTGCGTTTCTCGCCCGAGCCGGTGGGATATTCGACCAGAAAGTCGTCGCCGTAATAGCGATGAAACTCGTACAGCGACTCGATCAGCAGATAGTTCACCGGCATCCAGATCGGGCCGCGCCAGTTCGAATTGCCGCCGAACACGCGCGAATCCGACTCCGCCGGCAAATACTTCACCGTGAAATTGCAACCGTTGTAGCGGTACACGAAAGGCGCGTCGAGATGCGTGCGCGACAGCGCGCGAATGCCGTGATCGGAGAGGAATTCGCTTTCGTCGAGTACGCGCTTGAGCAGCGCTTTCATGCGATGGCCGCGCAGCAGCGAAAGCAGCAGCGAATTGCCCTTGCCCGGCTGGTTCCAGCGCGACACGAGCCGCGCGAGATCGGGGCGATGCTCGAGGAACCACACGAGCCGGTCGCGCAAGCCGGGCAAGTTGCCGTGCACGCGTTCTTCGAGCACGTGCACCGCGAACAGCGGAATCAGCCCGACGATCGAGCGCATGCGCAACGGCGTGCTGGTGCCGTCGGGCAGCTTGAGCTTGTCGTAGAAGAATTCGTCCACACTGTCCCAAAGCCCCGTTTCGCAGTCGTCGTCGCAGCTCACCGCGCCCGCGATATACAGGAAGTGCTCGAAGAACTTCACGCCGATATCGACAAACACGTGGTTCGAAAAAGCGAGTTCGAGCGCAATGCGCATGAGGTCCAGCGCGTAGCCCGCCATCCACGCGGTGCCGTCGGCCTGATCGAGATGGCCGCCCGTGGGCAAGGGCTGCGAGCGATCGAAGATGCCCACGTTGTCGAGCCCGAGAAAGCCGCCCTGGAAGATGTTGTGGCCGTCCGCGTCCTTGCGGTTCACCCACCACGAAAAATTCAGCAGCAGCTTGTGGAAGATGAGTTCGAGAAATTCGCTGTCCGGCTTGCCCGTGATCGAGCGGTCGATCTCGTACACGCGCCAGGCGGCCCAGGCGTGCACGGGCGGGTTCGCGTCGCCGAACGCCCACTCGTAGGCGGGCAACTGGCCGTTGGGATGCTGGTAGCGGTCCTTCACGAGCAGCAGCATCTGCTTCTTCGCGAACATCGGGTCGACCAGCGCGAACGCGACCGCCTGAAACGCGAGGTCCCACGAGGCGTACCACGGGTACTCCCACTTGTCCGGCATGGAAAGAATGTCGGCGTTGCTCAGGTGCCGCCAGTCGGCGTTGCGGCCGTGCTGACGGCTCGCGGGCGGCGTGGGCTGCAGCGGATCGCCCGCGAGCCAGCGATTCACGTCGTACTGGTAGTACTGCTTCGACCACAGCATGCCCGCCAGCGCCTGGCGCTGCACGAGCTTCGCGTCGGCGCTCTCGATATCGCGTTGCAACGCGGCGTAGAAGGCGTCCGCCTCGGCAATGCGATGCGCGAACAGCGCGTCGATATCGAGCGCGACCTCTTCCTTTGGCACGGATTGCGGCCGCCAGCGCAACGTGACCACGGCGCGCCCGTGTGCCGCGAGCTCGAGATGCACGCGCGCGGCGGCCTTGGTGCCCGCGTCGCGCCGGACCGCGTCGCTCGCGCCGTGCACGAGATAATCGTTGATGCCGTCCTTGAAAGGACCCGCGCCGTCCATGTTGAACAGCCGCTTCACATTGGTATCGTTCTCGCAGAACAGCCATTCCACGCTTGCGCCCGCGCTCGCGGTGGAGGTCACCACGAGCGGCGCGTGCGTGTCGCTATGCGCGACCACGTAGTTGCCTTGCGCCGACGACACCAGCGCGAGCGACGGCTTGTGCGCCACGTCTTGCCACGACCACGTATTGCGCGCCCAGATCTGCGGCAGCACGTCGAGCGTGGCGTGCTGGCCCGCGCGATTCTCCACCGTGATACGCATGACGACGTCGTCGGGCGTGTGCTTCGCGTACTCGACCTGCACGTCGAAATAACGTTCGTCGTCGAAGATACCGGTGTCGAGAATCTCGTACTCGGGCACGCCGGTGCCGCGCCGCGCGTTCTCGTCGAGCAGATCCTGATACGGAAACGCGCCCTGCGGATACTTGTAGAGCATGCGCATGTACGAATGCGTGGGCGTGCCGTCGAGATAGAAGTACAGCTCCTTCACGTCCTCGCCGTGATTGCCTTCGTCGTTCGTGAGGCCGAACAGCCGCTCTTTCACGATGGGATCGCGGCCGTTCCAGAGCGCGAGCGACACGCACCAGTTGAGGCGTTCGTCGGCGAAGCCGGCGAGTCCGTCCTCGCCCCAGCGATACGCGCGCATGCGGGCGTGATCGTGCGGAAAATACGCCCACGCGGTGCCGTGCTCGCTGTAGTCCTCGCGCACGGTGCCCCACTGCCGCTCGCTCAGATACGGTCCCCAGCGCTGCCAGCGCGCGTAGTCGTTCGAGTACAGGCGTTTGCCTTCATCCGTCTCCAGGAGGCCGGCGCTACGCTGCAACATGAATATCTCCTTGATGGTGCCGTGAGCCGTGCTTCGAGTCCTGCTTCAAGCGGTGCTTCGAGCCGCGTTTCAGGACGCTTACGGTCGCGTCACGGTTGGCGTTCGTGGCTCACATGCTAGCGCGGTTTGCGGCCTGGCCGCGCTCCCGCCCGCAAGCGGCGCGCATGACTAGAACGGCACGCCGAGCCGCTTCAGCACGCGCAGCAGTTCGCCGAGCGACCATGCCTGGAACGGCGTGCCGCCCGGCGTGTGCGGCGCGTCGCCGTCGGCGACCTCGGAAACATGATCGAGCCCGGCGCGGTCGAGATGCGCGAGCAGCGGCGCGACGAAGCGCTCGTGCGCGAGCGCGCGTTGCGGCGCGGTGTCGCCGTTCACGCGCAGCCAAGCGTCGACGAAAGGCCCGAGCAGCCACGGCCACACGGTGCCCTGATGATACGCGCCGTCGCGCGCCAGCACGCCGCCGCGATACTGCCCGCAATAGCCCGGCTCGGCGGGCGCGAGCGTGCGCAATCCCAGCGGCGTGAGCAGTTGCGCTTCGCATTGCGCGACCACCGCGCGCGCCGCGTCGCCGTCGAGCAGCGCGAACGGCAGGCCGCCCACCGCGAAGAGCTGATTGGGCCGGACCGCGCGATCGAGCTTGCCGTCGACATGATCGGCGTCGATCACGTCGTAAAGCGCGCCTGACGAAGGCTCGACGAAGCGCGCCGCGAACGCCGCGCTCGCGCGCGCTTCGAGTTCGCGCCAGCGCGCGTCCCACGCACTCGCGATACGCAGCGCGTTGATCCACAGCGCCTGCACTTCGACCGGCTTGCCGATGCGCGGCGTGACGACCCAATCGCCCGCTTTCGCGTCCATCCACGTGAGCTGCACGCCGGGCACGCCCGCGCGCAGCAGGCCGTCGCGCGCGTCGGCGGCGATGCCGTAGCGGGTGCCGCGCGCGTAGCCCGCGAGGATCGCATCGACGGCCGCCCGCAGCGTGCGGCGCGCCTCGGGCGTCACGCTCTGCGCGCTCTCGGCGGCGAAATAGTCGTGCACCGCCACCACGAACCACAGCGAGGCGTCGACGGAGTTGTATTCGGGCGCGCCGCCCGCGTCGGGGAAACGGTTCGGCAGCATGCCTTCGGAAACCGTGCTCGCCCATTCGAGCAGGATCGCGCCCGCTTCGCCGTGGCGCCCGCTCGCGAGGAGCAGGCCGCGCATGGCGATGAAAGTGTCGCGGCCCCAATCGGTGAACCACGGATAACCGGCGACGATCGTGCGGCCGGTGCCGCGCGCGACCACGTAGGCGTCGGCCGAGCGTTGCAGGCGCGAGCCGAACGCGGCGCGGCGCGCGGTTTCGGTATCGGCGAGTTGTGCGGCGTCCTCTTGCGCGCCGGCATTCGCGACCGGTGCGCCGCCTGGCAACGCCGCGCGCAGCAGCAGCACCGCTTCGTCTTTGCCGAGATCGAACGCGAACACGCCGGGCGTCGCGAGGTCTTCGGTGAAGTCGAGCCCGCGCTCGCGTTCGCACGCGTAGCAGAAGTTGCGATACCAGTCGGGCGCATGCGTGTAGATGCCGTTCGATCTCGCGACGATGGCGGGCACGTCGCCATAGGGCTGCCAGCGCACGGCCTCGCCTTCCACGCGCGCCGCGAAATCGAACGCCGGATTCTCGTGATGCAGCGCGTGATAGTCGCGGCCCGACATCAATGGACGAACCTTCAACGTTGGCACGCTCGCACCGGCCGGCGCTTCGAGCCGCCAGCGCAGGACCGTCTCGCCGCTGGCTTTCGCCACGAACACTTCGGCCGTGAGCGTCGCGCCATGGTCGAGCGCATAACGCCACGTGGGCCACGGCGCGGTTTCGAAACGCGCGAGACGGTCGGCGATCTGCGGATACAGCAGATCCGGCGCGTAACGTTGCGCCGTGAGCGCGACCTTGCGATCGCCGTAGTCGAGCCACGCCTCCACGCCGTTCACGAGCACCATGCGGCCCGTGGGCGGCTGCGTCGCCGCGAGCAGCAGCGCGTGATAGCGGCGCGTGCGCGCGATGCCCACGGTGCCCGACGCGAATCCGCCCGCGCCGTCCGCTTCGAGCCATTCGTCGTCGAGACGGTTCGTGTCGATGGGGGAATCGAGACGCGTCATCGGTGTTCCTCGCGGATTGAGCCTCGCGCCGAGTGTAATGGAGCGGCTACGCCAGCGCTTCGACGAGGTAATCGATCAACACGCGCACGCGCATGGGCACGCGCCGCCCCGCCGGGTACACGGCATGGATCGGTACGCGCGCGGGTTGCAAGCCGGGCATCAGCACCTGCACCGCGCCCGTGCGGATCTCGTCGGCGAGCAGCCAGTGCGGCGCCTGCGCAATGCCGAGACCGCACAGCACCGCCGCGCGCACGTGTTCGGCGTCGCCCGTGAACAGCTTGCCGTGCGGCACGTACGACACGGTTTCGTCGCTGCCGGGCGCGCGCTTGAGTTGCCACGGATATCGCTCGCGGCCCTTCGCGAACACGACACAGCGATGCGCGTCGAGATCGGCGAGCTGTTGCGGCGCGCCGTGCGCGGCGAGATACGCGGGGCTCGCCGCCAGCACGAAGTCGGTTTCCGCGAGCGGCCGCGCGGTCAGCGACGAATCGACGAGACGCCCGTGCCGGATCGCCAGGTCGATGCCCTCGCCCACCAGATCGACCTGACGCTCCGACACCGAAAGTTCGATCGCGACCTCGGGATAGCGCCGGAAGAATTCGGGCAGCAGCGGCGTGATGCAGAGGCGGCCGTGCGCGGGCGCCGTGTTGACGCGCACCATGCCGCGCGGCGAATGCTGACGATCGCCCACCGAGGATTCCAGCGCGTCGAAGTCGTCCACGAGCTGGCGCGCCTGCTCGTAAAACGCCTGCCCCGCCTCCGTGATCACGACCTGACGCGAGGTGCGCAGCACCAGCTGCGCGCCCAGATGCCGCTCCAGCGCGCCAATCTGCTTGCTGACCGCCGGCTGGCCAACGCCCTCCTCGCGCGCCACGGCGGAAAAGCTGCCGCGCTCCACGAGGCGCGCGAACAGCCGTATTGCGTTGACCCGATCCATGCCCGCCGCCTTATCTATTCCACAATGGAATTGATGGTATGCCACGAGACAGCGTTTTCGCAATGGATCGAACGGCTTAAGTTACGGGCATCGCCATCAACGAAGCACCGCTTCAGGAGCCAACCGATGAAAGCCCTTTGCGTCACGCCGAACCGCGATCTCGAAGTTCGCGAACTGCCCGCCCCCGTGGAACCCGCGCCGGGCCACGTGATCGTCGCGATGGACGCCTCGGCGATCAATCACGGCGACAAGACCTTTTTGCGCCTGCCCAACGCCGCGGGCAATGCGCTCGCCCTGGGGCGCCACGACGTGTGGGGCGCGTCGGGCGCGGGCCGCGTGGTGGCCGTGGGCGCGGGCGTGCCCGCCCGCTACGCGGGCCGCCAGGTCGCGATCTACCGCTCGCTCGAGCGCAGCCCGGAAAGCGTCGGCCTGTGGTGCGAGCGCGCGCACGTGCCCGCCACCGCGTGCCTGATCCTGCCCGAGCACGTGCAGGCGCGCGACTACTGCGGCTCGCTCGTCAACGTCATGACGGCGTATGCCTTTCTCGAAGAGATTGCCGATGCCGGTCACCGCGGCGTGATCGTCACGGCGGGCAATTCCGCCACGGGACGCGCGCTGGCGCGCCTCGCGCAACAGCGGGCGCTGCCCGCGATCTTCCTCGTGCGCAACGAAGCCGCGCGCGACGCGCTGCGCGAGGCGGGCGCCGAGCACGTGATCGTCACCACGCCCGGCTTCGCCGCGACGCTGGAACCGCTCGCCGCCGAACTCGGCGCAACGGCGGTCTTCGACGGCGTGGGCGGCGATCTGCTCACGGCCCTCGCGCCCGCTTTGCCGATGAACGCCGTGATCTATCTCTACGGTTTCCTGGGCGCGGGCGCGCCGGTTTCGCTGCCGACCGTGCTGTTCATGGCGAAGAATCTGACCATGCGCCGCTTCAGCAATTTCGAAAGCCGCACGGTCAAGGATCGCGAGCGTCTGCGCGCCGCGCTCGCGGCGCTCGAAGCGGTCATCGACGATCCGTTGTTCAGGACACACTGCGGCGAGCGCTTTCGCTACGACCAGATCGAGGCGGCGATGGCGTACGCGCCGCTAAACGGCGCCAAGGCGATGCTGGTCGCGTAGTACGGCGTAATACGCATGACCATGCGGGCGGCGGCGAGTGTTGCATTCACGCCGCCTCGCAAACCCCGAAAGACCGGGCGCGCGCCGGCGCGTTAAAATCGGCCGGTTTTTCAATCACCTGGCTGCCCGACGATGTCCGACCTCAAGGAACTCCTTGCCCAGCGGCAAGAGCTCGAAACCCAGCTCGAAGCCGCCTTCAAGGAAGAGCGGCTGAACGTGCTGGACGAAATCAGCCGCAAGATGAAGCTGCACAAGATCACCTTCGACGATATTCGCGGTCCCGCCACGCCGCCCGCCAAGGCCAAGTCGCCCGCGAAATATCGCGATCCGGTCTCGGGCAACGAATGGTCGGGACGCGGCAAGCCGCCGAACTGGATCAAGGACGAGCCGGACCGCTCGAAGTTTTTGATCGACGGTTGAGGGCACGCGCGGCGCGCTCGCTCAGCGTGAGCACCGCGCGTTATCCGGCGCGCGTTATCCACCCATTCCGCGCACAACCGGGAATGACCGGAAAAACCAGGAACAACCTGGAACAACCGCGCATGACCTCCGCCGTTCAGGCGGTCACCTTGTCGCGGCCGTCCACTTTCGCCCGATACAGCGCACGGTCCGCGCGTTGCAGCGCCGCGGCATAGTCCGTTTCGCCCGCCTCGATCTGCGCGAGCCCGATGCTCGCGGTCCACGGCGGCAAGCCGTCGAGCGGGCGGCGGCACGCCTGCTGGATCTGCCGCGCGCACACCTGCGCGTAGGGCGCGCGTTCGGCCGGTAGCACCGCAAGAAATTCGTCGCCGCCGATCCGCCCGAACTCGCCGCCCAGCGACTCGACTTCGGCGCACGCGAGCACGGCGACGGCCTTCAGCACGGTGTCGCCCGCAAGATGGCCGTGGTGGTCGTTGATCTGCTTGAAGTGATCGAGGTCGATGGCGAGCAGCGTCGCGCCCGGCGCGATCAGGCGGCGTGACTGCGCCGCAAAGCCCGCGCGATTCCATACGCCCGTGAGCGGGTCGCGCAACGCGGCGGCACGCAGCCGTTGCTGGGCGCGCTCGGCCGGCATCGCCAGCAAACCCAGATTCAGCACACCGAGCAGCAACTGGTCGGAGAGCATCGGGATGAGCGCGAGCAGGTCCAGCGCAGGCCCGTTCCAGAGATAACCGGCGATGGCGATCGCGTAGCCGGGCAGGTAGCCGAGCATGGCGAGGCCCGCGAGACGGCGGCCGCGGCTCGGCATGAAGGTGCTGTCGGCGGCGGCGTTCGCGCGCTCGCGATGCAGCCCGACCAGGCAGCTCACGCCCACGATGCCTGCCGAGATCGCCACGGCGAGCGTGTCGCACACCTCCGTGGCGACCGCCACGAGTTTCGGGTCGCTCAATACCCACGCCGGCGCGAGCTGCGCCGCGACGCAACCGGCCACCGGCCATGCCATCCACGGGCGAAACGGCGTCTTGCCGTCGAACACGCGCAAGCCGGAAACGATCAGCACGTTGGTGAACGCGAGCGAGCCGAGCAGCGCCGCCTTGAATAGCGGATGCCCCGCCGAGTGTTCGAAGCCGATCAGCGTGGCCGCGTACAGCAGCGAACTCGCCGACCAGTGATAGCAATAGCGCCGCCCTTCGACGTCGAAGCGCACCAGCGCGAAGACGAGGCCGAAGGCCGTGCTCGCAAGCACGCTGCACAGGCGGAGCGTTTCAGTGTCGATGTGGTGAAACATGGCGGAACGGGAAAGAAGGCAGGCAGCGCGGCAATCACGGCGCGGCGGCGAACGCGGCTCGCGCCGCGAGTGTCCCTGCCGCCGCAAGCCGTGTCAACGCCGGTTAAAAGGGGCGTATCTCCATCGACACGCGCGCTCGATGCCGCGATCGAGACGAAGCATATCGGGAGCATATCGGGCGCGACGAATCAGGCCATGCCGCGCACCGTCATTTTCGCCGACGAACCCATTCGGCAAACGCCTCGTCTTCGATGCGGTAGTCGCCCACCGCGAGCCGCGTGACGAGATTCTTCGCCTGCAGCCGGCGAATTGCCTCGCAACGCGCCATGCGGTCGCGGGTCCGAGTGGCGCGCAGCCACACTCAGTCGGCGGGCCGCATCGCGTTGAAGAAGTCCAGCAGACTTTGCGGCGCCTGCGCGCCAAACAGCCGTTCGAGCAAGCGCGCCGATTCCGCCGCCGCGAGCGCGCTGCGCGCGAACATCGTGTGCTCGTAAGCGGCCAGCGCCGCTTCCCTGTCGTCCGGTTGCGCAGCGATCGCCTGCGCGAGTTCCGCGCCGTCGAGCATGGCGAGATTGGCGCCCTCGCCCGAAGGGGGCATGAGGTGCGCGGCGTCGCCGAGCAGCGTCACGCCGGGCACGCGCTCCCAGCGATGATCGACGGGCAAGGTGTGGATCAAACGCAGCACGGGAGCGGTTTCGCCTTCGGTGATGAGCGCCGTCAACGCGGGCGCCCAGCCTTCGAATTCGGCTGCGAGGCAGCGGCGCGCGTGGGTGGCATCGGCGAAATCGATGCTGGCGAACCAGGCTTCGGGCCGGTTCAACGCCACATACGTGTGCAGCGTGCCGCCGGGCTCGCGATGCGCGAGTATGCCCTGCCCCGGCGCGACCGCGAACAACGCACCGCCGCCAACCGCCTGCGCGCTCGCGGGATGACGCGCATCGCTCTCGTACAGATACGTTTCGACGAATGCCAGCCCGGCATATACGGGGCGAGCGGCGGACACGAGCGGGCGTACCTTCGACCACGCGCCGTCGGCACCCACCAGCAAGTCGGCCGTGACTGTCGCGCCGTTTGCGAAGTGCAGCGCGTGACGCCCGCCAGCCATGGCCGATACCGAAGCGAGCTTGTGCCCCCAGCGCACCGTGCCCTCGGGTAGCGATTCGAGCAGGATGCGACGCAGTTCCGCACGCGGCGCCTCGGGGCGGCCGCCCGTGCCCTCGTCCGCTTCTTCGAGCAGTACGTTGCCCGCTTTATCGAGCATGCGCGACGCCTCGCCGCCCGCGTGGATGATCTCGCGAAATGCCTCGAACAACCCCGCTGCTTTCAGCGCGGCTTGCCCGTCGTGCTCGTGGATGTCGAGCAGACCGCCCTGGGTTCGCGCGCTGGGCGACGGCTCGGCTTCATAGACGGTTGCGGCGATGCCATGCACGTGCAGAACACGCGCCAGCACCAGGCCGCCGAGGCCCGCGCCGACGATCGCGATCGACCTGCCGGAAGTGTTCATGTGTTTTTCTCGCTGAGTCGTTCTCACTGGGTTCTCGATGAATTGTCGAGACGTGAGGGCATGCCGACCCGTACGATCGTCATGCCATGGAACATCATTCCATAGTATTATTGGAACGTTGTTCCATTACTGTCAAGTGCGACGCCGCAACGCTTGCAACCCGGCTCACCGCCCGTGAATCCGAACCTCATATGACCCGCAAAGTCCCCACCCCGCGGCGGCGCGAGTCGTCGTTGTCCCGCGAACAGATCGTGGAAGCGTCGATCGCCTTGCTCGATGCCAGCGGCGAAAGCGGCCTCACGTTCCGCGCGCTCGCCGAACACCTGGCCACGGGCGCGGGCGCGATCTACTGGCATGTGGCGAGCAAGAGCGATTTGCTGACCGCCGCGTGCGACGCCATCGTCGCCCGCAGCCTGCACGCCACCGCCCGCAAGAGCGCGGCACCGAAGCCCGCGATTCGCGCACTCGCGCTCGCGCTGTTCGACGCCATCGACACGCATCCGTGGGTTGGCTCAGCGCTCACGCGCGCGCCGGGCAGCTTGCCGATGGTGCGCATTCTCGAACGCATCGGCCAGCAAGTGGTCGCGCTGGGCGTGCCTGGCGCCGCGCAATGGACCACCACCAACGCGCTATTGAGCTACATCCTCGGCGTGAGCGGGCAGAACGCCGCGAACGCGCACCTCGCGCGCGAACAGGGCTTCGAACGTGACAGTTTTCTCGGCGAGGTATCGGCCGAATGGGCGCAGCTCGATGGCGCGGAATTTCCTTTCACGCGCAGCGTGGCCGCGCACATGCTCGCGCACGACGACCGCGCCGACTTCCTCGCGGGCGTCGATCTGATACTCGCGGGCATTCCGGCCGCGCGCCGCCGCTGATCGCGCGGCGCGCGCGTTGGCGCTCCGGCCGCAAGCGTTATCGCCGGAATCAGGCTGCAAAGGGCATCAAGCCGTGAAGATCAGCGAGCGATGCGCGCCGACACCCGCCGCCACGCCCGAGGCCGAAGCGAAGGTCGCGTTGGTCATGGCCGACGAGGCATCGCCGGCCGCGAACACGCCGGGCACGCTCGTCGCCTTCCAGTCGTCCACGCGAATCACGGCGCCGAACGGTCCGTCGTCCACGGCGCAGCCTAGCTGACTCGCCAGATCGCCTACCGTTTCCGTGCGCGTGCCGACGAACAACGCGTCGATCGCGATCTCGCGGCCATCGACAAGACGCAGCGCGCGGATAGCCGGCGCCTCGCCCAGCACCTGCGCCACGGGCGTGCGTTCGATCGTCACGCCGCGCGCCTGCAACTGCGCGGCTTCTTCCGCGCCGGGCTCGACGACGCCCTGTGTGAACCACGTTGTCGGGCCCCAGTCGGGAATCAGCATGGCCTGGTGTATCGACATGGGATGCGTGGCCAGCACGCCGAGCCGCCGGTCCGCCACTTCGTAACCGTGACAGTAGGGACAATGCAGCACGCTGATCCCCCAGCGCTCGGCCAGCCCCGGCACGGCGGGCAACGTGTCCCGCACGCCGTGCGCGAGGATCAGGCGCTTGCCGTGGCGGATGGCTCCATCCGCCAGTTCGACCCGAAAACCGCCCGCCTCGCCCGCGGCGTGGCGAGCCTCGCCTTGCGTGAACGTAACGTTCGGATACCTGAGCAATTGCTCGCGCGCCGTGGCCACGATTTGCGACGGCGGCACACCGTCCTGGCCGAAGAAACCGTGCGCGTGCGAGGCGAACCGATTGCGCGGCCGACCTGCGTCGATCACCTGCACGCGGCGGCGCGCGCGCGCCAGTTGCATCGCCGCCGAGAGGCCCGCGAAGCTGCCGCCAATGACGATGACATCGAAATCCTGCTGCATGGGGACGTTTCCTTTGCGTTCGAGCATTGAGTAACGGAGAGGAAATGCCGGCAACGGCATTTCTCGAAACTTCATGAGTTACATGATAGGCCGAATGCTATCATTCATGCAACTTCACAAGTTTCGAGAGAAAGGAGCGGGATGAGAACGGATAGCCGCCTGTCGCGCCTGCTGCACGCGCTGCTTCATATGGAGCACGCGGAAGGCCCGTTGACGTCGGATACGATCGCCGCAATGCTCTGCACGAATCCCGTGGTCGTGCGCCGGCTGCTGGCCGGGCTTCGCGAAAGCGGTTACGTGCAGTCGGAGAAAGGGCACGGCGGCGGCTGGGTGCTCGGCGTGCCGCTCGACGAGATCACGCTGCTCGACGTGTATCGCAGCGCCGGCGAGCCCGCGCTGTTCTCCGATCTCGTGAGCGAGGACGATCCCCTATGCCTTGTCGAACAGGCCGTGAACGCGCACCTTCTCGCGACCGTGCAGGAAGCGGAGAAGGCGCTGCTCAAGCGCTTCGAGAAAGTGACGCTGGGCGACTTGTCGCGCGAAATCCGGCGCAAGGGAAAGCGGATGAATGCGCGGGGATGATGGATGCGGCGGTGCCGGGTTTGGGCACGCCGGGTTGTACATGCTGTATTTCGCGCGGCGGAAGACATCCGCCCCAACCGGCAAAAACAGGTCGTTAGTAGCGTTTTCAAGCGGTTTATCTCCCTAACCTTTCTCCCGCCTGTCATCGCACTGCCATCGAGAGACCCTACCCTCACGTGACTCGAACTCCGCATACGAACCCCGCATGCCACCGGTCACGGCCCACTCCGAACAGGCGTCGCTGCGCGCAGCGCGCGTCAGCACGGTCGCGAATCTCGCGCTGATGGCGATCCAGATCGCCACGGGCTATGTCACGGGTTCGCACGCGATCGTCGCGGACGGCATGCACACGCTCGTGGATCTGGCGATCGACGCGCTGTTGTTCCTGCCGCTCTGGTTCACGCGCGGGTCCGCGCAACGCGCCACCGCATGGTTGCCCGCCGCGGCCACGACACTGCTGCCGACGCTCGTCGGCGCGTTCATGCTTGCGCAGGCGCTGAATGCAACGGTGGACGGCGCATCGGCTTCCACGGCCGCGCAAACCGGTGCGCTGATGGTGGCGATCGTTGTGATCGCAACGAGAGAACTGGTCGCGCGGCATCTGCATGCCACCGCCGCGCAACTCGAAGATTCGCACGCGCACGCCGTCGACGCGCTCAAGGCGGGCGCCTGGCATGCGCGCCTCGATGCGCTTTCCGCCGGCGCCGCCGCCGTGGGCGCGCTGGGTACGCTCGCGGGCGTGCACCATCTCGATCAACTGGCCGCTGTCTCGATTGGCGCGATGATGATCGGCATGGGTCTGTTCAGCGCATACGGCGTGATCCGCCGTTGCAGCCGCCGCGTGTGGGCGCGCTTCTCGGCACGCGCCTATAGCGCGTGATCGCTGGGTCCGGGCAACCCGCTACAGCGCGTAACTGATCGGGCGGCCGCCGTCCGGGTGCGGCACGAGACCCATCGGAACGCCGTAGATCGCCGCGAGCGTGGCCGACGTCATCATCTCATCGGCGCTGCCGTGTTCGAGCAGCACGCCGCCTTTGAGCGCCACGAGTTCGTCGCAAAAGCGCGCGGCCATGTTGATGTCGTGCAGCACCACCACCACGCCAATCCCTTTCTCCTCGCTCAGACGGCGAATCAGCCCGAGCACTTCGAGTTGATGGCCGATATCGAGCGCCGAGATCGGCTCGTCGAGCAGCATGCATTGACTGTCCTGCGCAATCAGCATGGCGATCCACACGCGCTGACGCTCGCCGCCCGAGAGACTGTCGACGGGCCGATCGGCAAACACCTCGACGTCGGTGAGTTGCATCGCTTCCTGCACCTTCTCGCGATCCTTTGGCGTGAACCGCCCCAGCGCGCCGTGCCACGGATAACGCCCGAGCGCGACCAGTTCGCGCACCGTCATGCCATCGGCGGCCGGCAACTGCTGCGGTAGATAAGCGACCTCGCGCGCGAACGCGCGATGATCCCAGTCGCGCAGCGCGCGGCCTTCGAACGCGATCGAACCGGCGCTCGCCTGCTGCTGGCGCGCCAGCAGTTTGAGCAGCGTCGACTTGCCGGAGCCGTTGTGACCGATCAGGCCAATCACGCGGCCCTTCTTCAGCGTCAGCGAGACGTCGTCGAGCAAGGTGCGCTCGCCCACGACGAACGACGCGCGTTCGATCTCGTACAAGGATTCGCGGATAGCGGGCGGGATGACCGTGGCACGGGCGAGTTCGGCAGTCTGGGTATCAAAGTTCATCGGAAACGAGCGCGAAGTGAGCAACGAGTGATCAACAAATGAGAATTATTTCTATTCTCACTATACCGAAATTTACGTTGTCACGGCAAAGCCGCGCCGTTTTGCTCGCATCTGACGACAACCGCCCGCTATCTTTCATCTTTCTTGCAGCGCGTTCCGTGCGCCCGCATTTTTGAATAAATGCGAATCATTTGCAATTAGCTTGATTTTTGAGCATTATGCGGGTTCCACCTTTTTCGGAAACCGCAATGGAAACGGTAGCGAGCCCCCTCGCCGAAACGACCCAATCGCCCGAGACCGCGGCTTTCTTCGACACGCTGCTCAGCCGTCAGTCGCACTGGCCGCTGATCGAACCGGCGCCGGGCGACGCCGAACTCGACCTGATCTTCGACGCCGCGCTGCGCGCGCCGGATCACGGCCGCCTGCGGCCGTGGCGCTTTGCGCTGATTCGCGGGGAGGCGCGCGCGGAACTCGGCGAAGTGCTCGTCGATATCGCCGCCGCGCGCGAGCCCGGTACGCCGCGCAGCGCGCATGAGCACCGGCGCCAACGTGCGCTGGCCGCGCCCGTCATCATCGCGCTCGGCGCGGCGCTCACGCCCGGCTCGATTCCCGAGAGCGAGCAGATTCTCTCGGCAGGCGCCGCCGCCATGAACCTGCTCAACGCCATTCACGCGCTCGGCTACGGCGGCTTCTGGGCGACCGGCGTGGACTCGTACGACGCCACGCTGAAAGCCGCGCTCGATTTCGAGCCCACCGACGCCTTGATCGGCTTCCTGTTCGTCGGTACGCCCAAGTCGCGCGAAAGCGCGCCGCCCCGTGCGCCACGAGACAATCACGTGCGCGAATGGTTCGGCCCGTCGTCGATCTGATGGCGCTCGTTGCGCTGATGCCGCTTTGATCCCACTCACCCAGGCCGCTCTGCGATGGCGCACCGTTCGAGCGATGCGATTCTGACGCAATTCATCAGGCATCCGAATCGAATGACCCGATGACTGCCTTCGCCATGCGCTCCGAGAATCAGGATGCAAAACCGAGTTCACTGGCCCACCTCGACTGAACGGGGCGGCACGCACCCCGTGTATCGCACGCCGGGCCTGCATTTTCTGCCCTGGCGGCTCGACGATGCTGCGCTTCAGCGCGATCGGCTGCCCGCGCCCGGCGAGTTGATGCTGTGGCGGCTGCGCGCGGAATGGGATGCCACCACGCGCGGCCTGTCACCGCTCGACATTCCGCGCAAGGAGCAACATCGCGCGATTCGCGGGCTCAGTCCCGCGCTGGGCAAGCGCTATCTCGTGAGCCGCGTGTTTCTGCGGCACACGTTGTCGACCATGCTCGGCTGCACGCCCGCCGAGATCGAGTTGCACGATCACACCGAAGGCGAGTTGATACTTCGGAATCCTGTGCGTTCACCAGCCCTCGAAATTCGCGTGGCGTACGCGGGCGTGTGGATCTTGCTGGCCATGTCGCAACGCCGGCTGGCGATCGGCGCAGCCGTGCCCGAGCCGGTCCTGCGCCAGCCGGTGCAAAGTCCATTCGACGACGCGCGCGACCGGCTGTATCGCGAGAGCGCATTGCGCCTTT
The DNA here is from genome assembly GCF_009789675.1 of Paraburkholderia acidisoli. Classification (NCBI taxonomy): domain Bacteria; kingdom Pseudomonadati; phylum Pseudomonadota; class Betaproteobacteria; order Burkholderiales; family Burkholderiaceae; genus Paraburkholderia; species Paraburkholderia acidisoli. Next base: position 998,657 of record NZ_CP046915.1, on the reverse strand, counting down.
GCCTGCCTCACGATGCGCGCGACACACGCGACGCGTGGCCCGCGATCGTCTCGCAAAACGGCGCCGCGTTGATCGCGGAGACCGAGGCGGGCGGCCAGATTCACGTGGTCGACCTGCCCATGCCGGGACAAATCTGCGCGGCGGTGGCCACCCACGAACCGTTCGACACCATTCACGCGTTCGGCTGGCCCGGCGGCTAGGCGGATTTAGCCTTCCAGTTCGTCGCGCAACGTTCGCGCGCGCCGCGCCTGCTCCTCGGCGGCGGCGTTGAGCGGATCGTCGCGATGAAGTCAGCTCACGCGTGCGTTGCGCTCAATGCGCGCCCAGGTAAGCCGCCTTGACTTTCGGATCGTTCAGCAACTCGCGCCCGGCGCCTTCCAGCGTGACTTTGCCCACCTCGAGCACGTAGGCTCTGTCCGCAACGCCAAGCGCCTGTTTCGCCATCTGTTCGACCAGCAGAATGGTGAGCCCCTCTTCGCGCAGATCGCGGATTGCCTGAAAAATGTCGCGAATCACGAGCGGCGCGAGACCCAGCGAAGGTTCATCGAGGAGCAGCAGCCGCGGCTGACTCATCAATGCCCGCGAAATCGCGAGCGTCTGCTTCTCGCCGCCAGAAAGCGTTCCCGCCAGCGGGTTCTGGCGCTACGACGAGTGCGTCGCGCAGGGCCTGCTGATGCGGGTGATCGCGCGCGACTCTCTCGCGGCTACGCCGTTTCGTTCCTCGCCGATCTATCGGTAGCTTGCGTCGACTTCGCGGGAGCGCGGGCGTGGATGTGAAGGTAGACGTCGAAGCGGGAGTCGAGCGCCTCTTCCGCCCGTGACGAACGACTACACCATCAACGCGTCACCAATAACTTGATTCCCGCGATACCGAACACCACCGCGAGGCAACCCTCCATCGCACGGCGTGCGCGCGCGTACCCGCGCCGCGCGGCCGCTGTCGAGAACACCAGCGCATAGCCGCCGAATACCGTGCAGCCAATCACGAGGCAACCCGAAATCAACGCGCCCTGCGCCGAAGGCGAACCCGCACCGTGCGCGGAAAGCGCGATGATCGACACCCACACGAGCACGGCTTTCGGATTCGTGAGATGCAAGAGCGCGCCGCGCGCATAAAGCTGCTTGAGCGTGAATTCGCCCGCGGCTTTTTGTGCCGATGCCGCCGGCGACCGCCACGCGTTGCGCCCCGACTTGAACGCGAGCCACAGCAGATACAGACCGCCGAATACCTTGAGCGCCACGAGCAGATTCGACCACGCGACCAATGCTGCCGCCACGCCGAGCGCCGCGACCGTCGCCCAGAACATCGAGCCCGAAATCACGCCCAGCGCGAACGCCAGCGCCGACCTGCGGCCGTGCTGCGCGGCGATCGACATGATGGCGAGATTGCTCGGCCCCGGACTCGCCGTGCCGATGAAATAGGCCGTGTAAGCCAGCATGAGATTGGCGGAGAAAAACGCGTTCATGACGAAGCCTCTCGGGGTGCGCGATGCGCGCTGCATGGTGGAGTGCGAAAACCCGATTGTTCCGCTTAACGCGCGGCGCGGCCATGCACACTTGTGGCGCATTCGGGTGAACAGTCCGGCGGGTACGTCCCTCATTTCAGCGAAAACCAGATCGCCGCAAACGCGCGGTGTCGGCGGCGGCATTTCCGCAAACCACGCATTCGCGAGCGAAGTTCTCTTTTTTGGCAAACGTTTGCCGCCCGGGTATCAAGTTGCGTCCAGGAAAGCCGAAAAAATGCACATCGCCACGCCTTTTCCGGAGACTTGCACGTGACGCGCGTTGCCCTTCTACTCACCGTTTTGTTTGTCGCAGGCTGCGCGCAGCTTCAACAGACCAGCACGGCACCGGTCAGCACGCCGGCCGTTTCGAGCGCGATCCTGCGCTTCGACATTCCCGCCGACGCGCTCGGCGCACGCGATCCGCAACTGAGCGCCGTGCTGACCAAGGCCGGCGCGCTCGCCGCCGCGCAAAAGCAGCCCACGGTGATTCGCGTGACCGCGCTCGGCCAGGACCTCAAGTACATCAACGACGCGATCTGGCGCGGCGTGCCCGCACAACAGGCGCGCAAGCCCGCGCTCGAGAATCTCACGGCCGGCGCGAATCAGACTTATAGCGTCTCGATCGAACCGCTGCGCTCGGGGAGCTGAGACGATGCGCGCCTTCGCCCTGACCGCCGCCGTCTTCGTGCTCTCGTCCGCCTTGCTGACGAACGCCGCGCACGCGCAAACCGCCACGCTGGCCTATACGGCCTCGCCCGCCGCCGACAAGGTGTATCCGCCGCTGCCCTCGCTCGCGATGTTGCCGCCCACTGCGGGCGACGAAGACACATTGCCCGCGCCGCATGCGGGCGCACGCAAGAAGAAAGTGAAGGCGCACCTCGATTGCCGCTGCTCGGCACCCGCGCCGCGACTCGTCGTGTCCGACGCATCGCGCGCGTATTTGAAGGACATCGAAAAGCAGATCGACGTCGCGCTCGCACGCTGAGTTCCGCACGACGCCGCCGTACCGAGTCATACACACGTCGCCGCAATTCACCGCAACGAGCCGCGCGCTCTCGCACCCTGGAGTCGTTTCCGATGCACCCGATCAAGCGTTATTTCTGGCGCGCGCTGGCCGCGTTCGCGACCTTCGTTTCATTCGGCGCGCCGCTCGCCTGGGCGGCCCCGGCCGCGACCGGCGGCGAAGAATGCTTCGAGAAAGCCGGCGCGTGGCAAGGCGTCAATCCGCTCGTGCTACGTGCGGTGGCATGGCGCGAATCCAAGGGCGACGCCGCCGCGATCAATCACAATGCGAACGGTTCGATCGACGTGGGCCAGGCGCAAATCAACTCGATCCATTTCCCCGACTTGCTGCGCGAAGGCATTCCGCATCGCGCGCTCACGGACCCGTGCGTGAACATCTTCGTGGCTGCGTGGCTGCTCAAGCAAAAGATGGTTCGATACGGCAACACGTGGCGCGCGATCGGCGCTTACCACTCGGAAACGCCGCGCGAACGCGACGCGTATGCGCGCAGTATTCAGGCGATTCTCGTGAGCTGGGGACAACTGCAACCCACGCAGTAACCTTTCGCGATCGCGCGCTGCCATCACCTGTCACAGCAGCGCGTTGCAATGGCTTTGTGCTTGAGCACGGCGCGGGCGCGCCGCTTGCTCTCCCTTGCTGTCGAAGCTGAAAACGCCGCACGACGTCGAACCAGACGCCGCGCCGCATACCAACAACAGCCAGGACAGCCGGGAGCCGCGCCCGCGTGAAGCCCTCTCTTCCTCTTCTCGCCGTGAGTTTCTTCGCCGCCGATATTCAGGCAGGCGCCGGACCGTTCCTCGGCATTTATCTGCAGGCGCAAGGCTGGACGCCCGATACCATCGGCACCGTCATCACGCTGGGCGCGATTGTCGGCATGCTCGTGACGGCGCCCGCGGGCGCCCTCGTCGACGCGCTCTCGCAACGCCGCGCCGTGGTCGTGGCCGCGAGCGCATTGACTATTGTCGCCGCCGGCGTGATCTGGCTGTCGCAAGGCTTCTGGCCCATCACGCTTGCGCAGATCGCCACAGCCGTGGCCGGCTCGGTCATGGGCCCCGCGCTCACGGGCCTCACGCTCGGCATGGCGGGCCAAAAGAATTTCGACCGCCTTTACGGCCGCAACCAGGTCGCCAATCACGCGGGCAATATCGCCGCCGCCGTGCTTTCGGGCGCGGTAGGCTGGTGGCTCGGTCTGCCATGGGTATTCGCGCTGGGCGCGCTGTTCGGTGTGGCGTGCATGGCTGCCGTGCTGCTGATTCCCGCGCGCGCCGTGCATCGTCACTACGCGCGCGGCCTCGCCCATGGCGACGCGGACAGTTCGCCCACTCGCGCGGACAGCCTGCGCATTCTGCTCGGTAATCGTTCGCTGCTGCTGCTCGCCATCGTGCTTGCCGCTTTCAGCCTGGGCAATTCGGCGATGCTGCCGCTCTACAGTCTCGCGGTCGCGGCCGCCCATCGCGGCGGCGCGAGCGGCATCACGGCCGCCAACATCGTCATTTCGCAGATTGTCATGCTGATCGTGGCCACGATCGCGAGCCGCCTGATCCGCCGCTTCGGCTTCTGGTGGGTGATGCTCGCGACCTTCGTCACGCTGCCCGCGCGGGCGCTCACGGCCGCATGGCTCACGTCGACATGGGGCATCGTGCCCGTGCAGATCTTCGACGGCCTCGGTTCGGGTTTGCAGGCCGTGGCCATTCCGGCGCTCGTCGTGCATCTGCTGCACGGCAGCGGGCGCGTGAATCTCGGCCAGGGCGCGGTGCTCACCGTCGAGGCCGCGGGCGGCTGTCTGAGCCCGCTGCTGGGCGGCTGGCTCGCCAACCGCTTCGGCTATCCCGTGGCGTTCGTGTCGCTCGGCAGTCTCGCGCTCGTCTCGATCGCGGTGTGGGTCGCGCGCGGCGCCGTGATCCGCCGCGACTGCGATTCGCGCCGCGACACGCTCGACAAGATGACCGACCTCGACGCGACCGCGCTGTTTCCTTGAGTGTGTTCGTTCTTCGTCGAGCGCGGTGCGTTCCGGGGTTACGTCCCTGGGTTATGTCCCTGAGTTACGCCTATCGCTGCGCCACACTCTCCCGTTTTTCGGGAGGATGTTTGTCGCGCGCGAGGGATACCGCGGGCGCGCCGCCCGCGTCATGATGCGGCTTGAACCCGCCCTTCATGCGAACCGTGGAAGCCCATCATGAACGACAACGCCATGCCACCCAGCCCTTCCGATTCCACGTTGATCGCGTACCGCCGCGCGAACGTCGACGGCATCGGTATTTTCTATCGCGAAGCCGGTCCCGCCGACGCGCCCACGCTCGTGCTGCTGCATGGCTTCCCTTCGTCCTCGCGCATGTTCGACACGTTGATCCCGCTGCTCGCCACGCGCTATCACGTCATCGCACCCGACTATCCCGGCTTCGGTCACAGCGACGCGCCACCGCCCGCGCAATTCGCCTATACGTTCGACCATCTCGCGCAGGTCACGAACGCATGGCTCGAACAACTCGGCATCGACCGTTATAGCCTGTATCTGCAGGATTACGGCGGCCCGATCGGCTTTCGCATCATGCTCGCGCATCCCGAACGTTTGCAGACGCTCGTGATCCAGAACGCGAACAGCCACGAGGAAAGTCTCGGCCGCAAATGGGCCGCGATCAAGCAGTATTGGGCCGACCCGCAGGCGCACCCGGAAGTGTTCACCGCCTTCACGTCCTATGAAGGCACGAAGTTTCGTCACGATGGCGACAGCCCGCACCCCGAGCGCTACAACCCCGACACCTGGAGCGACGAATACGCGTTTCTCACGCGTCCCGGCCAGGCCGAGATTCAGGCGGCGCTGCTCTACGACTATCGCACCAACGTGGCGTCGTATCCGAAATGGCAAGCGTGGTTGCGCGCGCAACAACCTCGCACGCTGGTGATGTGGGGGCGCTACGACGCGTCGTTCATCGCCGCGGCGGGCGCCGCGTATCAGCGCGATTTACCCGAAGCCGAAGTGCATTTGCTCGACGCGGGCCACTTCGCGCTGGACGAGAAAGTGGACGAAGCGGCCGCGCTGATGCACGCGTTTCTCGCGAAGCATCTGCGTTGAGCGCTTTGACATTGAGCGCTCATTGAGCGCTTACTTGCTGCCGTACATGCGCAAATAGCCGCTGTGCAGCTTGACCGCGGCCGCCTGCGTCTCTTCGATAAGACGGGCGGCCGCTTTTTCAATAGCGCCCCGATGCGACTCGAACGCGGCGCGCAGGTCTGGCTCGCGCGCCGACTTCGCGCCGCAATGATCTTCGAGCGCCTCGGCCGTGATGAGGCACTCGACCGCTTCGCCGTCTGCCTGAGCGGTAAAGATGAGCGCGAGCTGATCGCCGTCGTAGACGAGCGGGCCTTCAGGGAACGAAATCGTCATGATGGGTGGACTCCGCAAGACCGTTTCCACCATTTGAGCAAGCGACGTACCAGCGTGCCCCGCACCCGCTGCGCAGTCTTCAGTGCCCGAAGACGTCCGCGTCGAGCATCTGCGGGTCGTCGCGTTTGAGCGTGGCCACGGCGGTCATTTCTTCGTCGGTGAGCTGGAAATCGAAGATGTCGAGATTCAGCGCCTGACGCTCCGGGTCCGCCGATTTCGGCACCGGCACAAAACCGCGCTGCACCTGCCAGCGCAACACGATCTGCGCAGGCGTGCGCCCGTAACGCTGCGCGATCGACACGACCAGCGGCTCGGCGAGCAATTCGCCGCCGCGCCCGATCGGGCTCCAGGTTTCCGTCACGATGCCGCGTTCCATGTGAATCGCCACGAGATCTTCGCGCGCGTGATAGGGATCGAGCTGAATCTGGTTCACATGCGGCACGAAGCCCGCGTCGAACAGGCGCTGCAAGTGGTCGGGCTTGAAGTTCGACGTGCCGATCGCGCGTACCTTGCCGGCTTCGAGCAGACGCACGAGTCCTTCGAACGCCTCCACATAGCGGTCTTGATCGGGATTCGGCCAGTGAATCAGCAGCAGGTCGAGATAGTCGAGCCCGAGCCGTTTCAAGCTCGCCTCGCAAGCCGCTTGCGCACCTTCCACGCTATGCCATGCGCGATTGAACTTGCTCGTCACGAAGATCGCGTCGCGCGCCACGCCCGACTGACGAATGCCCTCGCCCACGCCCGTTTCGTTGCCGTAGTTTTCCGCCGTGTCCACGAGCCGATAACCGGTCTGCAACGCGCTTGCCACGGCTTGGGCCGCGCCCGTATCGTCGAGCGGCCAGGTCCCCAGACCGGTTTGCGGCATCTCGACGCCGTTGTGCAGTTTGATCGTCGGTGCGGGATGGTTCGTCATCGTGGCTCCTTGCTGGTTGAACTTCGCCATGGCCGCTGGCGCGGCTTGGTAGAATGCGCGTCTGCCGTCGGCATGCACTATCAGGCCACCCGGCATAAAAAAATAAGCGTCGCATCGGAATACCCGACGGTATCGAGATTCCGCCACGCACGCAATACAAAACACCAACGAATACGCCGAGGACCCTGTATGGCCCGCATGACCCGCGAGGAAAGCCAGGCGCTGACCCGCACCAAACTCGTCAGCGTTGCGCGAACGCTGTTTACCCGGGACGGCTACGCGGCCACGTCGCTCGACCGCATTGCCGAAGAAGCCGGCTTCAGTAAAGGCGCGGTCTACTCCAACTTCGACGGCAAGGAAAGCCTCTTTCTCGAAGTGCTCGACGAGCACGGCAAGCAGAGTCTCGCCGCCATTCTCGCGGCGCTCGCCGGCGCCGGCACGATCGACGAAGCGATCGACGCCATTGCGCACTGGGCCGAGAAAAGCTCGCGCAAAGGCAACTGGCCCTCGCTGATCCTCGACTACTCGCGCAACGCCAAGCCCGCCGCCACGTTTCGCAAGTCGCAGGAAAAGGTGCTGCGCGCGCAATGGGGCGCGCTGGGCGAACGCCTGCTCGCGCTCGCGGGCAATACCGACCTCGCCGCCGAAACCGTGGGCGCGCTCGTGTTCGAACTGACCTACGCGCCCGCCATGAGTTTCGTCAGCAAGCCGACTTCCGGCGATCTGCTGCGCGTGGCCCTGCACGGCGTGTTTCGCGCACCGGTCGACACGCGCCGTTGAGAGCGGCGTAGCGGCCTCGCAACTTCACAGCGCGCCGCACGGCTTTCGAATACTCACCAGTATTTGAATACTAACAAGAATTCGAGGATCCGGTCACGCTCAGATCGCGCGCAGCATCGCGATCTGCTCGCGCCAGCGCGCAAGTACCGCTTGCGGGTCATGCAGACGAAACGTCACGCCGCTGGTCACCTCCGCGTATTTCGCGCGATGTTCGTTGACGGCCGCGACCGTCACGCGAAACACCGTGAGACCGAGCGCGGTTTGCTGTTCGGCGGCCATGCGCGCCGTGGCGCGAATCTCGAGCAGCGCGCCGTCGTGCACGAGCGACAGCGTGAGCTTGCCGTCTCGTTTCAGATTCCCGGCAGTATGTGAATTCGGCCATACCGCCACGAGCAGTTCCACCGCGCTCACCGCGAGAATTTCGCCCACGCTCAACTGCGCGGCATGCGGCCAGCCATCCTCGCCCACGGTCGAAAGCCGGAACGCGTCGCCCAGGCGCGCTTCCAGACCATTGCCGTTGAAGTCTTCCACCACTTGCCGCGGCAACTCGTGCGCCGCGTTCTGCCCGTTCTGCATTCCTTTCTCCCTTGCGTTTTATTCCGCGCCCGGCGCACGCTTCACACGAGGATCGCGCGGCGCAACTGCTCGGCAAAAGCGCCGCTCGCTTCGGAAAGCGGTTCGGCGCTGCGGCGCAGCATGCCGATCTGCTCCACGCCTCGCGGCGCGGGTACGTCGATCACCGCGAGCAGTCCGGCTGCGATATCGTCGTCGGCCACGCGCTGCGGCACGATCCAGACCGCGTCCGAGCGCATCACGACCAGACGCGCCACCGCGAGCGACTGCGTCTCCACGCAACCGGCCGGCAATGTCAGCCCGCGCGACTCGAAGAACGCCTCGGTGTGATGACGCGGCGCCGTGTGCTCGCCCGCGATCGCCAGCGGATACGCCAGCGCGTCTTCGAGCGATAGCGTCGCGCGTGCCTGCGCGAGCGGATGCCCCGCGCGCGCCACGAGCACCAGCGACTCCGTGTAGAGATATTCGAACGAGATGCCGGGCATGCTCGCGGGCTCGGCCATGCGGCCGATCATCATGTCGATGTCGCCTGCCTTCAGCGCGCCCAGCAGGTCGGCGTTCGAGGCCACTTCCACCTTCACACCCACGCCCGGCATGACCGCCTGCAGGCCAACGATCGCCCGCGGCAGCACCGCTGTCTGCACCGTGGGCAGCGCGCCGATACGCACCGCGGCCGCCTGCGCGGGATGCTCGCGCGCGAGCGCCGCCGCCGAAGCGTCCACCGCGCGCCGCACGTCCAGCGCGTAACGCAGGAAATGCTCGCCCTCGGCCGTGAGCGACGCGCCGTTACGCCCGCGCTCGACGAGCCGCGTGCCCGCCCATTCCTCCAGTTCGCTCAGGGTTTTGGAAACGGCGGGCTGGCTCAGATGCAGGCGTGCCGCGGCACGCGCCATCGTGCGCTCCTGCGCGATGGCGACGATGCAATTGAGGTGCCGGAGACGCAGCCGCGCGAGGATGCGCGCGCGCGGTTCGCTCGTGGGCTCCGCTGCGGCATCGGCAAGAAAATCGGGCACGGCAGCGGTAATTTCGGCGCTTTTCATAACCTGAGGTTATTGATTTTTGCCAAAAATGTCAATTTACTTAACCGGCGCTTAAATCTAAAGTGCGGATCATCGCATCGCATTCACGTACAGGAGGAGACTCATGGCCACGCTCGTTGGCGGCATCGCCGTTTCGCACACCCCGACCATCGGCTTCGCGCTCGACGCGAACAAGCAGGACGATCCGGCCTGGGCGCCGATCTTCGCGACCTTCGAGCCCGTCAAGCGCTGGTTGCGCGAGCAACGGCCCGACGTGATCGTGTACGTCTACAACGATCACGTGACCTCGTTCTTCTTCGACCATTACTCGGCGTTCGCGCTCGGCATCGGCGGCGAATATCATGTGGCCGACGAAGGCGGCGGCGTGCGCGATCTGCCGCCCGTCGCGGGAAATCCGCAATTCGCGCGACACCTGGGCATGAGCCTGTGCGCCGACGAATTCGACATGGCGTTCTTCCAGGACAAGCCGCTGGATCACGGCTTTTTCTCGCCAATGTCGGCGCTGCTCGACCACGACGAAACCGGCTGGCCCACCACGGTCGTGCCGCTCCAGGTGGGCGTGCTGCAATTCCCGATTCCGACCGCACGCCGCTGCTACAAGCTCGGTCAGGCGCTGCGCCGCGCCATTGATAGTTATCCTGACGATTTGCGCGTGGTCGTGATGGCCACGGGCGGTCTCTCGCATCAGGTGCACGGCGAGCGCGCGGGCTTCAACAACGTGCCGTGGGATCATCAGTTCATGGAAGCGATCACGCACGATCCCGAAGCGCTCGCGCAAATGACGCACGCCGAACTCGCGGCACAAGGCGGTCTGGAAGGCGCGGAAGTCATCATGTGGCTGATCATGCGCGGCGCGCTCGCGGGCAGCGTCAAGCCGGTGCACAGCGGCTACTACCTGCCTTCGATGACGGGCATCGGCACGCTCGTGCTGGAAAACACCGCGAAGCCGCTACCGGGCGCGGCCAACGCACGGCAGCGCGCGCATATCGCCCAACAGCTCGACGGCGCCGGCGCACTCGAGGGCACGTATCCGTTCGATCTCGCGGCGAGCGTGAAGGCGTACCGGCTGAACAAGTATCTGCACGCGATGATCGGCGAGGCGCATCGACGCGCGTTTCTTGAGGATCCCGAAGCGACTTTCGAAGCCGCGGGCCTGAGCGAGGAAGAGCGCGATCTCGTGCGCCGCCGCGACTGGCGCGGGCTGATTCACTACGGCGTGATTTTCTTCATGCTGGAGAAGCTCGGCGCGGTCGTGGGCGTGTCGAATCTGCACATCTACGCGGCCATGCGCGGCGAAACGCTCGACGACTTCCTGCAGACACGCAATACCAAAGTGCTCTATTCCGTCACCGGAAAAACGGCGGAGGCCGCGGCGTGGAGCAACGCGCCCGCGCAGCCGTAAAACCCCGTTGCGTGGCCGCCTTCCCGCATTCATCGAGCGCTTGTCGGGCGCTTATCGGGCAGTTATCGAGCGGCCACGCAACGCCAGCGGCAAGGCTTACGCCTTCGCGTGCGCGGCATTCCACCAGATGTGCGCGTCGGCGCCCGCGGGCAGGCTCATCGGGCAAGCGGGGTCGGTGGCGGCGCGATAGACGGCTTCCGCCACATCGCGCGAGTGCGTGATGGTCGGGTCCTTCTCCCAGCGCGCAAAAACGTCCTGCACGAGGCCCTCGTACGGCTTGGGGAAACCGTTGAGCATGCGCGTACGGGCGTTGTCGCCGAAACGCGTGTCGGGCGCGCGGCCCGGCAATACGATGCGCGCGCGCACGTTGAACGGTTCGAGTTCGAGCGCGAGCGATTCCGTGAACGCATTGACCGCCGACTTGCTCGCCGTGTACACCGAGAGCAGATGCAGCGGGCGCACCGTCACCGTCGACGTCACGTTGACGATCACCCCGCTCTTGCGCTCGCGCATTTGCGGCAACACGGCCTGTGTCATGGCGATCGTGCCGAGCGTGTTGGTTTCGAACACTTCGCGCGCGGTGTCCATCGGCGTGCCTTCCAGCGCATTCAGAAAGCCGATGCCGGCATTGTTGACGAGCACGTCAACGGGACCGGCCTCGTCCACGGCGCGGCGAATGCTCTGTGCGTCGGTCACGTCGAGCGCGATCACGCGCAGATGGTTCGACGCCGGCAGCACGTCTTCGCGCGGCGTGCGCATGGTCGCGATCACGTTCCAGTCGCGTTCGAGAAAATAGCGGGCGGTCTCGAGGCCAAAGCCGGACGAACAGCCGGTGATCAGTACGGTTTGCATGAGCGTTTCCTTGCGGGTTGAATGCGGCGCGAGTTGTGGCGCAACGCGCGGCGCGGTGTGTGAATAACGATAATTCGCCGCGACCGGACTTGCTACAATCGAGCGTCCACTTTTCATTCGAGAGAGTCCGGCAATGATCGACCCACTCGCGGAGATCGTCACGCTGCTGCAACCGCAGGCCACGTTCTCCAAGGTCGTTGGCGGCGCGGGCCGGTGGCGTGTGCGCCGCGGTTGCGGCACCGATCCGTTCTATTGCGTCGTGCTCGAAGGCGGCAGCCGGCTGAGCCCGAACGGGCAAGCCGCCATCACACTCGAGGCCGGCGACTTTGTCCTCCTGCCCGAGGTGCTGTCGTTCGAGATGACGAGTCTCGAACCGCCCGCACCCAGCGACGACGACACGGCACCCACCGAGCTCATCGGCGGCGGCTTTCGGCTCGGCGATACCGAAGCGCCTGCCGACGTGCAGTTCCTGATCGGCCATTGCGTATTCGGTTCGCCCGACGCGGCCCTGCTGCTTTCGCTCTTGCCCGAACTCGTGCACGTGCGCGGCGACCCGCGCCTCGGCACGCTCGTCAAACTCGTGCGCGACGAGTCACGCGAACAGCGGCCCGCGCGCGACGTCGTGCTCGCGCGGCTGCTCGAAGTGCTGCTGATCGAAGCGCTGCGCTCCACGCAAACCGCAACCGCGCCCGGCCTCGTGCGCGGCCTCACCGACGCGCGCCTCGCCCTCGCGATCCGCGAGATGCACGAGCGCCCCGAAAAAGCGTGGACCGTCGCGCAACTCGCCGAGACGGCCGCGCTGTCGCGTTCCGCGTTCTTCGAGCGCTTCAGCCGCGCGGTGGGCGTCGCGCCCATGGAGTACCTGCTCTCGTGGCGCATGGCGGTCGCGAAAAATCTCCTGCGCCGCAAGGTGGGCGGGATCGCACAAGTGGCGGAGCGGGTCGGGTATAGTTCCGCGAGTGCGTTCAGCGTGGCCTTCGCGCGTCACGTGGGGGTATCGCCGAGTCAGTTTTTGCAGGGCGGCTGAACGCGACATTCGATCGAAAAAATCAATGCGCAAGAGCGGGCACAAGGCATTCCAGACGAGACGCCACGCCCGCGCAGCGAAAAGAACGCAACGGGGAACACGATGAATTTCGCTCAGTGTGTGACGGGAGCCTGGGTCGATGCGTGGCGCATCACGCGGCGCAGTCCGTTGTTCATCGCATTGCTGGTCGCGGGGGTCTATTTTCTCGACCTCGAGCGCAGCTATGTGAGATCGGCCCACGCTAACACGCTGCCCACTTATGCCGCACTGGGCGTGCTCTGGGCGCTACAGGCGTTGCTACTGAGTATCGCGATCGTTCAAATGCACCGTTTCGTCGTGCTCGACGAGCCGCCCGTGAGCCGGCACGCATTTCTGGGCGGCGCGTACTGGCGTCATGTCGTCGTCACGTATGGCCTGAGTTTCCTCGCTATCGTCGTCGGCATCGTCGCGTGTTTCGCGTTCTCCGGCCTGAGTTGGGCCATCCAGTCGCATGGGCCCGGCAGGGGCGGCGTGGCCGTGTTCGCGGTGGTGCTGGCCTGGGTCTATGCGTGGCTCAGCGCGCGCATTAGTCTCATCAACACGCAGGCTTCGCTGGGCAGGCCGCTACGCTGGCGCGCCGCGTGGCGCGACACGCGCGGCAATGCGCGCAAGATCTACGGCACGTTGTGCGTGCTCGGCGTCACGGGAGGGTTCGCGGCACTCCCCGTGATCCTGCTCGTGTTCGCTATCGCCGCGATATTCGGCCGCAATAGCCTGCATGCCGTCGCCCAGTTGTTCGAAGACCTGTTTGCCGTGTGGTTCGCGCTCCTGGTCGCCGCGTGCTCGGCATGGATCTACCGGCGCTTCGCCGCCGAACTGCTGTAACACGGCGGCGCTGCATGCTGTCACGCGACGGACTTACGCGCCGTCGCGCTTGCCTTCGCCGTCTTCCTCGTTGCTACTGACGAACGGCGAGTCGGTGTCCGGCGTGCCGTCGCGCAAGGCCACGCGCGCCTCGTCCGCGAGCTTTTCGTATTGCCGGCGAAAGCGCGTCAACTCTTTCTCGTCGAGTTCTTCCAGATCGAGCAGCGCGTTATGCGCGCCGTTCAAGGCGCGGATCAATTCGTCGAGCTTGATCTGCATGGCCGCGGTGTCGCGGTTCTGCGTGTTCTGAATCAGGAACACCATGAGGAAGGTGACGATCGTCGTCGACGTGTTGATGACCAGTTGCCACGTGTCGCTGTAATGAAACATGGGACCGGTCACCGCCCAGACGATGACGAGAACCGCCGCGAGCACGAAGGTCGCGGGCCGTCCCGCCATCGACGAAAGCCAGCTGGAAAAACGGGAAAACCAGCTTCTGTTCATGGTGACCGCTCCTGATCGCACCGTCGATACCGATCAGGAGCAAGTCGTGCGCCTACGCGTTACGCCCGCAAGCCCTGGCCCCGGCGCGCGCACGAAACGCACGAAGCGCACGAAGCGCAATCACCACTGATAAGTCGCGCGGCCGATCACGCTGCGCCGCACGCCGTACGCGCAGTAATTCGTGCCCTGGCAATTCACGTACACGCGATCGAACAGATTCTGCGCATTCACCGCGAAGCGCCAGCGCTCGATATCGTAGTGAATGGCCGCGTCCACCAGCGTGACGGACGCCATCTTCACGTCGTTCGATTGATCGCCGTATTGCGGGCCGATATAGCGCACGCCCGCGCCCACGCCGAAGCCGCGCCACCAGCCGCGCTGGAAGGTCTTGTCGAGCCACGCGCTCGCCATGTTGTGCGGTACGTTGGGCGCTTGGTTGCCCGCGTAGCCCTGATCGCTCGACGCAATCGTGCCGTTCATGTACGTGTACGCGGCCGTGAGGCTCAGCCCCGCGCCGAGGTCGGCCACGCCCGAGACCTCGATGCCCTTCACGCGCTGCGCGCCCGTCTGCACGACATAGCTGCCTTCGGGGTGATCGACGTCGGCCTCGGTCACGTTCTTTTGCAGGATGTTGTAGAGCGACACCATGGCAAAGCTCTTTTGCCCCGGCGGCTGATACTTCACGCCCACTTCGAAGCTCTGGCCCGTGGTGGGCTTGAGCGCGGAGCCGTCGTAGGTCACGCCCAGGCCCGGCTGGAACGAGGTCGCGTAATTCACATAGGGCGCCACGCCGCTGTCGAACTGGTACACGAGCCCCGCGCGATACGTGAAGCGCTTTGCATCGTTGTCCTGATCGGTTGCGCCTGCGAGGCGATCGTACTCGTCGGTGCTGGCCCAGTCCTGGCGCACGCCGAAGGTGGCAACCAGCTTGCCGAAACGAATCTGGTCCTGCGCATAGAGGCCGACCTGATCGAGATGATGTTCGACGCTGTAGTCCACGCCGCCCAGTTGCACGGGGCTGCCGTACACGGGGCTGTAGAGATTGAGCGGGTCCACGGTGCCGTCGTTTTCGGCCCAGCGGTCGATCGAATGCACATAGTCCACGCCCACGAGCGCCGTATGACTCAACACGCCCGTGTCGAACTTGAACTGCGCCTGGTTGTCGAGCGAGAACACGTCGGAACTCGCCCGCGCGTTGAACGCGTAGCGGTCGATCGTCTGCTGGTCGTCCTCCAGACCGGCATTGCCCATTACGTCTTCGTTGAGATTCACGTGCGTATAGCGCAGGTTCTGGCGCACCGTGAACGCCTCGTTGAAGCGGTGCGAAAACTCGTAGCCGATCGACGCCTCGCTACGGCGAATCTCGTTGAAATTGGGCTCGCCGTCGAACACGTTCGTGCCGATGCGCGCGCCGTTCGGCCCCGGAACGAGCGTGCCGACAGCCGGCAGGTCGTCGGTCGGATCGCTGCTGTTGCGATAGCTGAAGTGCGACAGCAGCGTGAAGCTCGTGTCGGCGGAAGGCTTCCACGTGAGCGCGGGCGCGAGGAAGAAGCGCTTGTCGGTCTGGTAATCGACCTGCGACCCCGCCGTGCCCGCCTCGCCCGTGACGCGATACAGCACGGTGCCGTCCTTCGTGAGCGGACCGCTCAAGTCGAAGCGGCCGCCCACCGTGCCGTGACTGCCCACGTCGAACGAGACTTCGTGCAGCGGCGTTTCGGTGGGCCGCTTGGTCACGAGATTGATCATGCCGCCGGGAATGTTCTGCCCGTAGAGCACCGAAGTCGGGCCGCGCATGACGTCGATGCGTTCGAGCGCGTACGGGTCCACGGCGGGCGCGAGCAGCGTGAAGTAGGTTTGCGTCGACAAACCGTCGACGAACGGAAACTGGTTCGGAAAGCCGCGCACGACGTAGTAATCGATCGTCGTGTTCAGGCCGCCGTATTGTTCGCCGATCACGCCCGGCGTGTAGCGCAGCGCCTGCCCCACGGTCTGCGCGCCCTGCGCGTCGATCTGGTCGGCCGTGATGACCGAGATCGACTGCGGCACGTCGACGAGCGGCGTGTCGGTCTTGGTGCCCGTTGCGGTGCGTGTGGCCACGTAGCCGTCCACCGGGCTCGTCGCCGTTTCGGCCTCGCGCATGCCCAGGATACGCACGGCGGGCAGCGTCGCCGCCGTGGCGGCGCTGCTGTCCGTGCCGGTGCTCGTGCCCGCGCTGGTCTGCGCGTAAGCCGGGCTCGCCAGCAGGCAGGCCGTGGCGATCATCGAAAGCGGGAAGGCCCGCGTGTGGCGTGTGGTGTGCGTCGTGCGATGCAGGCTGGGTCGCGCCCGGCCCGCTGATTGTCGTGCCATCCCCGGTTTCATCCCCGAAAGTTCGTTGTGAGTTCAAAAAGTCGCGCGAAAACCGCGCAGAAAAGTGCGCGACCTCGCAAAAAGCGCCGCGCAAAGCGTTCAGCCGAACGTAAAGTTCATGAGAGAATGAGAATCATTCCCGCTTGCGATCGCCATCATCCACGGCGCGGCGAGCTACTGACAAGGATACGGGCGGCACCTTTGCTTTGTATTGCCAACCTATGTCGCAAAACGGTCAACTTTTTGCCTAAATTCGATGGATCAAATCGAAATCGAGAACGTCAATCCGATCTGGCGCCAGCGCTACACGATCAGCGCGTCCACGCAGGCCGCGCTGGTGGAGGCGCGCACGTGGGAATACGAGAACGGCTTTCGCGAGGTCTGGCACGCGCACGAGGAGGCGCAACTGGTGTACGTCACGCGCGGCGTGCTGCGCGTGCTCACGCCCGCCGGCATCTGGACGCTGCCGCCGTTTCACGGCATCTGGCTGCCGCCCACGGTGCCGCACGAACTGCACGCGATCGGCGCGGTGAACGTGCGCTCGGCGTGGGTGCTGCCCGATGCCGACGCGGCACTCGCGCGCTGGACGTCGTGCCGGGTGCTGCGCGTGGGCCAGTTGCTCGACGCGCTCGTGAACACGCTCGTCGCCCAGCAGGATGCGGACGGGAACGGCGGCGCAAGCCGCGCCGCGAACGGCGCGCCGGAACGCCGCTCGGCGCTCGCGCTCTCGCTGTTCCTGCTCGAACTCTCGCAGGCCTCGCCGCTCACGAGCGGCACGCTGCCCTTGCCGCAAGACCGGCGTCTGCGGTCGATCTGCGAGCAGTTGCTGAGCTTTCCGCAGAACAATGACACGATCGAGATCTGGAGCGAGCGCGTGGGCGCGAGCGTGCGCACGCTCGCGCGGCTGTTTCGCGAGGAAACCGGCCTGAGCTTCGGGCAATGGCGCCAGCAGCTGCGGCTCGTGGAGGCCGTGGCGAAGCTCGCGCTCGACGTGCCGGTCGCGACCATCGCCGCCGATCTCGGCTATCAAAGCTCCAGCGCGTTCATTTCGATGTTCCGCAAGACGCTCGGCGACACGCCGCAACGCTACCTGCGGCGGCTCGAAAACGCGTGACGCGGTTCGGCGCGGCTCGACGCGGTTCGGCCGGCCGCCGATATCGACGAGACATCGGCCCGATGCGCGCCAGTTGAGGTAGCATGGCCCCGCCCTTCGCGCGACCCACTCTCCTGCGCCCATGATCTCCCTGTTCAAGCGGCGGTCGAAAACCGCCCTGTTCCTGATCGTTCTGCTGCTCGTCGCGTGGAGCGCCTGGGCCGTGTTCGTTCGCACCGTCGAGCGCGTCACGACCGTGACGATCGCGCGCGGCGACATCGAGTCGAGCGTGACCGCGCTCGGCACCGTGCAGCCGCATAGTTATGTCGACGTGGGTTCGCAGGCGTCCGGGGAGATTCGCCATCTGCACGTGCAGCCCGGCGATCTCGTGCAACGCGGCTCGCTGCTCGTGGAGATCGATCCGAGCGTGCAGCAGGCCAAGGTCGACGTCGATCAGTCCACGCTCGCGAGCCTGCGCGCGCAGCGCGTGGGCGCCGAGGCGCAACGCGTGCTCGCGCAACAGCAGTACGACCGCCAGCGCCGCATGGCGGCCGAAGGCTCGACGCGCGAGGAAGACCTGCAAACGGCGCAGGCCGCGCTCGTGGCCGCGCGCGCGACGCTCGACAATCTCAGCGCGCAGATCGCCGGTTCGCAGTCGAACCTCAAGGGCGACGAGGCGCAGCTCGGCTACACGCGCATTTATGCGCCGATGAGCGGCACCGTGGTCACGCTCGACGCCCGCGAAGGCCAGACGCTCAACGCGACCTACCAGACGCCCAACATCCTGCGCATTGCCGATCTTTCGACGATGACGGTCTGGACCCAGGTGTCCGAAGCCGACATCCTGCGCGTGAAGCCGGGCATGCCGGTGTACTTCACCACACTCGGCTCGACCGACCGGCGCTGGAACGCCACGGTGCGCCAGATCCTGCCCGCGCCGCCGAACCCGGCCACCTCGCCCGAAAGCAGCGGCCAGCCAACCGGCACGCAGGCGAACGCGCCCACCAGCGGCAAGGTCGTGCTCTATACCGTGCTGTTCGACGTCGCCAACACCGACGCGCAGTTGAAGCCGCAAATGAGCGCGCAGGTCTTCTTCGTCGCGGCGCGCGCACGCCACGTGATCGTCGCGCCGCTCACCGCGCTCACCGCCGTGAACGCCACGGCGGGCCGCTATACCGCGCGCGTGGAGGTGGACGGCCGCATGCGAACGCGCGACGTGCGCATCGGCGTGCACGACCGCCTGAGCGGCGAAGTGCTCTCGGGCCTCAACGTGGGCGACCGGCTCGTGACCGGCGTCACGCACTCGCATCTCGCCGACGGGAGATTCACGTGGTAACGCCCGCCTCCGCGGACGGCGCAACCGCCGATCACGACACCAGCGCGCCCCCGCCGCTCATCGAATTGCGCGCGATCCGCAAGTCGTACGGCGGCAAGACGCGCGGCCCGGACGGCAAACCGCTTCCCACCACGGAGGTGTTACGCGGCGTGAATCTGGCGATCCGCTCGGGCGAGTTCGTCGCGATCGTGGGCGCCTCGGGGTCGGGCAAGTCCACGCTCATGCATATTCTCGGCTGCCTCGACCGGCCCACTTCGGGCGAATATCGTTTCGCAGGCCAGAACATCGCCGCCCTCAACGCCGACGAACTCGCGTGGCTGCGCCGCGTAGCGTTCGGCTTCGTGTTTCAGGGCTACCACCTGATCGCCACCGAGTCGGCGCGCGAGAACGTCGAGGTGCCGGCCATCTACGCGGGCGTACCCATGGCCGAACGCGCGGCGCGCGCCACCGCGCTGCTCACGCGGCTCGGTCTCGGCGAGCGGCTCGATCATCGCCCCGGCCAGCTCTCGGGCGGCCAGCAGCAACGCGTGTCGATCAGCCGCGCGCTCATGAACGGCGGCCACATCGTGCTCGCCGACGAACCCACGGGCGCGCTCGACACGCATAGCGGCGCCGAAGTCATGACGCTGCTCGACGACCTCGCGCGCGCGGGCCACACCGTCGTGCTCATCACTCACGATCGCGACGTGGCCGCGCATGCGCATCGCACGATCGAGATCCGCGACGGCGAGATTGTTTCGGATTCCCAGGACAGCGCCGGTGCGAGCCACGGGCACGGCGCGCGCGCCTCGTTCGCCTCGCCCGCTTTGCTCGATGCGCGCGCATTCATGGCGGCGATGCAAGACGGCGTCGCGCATACCGCGTCGTTCCTCGCCGAAACGCGCGAAGCGCTGCGCGCCGCGTGGCGCGTGCTGTGGATCAACCGTTTTCGCACGCTGCTCACGTTGCTCGGCATCATCATCGGCGTGGCCTCGGTGATCGTGATGATGGCGGTGGGCGCGGGCACGGAAAAGCAGGTGATCGAGAAGATGGCGAGCTTCGGCACCAACCGCATCTACGTGATTCCGGGCGGCGACAACCCGCGCGGGCCCGGCGGCACGCTCTCCATGGCCGATGTCGATATCGTGCGCGAGGTGCCCAACGTGGGCATGGCGATGCCGTTTCTCGCGACCTACGCCACCGCGCGCTACGGCAACGTGGACGCGCAGGCCGCGCTCTGGGCCGTGACCGAAGACGCGCCCACGGTGCTCAACTGGAAAACGAGCCGCGGCACCTTCTTCACCGCCGACGACGAACGCCGCCTCGCGACCGTGGTGCTGATCGGCAAGCGCATGCGCGAAAAGCTCTTCGGCGAGGCCGACCCCGTGGGCCGCTACGTGCTCGTCAACAACGTGCCCTTCCAGGTGATCGGCGAACTCGAGGAGAAAGGCGCGAGTTCCGGCGACTCCGACGACGACAACGTGATCCTCATGCCGTGGTCCACGGGTGCGCGCCGCATTGTCGGCACCACGAATCTCTCGTGGATCTCGGTGCTGATCGACCGGCTCGATCTCGCCGACGACACCGAAAAGCGCATCACCGCCGCGCTCGACGCCGCGCATCGCGTTCACGACTTCCAGGTCTATAACCGCGCGGCTTCGGTGAAAGCGCAAACCGAAACGCAAAGCACGCTCACGCTCATGCTCGGTCTGATCGCGGCCATTTCGCTCGTGGTGGGCGGCATCGGCGTGATGAACATCATGCTGATGACGGTCCGCGAGCGCACGCGCGAGATCGGCATCCGTATTGCCACGGGCGCGCGCCAGCGCGACATCCTGCGCCAGTTCCTCACCGAAGCCACGCTGGTGTCGGGCGTGGGCGGCGTGCTCGGCGTGGTGTGCGGTCTCGCGATCGGCGCCATTCTGATCGCGGTGGGTGCGCCCGCGATCTTCTCGGTGCGCGCGATTCTCGGCGCGTTCGCGTGCGCGCTGCTCACGGGCCTCGTGTTCGGCTTCATGCCCGCGCGCCAGGCCGCGCGTCTCGATCCGGTGGTGGCCCTTGCGAGCGAATGACCTCATGAAACCCACGCTCGCTGCCCTGGCCTTCTCTCTGGTTTCGCTCGCGCTCGCCGCATGCAGCCTGGAGCGCCCCGCCGCACCGGCCACGAGCGCGCCCGCCGCATGGCAATTCGCCACCGCCGCCGACACGCAAGGCGCGGCCGTGCCGCGCGACTGGTGGACCGCGTTCGGCAACGCCGAACTCGACGCGCTCGTGCAGCAAGCCCACGCGAACAGCAACGACATCGCCGCCGCCGTGGCGCGCGTGGGCGAGGCGCAGGCCAGCGCGCGTATTGCGGGCGCGCCGCTCTGGCCCAATGTGTCGGGTTTCGCCGATGCGGGGCGCCAGGGCGGCCTCGTCGTCAACAACGAAGTCGCGGGCACGAGTTTCGACCTCGGCCTCGCCGCCAGCTACGAACTCGACTTCTGGGGCCGCCATCGCGCGCTGCGCGATGCGGCCGTGGCGAACTACGACGCCTCGCGTTTCGACCGCGACACGGTGGCGCTCACCGTTTGCGCCGACACCGCCAATAGCTGGCTGCAAACGGTCGCGCTGCGCGAGCGCGCCGCGATCGCGCAGCGCAACCTGGACACGGCCGGCGCGATTCTCGCGACCGTCGAATCGCAATATCGCGCGGGCGCGGCCACGCGGCTCGACGTGGCGCAGCAACGCGCGGCAGTCGCGGCGCAGCGGCGCACGCTCGAAGCGCGCCGCGAGGACGCCAACGACAGCCTCGCCACGCTCGCGGTTCTGCTCGGCGCATCGGTCACGCGCGTGCAGGTGGCGACCACGGTGCTCGACGCCGTGCAGGTGCCCGCGATCGGCGCGGGCGTGCCGTCCGCCGTGCTGGTGCAGCGCCCCGACCTCGCGCGCGCCGAAGCGCAGCTCGCGGCCGCCAGCGCGAACGTCGCCGCCGCGCGCGCCGCCATGCTGCCGAGCCTCACGCTTTCGGGCACCGTGGGCTTCGGCAGCGAACGCGTGCGCACGCTGTTCGACAACTCGCTCTACAGCGTCGCGGCGGGGCTCACCGCGCCGATCTTCAACGCGGGCTCGCTCGCGGCCGGGCGCGATCTCGCCATCGCGCAGCGCACCGAATTGCTGGCGAATTACCGCGCGGCCATCGTGGCGGCGTTCGGCGACGTCGAGCGCGCGCTCAACGCGATTCACGGCATCGAGGCCCAACTGGCCGCGCACGCCGAAGAACTCGACGAAGCGCGGCGCGCGCTCGCGCTCGCGCAAAGCCGCTATCGCGCGGGCGCCGAAACGCTGCTCGTCGTGCTGAATGCGCAGCAAACGCTGTTCGCGGCCGAGGACGAAGGCGTGCAATTGCGGCTCGCGCGGCTGCAAGGCGCGGTGTCGCTGTATCGCGCGCTGGGCGGCGGCTGGCAACGCGCAGGCGCGTGAAGCGGCGCGGGGGCGGCGGATCGATGGGGCGGCATCGACTTAGCGACTTAGCGGCAGGTCGACGGGTTCGGCGGATCGGCGGATCGGCGGATCGGCGGATCGGCGGGTCGGCGGGTCGGCGGGTCGGCGGGTCGGCGGATCGGCGGATCGGCGGATCGGCGGATCGGCAGATCACCGTACCGACACGGCGATACATCAGGCGGCGACGCGGACCAATACCCGCGCCCAACACTTTGCACCCGTGGCCGCACGCACGCGCTCGCGTTGCGTAGAATCCTCGCGATCCGACGCACACCGAAGGGACTCGCCATGACGCCGTTGTTCTCCGCCCGTTTGCTGCCCGCCGCGCCCGCGCGCGGCCTCACGCTGCGTGCCGCCGCCGCCGCCGCGGCCGTTGCGCTGCTCGCGAGCGCCTGCACCACGTCGCGCGCGCCCGACGCGACGCCTGCCGACACCGCCACGCGCAACGTGATCGCCCAACCGCTCGCGGCGCGCGCGAACGGCATTGCCGTGCGTCCCGGCGACGGCGCGCGCATCGTCACCGACGACCGCAACAACGCGCTACTCGTCGCCGCAGATCAGGCCAGCCCGCGCACGCTGGCCAGCGTGCCCGCCGTCGCGGGCCAGGCCAATTCGCTGAGCCAGCCCGTGTTCGCGGCACCCGGCGTGCTGCTCGTGAGCCGCTTCGGCTTTGGCACGGCGGGCACGGTGTTCGTCGTCGATCAGGGCCAGGCGGCGCCGCTCGCGGGACTCGCGCCGCAGCGCCGCCGTCTCGGGCTCGCCTCGCTCGGCGCGGGCCGCGCGCTCTCGAGCTGGTTCGTCAAGGACGGCGCGGCGCCCATCACGGGCGGCGTGAGCCTCGTGACCTACGACACCGCGACGCACGCCGCGAGCGAGCGCGATCTGGTCGTGGGGCTCGCGAAACCCGTGGGCGTGGCCGTGAGCGGCGACACCGTGTTCGTCTCCGACCAGTCGCGCGGCGCGATCCTGCGCTACTCGCTGAACGCGCTGCTGGCCGCGTCCGCGCCCGCGAATGGCGGCCCGGTCTTCGCGAGTGTCGACGGCCCCGACCTGCTCGCCGCCGATGCGCACGGCGCGCTCTACACGAAGTGCCGCGCGCACGGCGTCTGCCGCATCGCGCCCGACGGCACGCTCACGCAACTCGCGGGCGATTTCGAGGACGCGCGCGGTGTCGCCATCGACGAAACCCGGCATCGGCTCTACGTGGTCGATCGCGCTCGCAGTTCCAACGCGCCGAGCCTGATCCGCACGATCGACCTGGACGGCGCGCACCCCTGAACCACGGCGCCGGCGTCCGACCGACGCCGAACCGCGCCGGCCTGCGCCGATTCAACGCCGATCGAAAGCCGATCGCACGCAAGCCGCGCGCAAACCGAACGCAAAACGGCGCACGCCGCGCTCGAATCGGCGCTTGCGCATCCTGTCCTACAATGTCGCGACGGTAGTGCCGCATGTCTCGTGTGCGGCGCGCGCGACGCGTCGCACGATCCCCTCCGGTTCTCTCTCTGGCAGATTGCAAGGAGCACGTATGCGAACGATGCAGGCAGTGCAGGTAACGAAAGCGGGCGGTCCTCTCGAAGTCGTCGAACGCAACGTGCCGGAGCCGCCTGCGGGCCACGTGCTCGTGAAGGTTCAGGCGTGCGGCATCTGTCACAGCGACTCGCTCACCGTGGAAGGCCAGTGGCCCGGCCTGCAGTTTCCGCGCGTGCCGGGGCACGAGATCGCGGGCGTGATCGAGCAGGTGGGCGCGGGCGTGCAAGACTGGCAAGCGGGCCAGCGCATTGGCGTGGGCTGGCACGGCGGCCATTGCGGCCATTGCGAACGCTGCCGGCACGGCGACTTCGTGCTCTGCCAGAACGCGCTCGTGCCCGGCATCAGTTACGACGGCGGTTACGCCGAGTACATGATCGCGCCGCAGGAAGCGCTCGCGCGCATGCCCGACGATCTCTCCGACATCGACGCCGCGCCGCTGCTATGCGCCGGCATCACCACCTTCAACGCCCTGCGCAAGAGCGGCGCGCGCGCCGGCGACGTGGTCGCGATTCTCGGCATTGGCGGGCTCGGGCATCTGGGCGTGCAGTACGCGCGCAAGATGGGCTTCGTGACCGTGGCCATCGCGCGCGGCGAGGACAAGGCGCCGCTCGCGAAGCAACTGGGCGCGCACCATTACATCGACAGCGAAGCGCAGAACGTGGCCGAAACGCTCCAGCAGCTCGGCGGCGCGCGCGTGATTCTCGCCACGGCCACGAGCGGCAAGGCGATGAGCGCGGCCATCGGCGGCCTGGGTATCGACGGCAAGATGATCATGGTCGGCATCTCGCAGGAGCCGGTCGAAGTCCCCATCGCGCAGTTCATCATGGGCCGCAACTCGGTGCAGGGCTGGCCCTCGGGCACCGCCGCCGACTCGCAGGAAACGCTCGCGTTCAGCGCGCTCTCCGGCGTGAAGCCGATGACGGAGGAATATCCGCTCGCGCAGGCGCCCGAAGCGTATGCGCACATGATGAGCGGCAAGGCGCGCTTTCGGGTGGTGCTCACGCCGGGCAAATAAGCTTGTCATCGACGATAAAAAGCGGCGGCGCGTGATGGACGCGCCGCCGTTTTATGCCGATGCCGCGTTTATCGCCGCCGTCGTATCCACTTTTACAGCGGACGATTCACAGCGGACGATTTACAGCGACCCCTTTTACAGCGACCGCTCGATCGCCTGCCCCAGCAACGACACGCCCAGATCGATCTCCTCCTCGCTCACCGTGAGCGGCGGCGCAATGCGGAACACGCCGCCCATGCCCGGCAACTGCACGATGTTCATACTCAGGCCGAGCTTCATGCATTCGCGCGTGATCTTCGCGCCCAGACCGTCGGCGGGTTCCTTCGTGCGGCGGTCCTTCACCACTTCCATGCCGAGCAGCAGGCCGCGCCCGCGCACGTCGCCAATGCAGTCGAAACGCTCCATCAGATCGAGCAGGCCGTGCTTCAGGCGCTCGCCCATGACGTTGGCGCGCGCCACGAGGCCGTCGCGCGCCACCACGTCCAGCACGCGCAGACCCACCGCCGCGGGCAGCGGATCGGAGACATGCGTCGTGTAGAACAGATAGCCGAGTTCGTGCGCGCGCTCCTCGATCGCCGCCGAAGTCACCACGGCCGCGAGCGGCAGGCCCGCGCCCAGCGTCTTCGAGAGCGTGAGGATGTCGGGCGTCACGCCGTCGCGCTCGAACGCGAACATCGTGCCGGTGCGGCCCACGCCCGTTTGCGCCTCGTCGAGGATCAGCAGCATGCCGCGCGCTTCGCACTTTTCCTTGAGCGCCGCCAGATAGCCCACGGGCAGGTCGATGATGCCGCCCGAACTCAGGATCGGCTCGGCGATAAAGGCCGCGAGATTGCCGCTCGATTGACGGTCGATCAGATCGAACGCGTAGTCGAGTTCGGCGCGCCAGTCGTACTGGCCGTTGCGCTCGAAACGCGGGCGATACGGAAACGGCGCGGGAATCGCGAACGAACCCACGGCCGCCGGACCCACGCCGCGGCGCCCCGCGCTGTACGTGGCCGAAGCCGCCGCGCCCGTCATGCCGTGCCACGACTGCGCGAAACCCACGATCTCGTACTTGCCCGTCACGAGCTTGGCCATGCGGATGGCGGCTTCGTTCGACTCCGCGCCCGTGCTCAGCAGCAGCGCGCGGTCGAGCCCCGGCGGCGTGAGGTCGGCGAGACGCGTGGCCAGATCGACCACGGGCCGCGAAAGCATGCCGCTGAACAGATGGTCGAGCTTGCCCGCGTATTCGTTGATGACGGCGACGATCTCCGGATGGCTGTGGCCGAGCACGGCGCTCATCTGGCCGGAGGTGAAGTCGAGGATCGCGCGGTCGTCGGCGTCGTAGACGAAGCTGCCTTGCGCGCGCTCGATGATCATCGGTTCGAACGTGCCGCCGTAGCGGATCAGATGTTGCCGGGCGTTGAGCCAGAAAGTGGCGTCGTCGTTGCGGGACACGGGCGTTCTCCTCGGGGTGAGCTTGCAGTCTAGCCAGCGCGCTGCATTTACAAAATCGAATAGTTTTAATGGCAGCCAGAAACACGGCTAATATCTGAGCGGGACGATTTTTTAGGCGGGCCGAATGCCATGAGCCAGGCGCTGGACATCGATTTGCTGAGAACCTTTACGGTGATCGCCGAGGTGCGCGCGCTGAGCCGCGCCGCGAGCCGCGTGGGCCGCACGCAGTCGGCGCTGAGCCAGCAGATGAAGCGGCTCGAGGAGATCGTCGACCAACCGCTCTTTCAGCGCACCGGGCGCGGCGTGGTGTTGACCCATCCCGGCGAGCGCCTGCTCGTGCACGCGCAGCGCCTCTTGCGGCTGCACGACGAAGCGATGGCCGACCTGCGCGGCACGGGTTTGTCGGGCAGCATTCGCTTCGGTTGCCCCGACGACTATGCGGCCGTGTTTCTGCCTGCGCTGATGCGCGAGTTCGCGCGCCAGCATCCGCACGCGCTCGTGGAGGTGGTGTGCGCGCCCACGCCGCGCCTGCTCGAACAGCTGGATAACCGTGCCGTCGATCTGGCAATGATCTCGCTGCCCGATACGGACGAACGCCTGGGCGCCGAAGCCGATATCCGAACGCAGACAAGAACGGCGACCGAAGCGGCAGCCGAAGCGGAGACACAAGCGGCGACAAAAACGGCTATCGAAACCGGCGGCGCCATCATCCGCCGCGAGCAGCTCGTCTGGATCGGCTATCCGGGGCTCGATCCCGCGCATTTCACGCCGCTGCCGCTCGCGCTCTCCGACGCCGACACGCTCGACCACCTCGCCGCGCGCGCCGCGCTCGAACGCGCCGGCCGCGCGTATCGCATCGCCTGCGCGAGCAGCAGCCTCTCCGGCCTGATCGCGCTGGTGCGTGCGGGCCAGGCCTTCGCCGTCATTACGCAGACCGCCGTGCCGCCCGACCTGGCGGTGCTGCCCGCCGACGCCGCGCTGCCGCCGCTGCCCGCCGTCGGCATCACCGTGAAATGCGGCCGCCCGCGGCCTTCGCCGCTCGCGGGCGCGTTTGCGGAGCATATTCGGCAAACCCTACCGATTTTGTAGCGAGCCTGCCGCGGAGAACGATTGCGCGGTGCAATTCGGCGCCGATCGACGCCAATTGGATGAAATTTAACTTTCATCGTCCTGCGGCATTTTCATCGTAAAATGCGGCTGGCGCCGCGATGTATCGGCGTAAAGCCTTCATCCGCGATGCACGTCGATCTCCCCACTCTCTATCTCCTCGCGATCGGAACCCTTTTAGCCAGCGCGTTCATGACGCTCTGGGAGCACCGCACGCATCCGCGCCGCAGTGCGGTTCTCAAAACCCTCGCGCTCGCCTACACCACGCTCGCGCTGGGTTGCGTGCTCGCGACCACGCGCACCGCGCTGCCCGGCATGCTGGGGCCGGCGCTGTGCAACGTGGTGATCGTCGTGGGCTATCTGCTGATACTCGACGGCGTGGCCGCGCTCAACGGGCGCGGCTATCGCGCGCTCTCGGTCGTCGTGGTCGTCGCGCTCGCGCTCACGTGGGCGATCGGCGGCATGTCGTGGCAAGCGGCCATGTGGAATTACGGCAGTTCAGTGCCGATCACGATCATCTCGTTGATCACCGCACGCGAGTTCGCCAAAGGCGACGGCATGGCGCACGCGCAGTCGCGTCATATCGGCGTGATTGTTACCGGTATCCACGCGGCGTTCTACGCGTTCCGCGCGTTCCTGCTGCCGGCGCTCGCCGCGCGTTACGGCCACGACATGCTGATGGCGGCCGGCAAGGCCACGATGTACGAAGGCGTGCTCTATTCGGTCGTGCTGCCGATGACGCTGCTGCGTCTCGTGCGCGAGGAAACCCACGGCCAGTTGCTGCGCGAATCGCAAACCGACTATCTGACACGGCTCGGCAACCGCCGCTGGTTCTTCGAGGAAGGCGCGCGCCTGATCGCGAGCGGCTATGCGTACCGGCCGGTCTCGCTGCTCGCGTTCGATCTCGATCATTTCAAGGCAATCAACGACCGTCACGGCCACAAGACCGGCGACGAAGTGCTCAAGGCGTTCGCCGAAGTCGCACGAGAAGTGACGGGGCCGGAGACGATCATCGCGCGCATTGGCGGCGAGGAATTCGCGGCGCTCCTGTGCGGCCAGCACAGCGTGCGCGCGCGCGAAGTGGGCGAAACCATTGCGGTGCGGTTCGCGCAAAGCGTTTCCGAGCGCGCGAGCGGCTTGCCGATTCACGCCACCGTGAGCATCGGGCTCGCACAGTCCAGCGACGAATCGGCGCCACCCAATCTCGCCGACTTGCTGGCCGCCGCCGACAAGGCGCTTTATCGCGCGAAGTCGCTGGGCGGCAACCGGCTCGAGCTTGCGCCGGTGAGCGAACGAACCGCCGCGGCCTGAGCATTACACATTGCTGTTTGTGTCGATGCATCGCGGGGCGCGAGGCCCCGCGTTCCGGCTCGATCCACAATCCGGCAGCGCGGTTTAAAACGGCGATTTAAAACGTACTGTAAAACGCGCTTTAAATCGCCGCATGTAAAGCCGTATGCCGATTTAAACCCACGCTTTTAAACAGCCATCGTTAAAACCGGTGCGTCACGCCAACGATCGCGGCCACGGCGTGGCTCGTGCTCGAATAGGTCGAGCCGCTGAAGTTCGCCACCGCCGCCTTGCCCGTCGAATCCGTACCCGAAGCCGCCTCGTAGAACGCGTCCGCATAGAGCGAGGTGCGCTTCGTCACGAGATAGGTCGCGCCCAGGTTGACCTGGTTGTAGTGCGCGCTGTCGTAGCCGCCCGCGCCGCTGTTGTGGGTGTAGATGTACGCCGCCGCCAGCGTGAGCGCCGGGCTCAGCGCGTACTTCACGTTGAGTTCGCCCGAATTGAAGGTGGCCGTGCCGCCGTTGTAGACGGTGCCGTAACTGCCGCCCGCCGCGATCTTGCCCAGGTTCTGGAACTGCGTGTTCGAGTAGAGCACGCCCAGTGTCACCGGACCGAGCGCATAGGAACCGCCTGCTGTGACGATTTGCTGCGAACCCGCGGACGCATAGCCGCCGTAAATGCGGCTCGGCATGTTGTTGTTCGTGCCGGTGCCCGAGGTCGAGGAATTGCCCTGATTGCCGAACGTGGCGTAGTACGGACGATTCGTGAACTCATAGCTCGCGCCGAGCTTGAGCGGACCGTTGGCATACGCGAGGCCCACGTCCTTCACCGCGTTCTGGCCGAAGTTGCCCGCCACGTTGCCGAAGCTGTACAGCACGCCCAGCGTGAAGCCCGCGACGTTCGGGCTCGTGTACTTGACGGCGTTCTGGATGCGGTTCGAGGTGTCCACATTGTCGACGTCGGCGGCGCGCGTGCCGTAGCCGAGACCCGAAGCGGCCCAGTCCGCGCCCGAAGCGAACGAGCTGGTCGCGTCGTTGCTGGCCGAGTACTGGCGGCCGGCCGTGAGCGTGCCCCACGTCGCGCTCGACAGACCCACGTACGCCTTGCGCCCGAATTCCAGCCCGCCCTGACCGAGCGCGCCCGTGCCGAGCGTGAAGCCGTTTTCGAGATCGAAGATGGCCTTCAGACCACCGCCCAGATCTTCCGAACCGAGCAGGCCCCAACGCGAGGACGTGGCCGAAGAAAGACCGTAGAGCGAGCCGCCCTTCACGTTGTTGTTGTAGAGGAAACCGGCATCGACGACGCCGTACAGCGTGACGCTGCTTTGTGCCTGCGCTGCGCCGGCGAAAAGGCCGAGCGAGATGGCCGCTGCGCTGATCTTGTTGATTTTCATCTGTTTGAGTCTTCTGTGGTTATCGAGGTGTGAATCGTGTACGCGTGGCGCGGGAAAGACGTGGACCCCTGACGTTCCCGAATGAGTGCTGCGCGGCCACCGAGTCTAGGGATCACCCCAAGGACTGCAAACGAAGTTATTTGACTAAGCTTTACGCCTATCCGAATTCATTCTTTCATGACGTTGCACACGCAACGTTCTTGCTGCCGATACAACGAAAACGGCCGCAGCATTGGCTGCGGCCGTCGATCGAGCAGTGAGTTTCGCGCGGCTTTGGACTCGCGCGAGTGAGTTCGTGTTGATCGATGCGTATCAGAAGCGCAACAGTGAGCGCAATTCGATACTGCGGCACGGCGGCGTATCGAACGGCGAACCGGAATCATCGAACGCCGTGTGCGCGGTGAAGCGCGCCGTGCTGCCGCCCGCGGAATCGTAGATCTTCAGGGCGGCTTCAGCGGGAGTCGGCCACGATCTCGCTCATGGTGGGCGCCGTGCTCAGTCGAGCCGCATTTCCGCTACGAAAGGAAACATCAGCGGCGTATAGCTCATGTTGAAATAGCCGTAGTGCGCGCACACGGCAATATGCGCGAGACGCTCGGCGCTATTGGCCGCAGTGGGTTGCGGCGCGGGACTGCGACGCGCGAATAGACGCTGTAGCAGCGGAATCGTTGCAGCGGACATAATTCAGGCCTCGTGACGAATGACTTCTTTAATCTAGTCGTCGGCAAAAAGCGGCCCAAACAAGCAATTCTGCAATGCTTAGCTCGACCACGCGGCGTGCGATTTCGCCACCATGCCATTCGCAGTGCGTGCCCTTCACCTCCCCAAACCCGCGATAACCAAAGCACGATTTGTTGGTTTGCGCGCCGCCTGCGCAGCGCGAGAATCTAGCCGCATTCTCTTGCGGCACGCCCCTCTCGCTTTCTTGCTTTCTCGCGCGGGCTTACTTTCACTCGTTGTACTTCGTCAGGCTGATTCCATGAAGGCGCGCACTTCCTCACTTCGTACGCCCACCCGGCCCCGTTTCGCGAAAGGCGCGCTGCTCGCGGCCTGCGCCGTGGCCGCCGTCTTGCTGCAAAGCTGCTCGCGCCATGACACGCCCGCGCAAACGTC
Organism: Paraburkholderia acidisoli; assembly: GCF_009789675.1. NCBI lineage: Bacteria > Pseudomonadati > Pseudomonadota > Betaproteobacteria > Burkholderiales > Burkholderiaceae > Paraburkholderia > Paraburkholderia acidisoli. The sequence continues at coordinate 967,681 of NZ_CP046915.1, read as the reverse complement.
GGCCACGACGGCGCCCGGCAACGCCCAGGCGAAGCAACAGATCGTCTATTTCAAGTATCCCGACAATCCCGCATTCGATCTCGTGTATCTCGCGGACAAGCTCGGCTACTTCAACAACACGAGCACGCGCCCGCAATACGTGGGCAAGATTTCCGCGCCGCAGATCATTCCGCTCGTGGGCACCGGCGAGATCGACTTCGGCACGCGCATGGTGCCGCTCGTGATTTCGGCGATTGCGAGCGGTGCCGATATCAAGGTGGTTTCCGCTGGCGGCGAAACGCTGCCGGACGCACCGCACATGAAGTATTTCACGCGCAAGGACTCGGGCATTCTCGGCCCGAAGGACTTCGAAGGCAAAACGGTGGCGTTCAACAGTTTCGGTGCATGCGCCGAATTCGTGACGAAGAAATATCTCTCGCAGCACGGCGTGGACGTCTCGACGGTGAACTGGCTCGTGGTGCCCGACAATCAGTCGGAGCAGGCGCTGGTCACGAAGAACGTCGACATCGCCATCATTCATCCGCCGTTCTCGGGCGCGGCCGAAGCCGACCCGCAATTGCACAAGCTGTGGAGCGACTGGGACGAAGATCACGGGCTCGGCGGCATGGCGCCCTATAGCGTGAACGGCGCGTTCGCGCGCGCGCATCCGCAAGCCGTGCGCGACTTCGTGAGCGCGATCGCCAAAGCGGGCAACTGGGTCAACGAGCACCCCGACGAAGCGCGCAAACTCACCGCCGAGCGCCTCGGTATCGACGAAAAACTCGTCGAACGCTATGCCTATGTGAAAGACCTCGTCGTGACCGAACCGCCCATTCAGTACTACATCGACATACTCGAACAGGCCGGCAAGATTCCCAAAGGCAAGGTCCACGTGAAGGACGTTTATACCAACGAGTACAACGCATTCGCCGCGAAAGAGGCGCAAGCGAACACCGCCGCGCCCGCCGCCGGCGCACGCTCATGAGCGCGGCCGCGGACCTGCGCGAAAAGATCGTCGCGCGCGATCTCACGCTGACTTACCCGCATACCGCCACGCACCCCGCGCACACCGTGCTCAGGCATTTCGACCTGAGCGTGCGCGAAGGCGAGTTTCTGTCGCTGCTCGGGCCGAGCGGTTGCGGCAAGTCCACGTTCCTCAATGTCCTCGCCGGACTCGTGCCGCCCAGCTCGGGCGAGATTCGCGTGAGCGGCGAGCCCGTGAGCGCGGCGCGCCGCAAACTGGGTTTCGTCTTTCAGGGCTATGCGCTGTTTCCTTGGCGCACGGTGCGCAAGAACGTGGAAGCGGGGCTCGAAATTCGCGGCGTGAAACGCGCGCAACGGCGCAGCGAAGCCGAACGCTTTTTGCAGCTGGTCGGGCTGCTCGATTTCGCCGATCACTATCCGCACCAGCTTTCGGGCGGCATGCGCCAGCGCGTCGCCATTGCGCGCGCGCTCGCCTATGGCCCCGAGATCCTGCTGATGGACGAACCCTTCGGCGCACTCGACGCGCAAACGCGCGAATCGCTGCAACAGGAATTGCTCGGCATCTGGGAACACAGCGCGAAAACGGTGGTATTCGTCACGCACAGCATCGACGAGGCCATCTTTCTCTCCGACCGCGTCGCCGTGCTGGGGCGCGGTCCGGGCCGCGTGAAAGAGATCATCGAGATCGATTTGCCGCGCCCGCGCAACGCGGCCTTGCGTCATGCCCCGGAATTCGTCGCGTTGCGGCAGCGCGCATGGGAGAGTTTGCGCGTGGAACTCGACGCGCCGCGCGCGCAGGAGCACGCATCGTTCGGCGTACTACGGGAAGCCACGGGAGCGCAGCATGTCTGAACAAAACGGCGTGCGCCGTTCTTCATTTTCCGCCGCGCCGATGGGTGCGATGGGTGCGATTGGTACGGCTCGTGCGCGCGAGACATCGCCACAAAACGGCCCGCACCGCGCTACGCACGCGCGAGGGGTGCTCGTGGGCGCCTTCGAGCGATCCATTGCGATGATCGCGTTCGTGCTGCTCTGGGAGTTGCTGCCACGGCTCGGCGTCGTCAATCCGGCGTATCTGAGCCCGCCTTCGCAGGTCGTGGCCGCCATCGCGCGGCTCACCGCCAGCGGTGAAGTGTGGACGCATCTGGGCGCCAGCGCGCTGCGCTCGATCAGCGGCCTGCTGCTCGCGATCGCGAGCGGTATCGTGTGCGGCTTCGCGCTCGGCTGGTTCCGCCGCGTGGAGCGTATCGTCGACCCCGTGTTTCAACTGCTGCGTCAGGTATCGGCGTTCGCGCTGTTCCCGGTGTTCATGCTGTTTCTCGGTATCGGCGAATCGTCGAAGATCGCCATCGTCGTGTGGGCCGCGTTCTGGCCGGTGCTGCTCAACACGATCGCGGGCGTCAAGCAGGTCGAGCGCATGCTGATCGACTGCGCGCGCGTCATGGGCGCCTCGCAGGCTTTTATCGCCACCAAGGTCGTATTGCCCGCCGCGCTGCCGCAAATACTCACCGGTATCCGGTTGGCGGGTGCCTACAGCATTACCGCGCTGGTCGCCGCGGAGATGATCGGCGCGCGTTCCGGCCTCGGCTTCTACACGCTCAATTCGCAGGAGACCTTCCAGATTCCCGATATGTATGCAGGCATCGTACTGCTCGCCCTCTTCGGATTGCTGATCAATCAGAGCCTCTCGCTGCTCGAACGGCGCTTGCTGCGCTGGCGCGTGGGCCTCGCGCAAAATGGCTGACGCGTTCGCGCTGCCGGTTCGCGCCCCGCGGCTCGCGCCGCGTGCGCGATTCGCGCTGTGGCTCGCGCTGCTCGTGGTGTCGCTCGCGCTCGCCGCGTGGCATGAACGCTTCGAATCGGCGCGGCCGTTCGCGGCGGCCGTCGCGCGCGGCACGCTGATCGTCGCGGTGCCGTCTCGCCCCGAGCCCACGCTGTATGTCGGCAAGGTCGATCGCCGCCAGCGGGCGCCCGACCCGTTCGCGGCCGCGCTCGCGAACGATCTCGCGCAGCGTGCCGGGCTGCCGGTCGAGTTGCTGCTCGCGGATTCGAATGCGGCGCGCGCGGCGGTGGCCACGGGTCACGCCGATGTCGCGATTGCCGGGCTCGGCTTCGCGCCCGATGCGTCGCTCGCGTTCGCGCCCACGGCGTACGCCACGGGCCGGGGCCTCGCGCTCGTGTTGCGCCACGGCAGCGTGCAGCGCTGGGACGATTTGCGCGCGAAACCCGTGTGCGCGGCCAGCGGCGACCCGTATGCCGCCCGCGCGGCGCACGCCTATCACGCCAACGTGCAGGGCTTCGACCGCCCGCTGGACGCGCTGCTCGCCTTCCAGGCCGGCGATTGCGCCGCGCTCGTCGCCGACGAATACGTGGTGCGTTCGCTGCTCAAACAACCCGACTGGATGTACTACCGCGCGCTGCCCGGTAGCATCGCGCCCGCGCCCGCCTATGTCGCCACGCGCAGCGGCGACGCCGCGAGCACCGCCTTCGTCGAACATACCGTCACGGCATGGCGCCGTGATCGCTGGCTCGCGACCGTGCGCGCCGGTCAAGCCACGAACCTGGCCTTCGACATGTTCAACGCCGAAAACGACCTGTATTGCCACTAGGCGCCAAAAGCGCCGCCTATCCTGGCGAATTTTGTCGAATGCGCACGATCCTGCGCGTTCCCGCGTGCCACACCCGCGCCGCGAATCTGTTGCATACTCTGCGTTTCGCGCGTGCCGCGTCGGCCGCGCAAGCTCATTCGACCGGCCCGCGTCATGCCCTTTTACGATTACGACTGCCCCAGCTGCGGCCTGTTCGAAGCCTCGCGCCGCATTGCCGAGCGCGACGAAGCGCTGGCCTGCCCCTCATGCGGCGATCCCGCGCAACGTCATATCAATACGAAAGCCGCCTCCGTGGGCGGCGCAGACAGCGATGGCGACAGTGCGGGCAGCTACGGCATGCGCCATCGCGGCGGCTGTTCCTGTTGCTGAAAACGTCACGACCAAGCGCGGTTCAGTGCGTCTTCAAGCCCGCCGCTTCCATCGCGGCGCGCAGCAACAACACCGCCACGCCCGCCACACTCACGCTCGCGGCCCACAAGCCGACCAACCACAGCAGCTTGCTCCACCACGTGCCGCCTTCGCGTTCTCCGCGTTCGAGTTTCATCGCCGCACCCGGGTGTCCATGGTCGTCAGTGATAACCGTCGCCCACTCTCACCTTGCCGCGAAATACGTAATAGCTCCACGCGGTGTAGACGAGTATGAAAGGCAGAATGAAGAGCGCGCCCACGAGCGAGAACAACTGGCTTTCGGGCGGCGCGGCCGCGTCCCATAACGACACGGCAGGCGGAATGATGTTCGGCCACAAACTGATGGCGAGCCCGCTGTAGCCGAGAAAGATCACCATCAACGTGATGATGAACGGCGTGACCGTATGCCTGTGCGCGAGCGCATAGAGCTTCGCGACGAAGCACAGCGCGACCAGTACCGGCACCGGCGAAAAGAACAGCAGATTGGGCAGCGAAAACCAGCGATGCGCGATCGCCGCGTGCGCGAGCGGCGTCCACAAGCTCACGAGCACGATGACGGCCAGCAAGGTCCACGCGAGACGCAACGAAAGCCGGTACATGTGCGCCTGAAGCTCGCCTTCGGTCTTCATGATGAGCCAGGTCGCACCGAGTTGCGCATACGCCGCGAGTAGCGCGAGGCCGCAAAACAGCGGGAATGGCCGCAGCCAGTCGAGACTGCCGCCCGCATACGCGTGATCGCGCACCGGCAAGCCGTCGATGAACGCGCCGAGCACGACGCCCTGCGCGAAGGTCGCGACCAGCGAGCCGCCAATAAACGCCATGTCCCAGAGATGACGGCGGCGCTCGTGCGCCTTGAAGCGAAACTCGAACGCCACGCCGCGAAAGATCAGCCCGATCAGCATGACGATGAGCGGCAGATACAGCGCGCTCAGCACGACCGAATACGCGAGCGGGAAGGCGCCGAACAGACCCGCGCCGCCCAGCACGAGCCAGGTTTCGTTGCCGTCCCACACGGGCGCGACGGTATTCATCATCACGTCGCGCTCTTCCTTGTCGCGCACCGTGAAAAACAGGAGGCCGATGCCCAGGTCGAATCCGTCCATCACGACGTACATCATGATGCCGAATGCGATGATGACGGCCCAGATCAGCGTGATATCGACGCCCATGCGCGGCTCTCCCTAATGCGCTTCATCGTTGCGCATCGCTCGACTGGCGATGCTCGTCGCCGTCCTCGGATGCCGCCGAAAGCGGCCGCGCCGGCGTGCGTGCCCGGCCCGCGCCGCCGTGGCGCACGCGTTCGCCTTCGTGAGGCTGCGGACCTTTGCGCACGAGCCGCAAGATATAGACGATGCCGGTGCCGAACAGCGCGAAATACACCACCACGAACAACGCGAGACTGAGGCCCAGTTGTACGGCGGGCGTGGGCGACGTGGCGTCCACGGTGCGCATCACGCCGTAGACGACCCACGGTTGCCTGCCCACTTCCGTCGTGACCCAGCCCGCCAGCAACGCAACGAGCCCGGCGGGCCCCATGTACTGCGCGAAAAACAGGAACGCGCGCGACGAATACAAGGCGCCGCGCACACGCAACACGAGCGCCCACACGCCCATCAGGATCATCAGCACGCCCATGCCGACCATGAGGCGAAAGCTCCAGAACACGATGGTGGAATCGGGCCGATCCTCGGGCGGAAACGATTTGAGCGCCGGAATCTGCCGCGTGAGACTGTGCGTGAGAATGAGACTGCCGAGCACCGGAACTTCAATGGCATAACGCGTTTCCTCGGCTTTCATGTCGGGCCAGCCGACCAGCACGAGTGGCGAGGGCTGCCCCGGCACGTTGACCCAGTGCCCTTCGATCGCGGCGATTTTCGCGGGCTGATGCTCGAGCGTGTTCAGGCCGTGCTGATCGCCCACAACGGCCTGTATGGGCGCGACGATCACGGCCATCCACATCGCCATGGAGAGCGCCGTGCGAATGGGCGCGTTGTCGTTTCGTCTGCGCAAATGCCAGGCGGCGCACGCGCCGACGAAGCACGCGGTCGCGAGAAACGCCGCGATGGCCATATGCGCGAGCCGGTACGGAAACGACGGATTGAAAATGACGGCGAGCCAGTCCACCGGCACCGCGCGCCCGTCGATCACGCGATAGCCTTGCGGCGTTTGCATCCAGCTATTCGACGCGAGAATCCAGAACGTGGAGATGAGCGTGCCGAGCGACACCATTGCCGTGGCGAGAAAATGCAGACCACGCCCCACGCGATTCCAGCCGAACAGCATCACGCCGAGAAAGCCGGCTTCCAGAAAGAACGCCGTGAGCACTTCGTACGTGAGCAGCGGCCCCGTGATGCCGCCCGCGAAATACGCGAAACGGCTCCAGTTGGTGCCGAACTGCCAGGCCATCACCACGCCCGACACCACCCCCATGCCGAAATTCACGGCGAAGATCTTCGACCAGTAGTGGTAGAGATCGCGATACGCCTCGCGGCCCGTCTTGAGCCAAAGCGCTTCGAGCACGACGAGAAAACTCGCGAGACCGATCGTAATGGCCGGAAAAATAATATGAAAGCCGACCGTGAACGCAAACTGAATGCGCGCGAGAAAGAAAGCAGTGGTGGCCTGAGTGTCCATAGGCGGCTCTCGGGGCGTGAGATGTGAGCCTAAGCGCCGGGCGCGTGCCGCGCCGCGAGCGGGTGCAACAGCTTTGCGATGCGCTTCATGGTACTCCCGAACGCAGGGCGCCAGAACGGTACGCCCGCGTACTATCGCGCGAAACCGGATTCGGTGCGTCGACAGCGCTCGCATTCATGGCTGCATGAGGCGGGTCCACGCTCGCGCCGCGCAACGCCTCGGTATTGTCCGTCGCTGTCATGATGCAATTCCCCTGGCTGGAATGAATGGCGATGAATGGCCGCAGCTTGCATACCCGTAAGCGCATTCATGCAAAGGAAAGCCATTAGTGCTTTTTAAAGCGCCATTCATACCCTTTTAGAATTCGCTTCAATTCACTCCATACCTGCCGTTAACCCGCAGAGATATCCCCACCATTTCGACGCGTCACTCGCAACGGGCGACCGACGCCACGCTCGAATCGTCAGGGCCGGCTTGCACTTTGCGGACATGGCTCCCCCGCGACTCTCGAACACGCGCCCGGCGCGTGACGTGTAACGGAATTATCTTTCTTTCATGGTTGTGAAACGACTCTGCGCCGCGAGCCTCGCGGTCGCGCTCACGGCGGCGCTCGCGCCCGTGTGCGAAGCGCAATATTCAACGGACTGGCTGGCGAACAGCTACGGCAGCAACGCCACGCGCGTGGGCAGCGTGGCCCGCTCGATGTGGGTCGCGCCCGAAGGCGTGATCTATACGTCGTCGATGTGGGACGAAAACGAAGGCGGCATCGCGCTCTATCAGAACGGTCAAAGCCTCGGCTCGATCGGCGGCCACGGCGACTTTCAGGGCGGCGCGATCACGGGCAACACCAGCTCGCTGTTCGTCGCCATGCAATTCAACAGCACGTACGGCAGTGGCAAGGTCGGACGCTACAACCGCACGAGCCGTGCGCGCGATCTGCTCATCAGCGTGAGCGACACGACCACCGAACGGCTCGCCGACGTCGTGACCGGTCTCGCCACCGCGGGCTCGCTGCTCTATGCCAGTGACTTCCCCGGCAACCGCGTGCGCGTGTTCACGACCGCGGGCGTGTGGCAACGCGATATCGGCATTGCGGGACCGGGCGCGCTCGCCGTGGACGCGGCCGGCAACCTCTGGGTCGCGCAAAAGAGCGCGGGTGCCGTGGTCGAATTCGGTCCGAACGGCGACAAGCGCAACACGATTCAACTCGGCGCGACCGCGCGGCCATCGTCGCTCTATTTCGACACGCAAACGGCGCAATTGATGATCGGCGACTCCGGTCCCGACATGAACATCAAGCTGTACAACGTTGCGGGCGCACCGATCGCCACCGGCACGTTCGGCGTCAAGGGCGGTTATCTGAACACGGCCACAGGCCTCAAGGGCCAGGTGGGCGACAAGCGCTTCACGCGCGTGGCGGGGATCGGCAAGGATTCGGCCGGCAATCTTTACGTGCTCAACAACCCATGGGGCGGCTCGTGGGATCTGGGCCGCGACGGCGGCACCGATATTCACGCGTACGACGGCAGCGGTTATTTGCGCTGGAAATTGCAGTCGCTGAATTTCGAAGGCAACGGCGCCCCCGACCCCGGCACCGACGGCGTGCTGTTTTACGGCGGCACGCACGTGTATGCGGGCGCGGCCGGTGGCACCTTCGTGGCCAATACGATCGACCCCGTCACGTACCCGTCCGACCCGCGCATCAATCTCGCCGATCACGAGCGCGGCGAACATTTCGCGCAAGTGGCCTATGTGAACGGTCATCGCATTCTCGTTGCGGCCAGCCAGAATCCCGACACGTTCTACTTCTTCCACTTCAATCCGCAAAGCGGCTATATCGCGATTCCCGATGCGACGATGCCGGGCGCCGCGTTCAATACGACCGCCCGTGTGCGCGACGGTTTTTGCCTCGACAGCAAAGGCGATATCTGGGCCGGTCTCGACAAGACCAACGTGATTTCGCATTACCCGCTCACCGGCTTCGACGCGAGCGGCCAACCCGTCTGGGGCACGCCGAAGACCACGCCAATCCCGCGCACGATCTCGCAACTCACGCGCATCATCTATCTGCCGGAAAGCGACACGATGATTCTCGCGCAGGGTATCACCGGCAATACCGACTGGACCGCCGTGGGCTCGCGCGTGGAGGTGTATCACGGCTGGCTCGCGGGCAATACGGGCACGCCGAACCCTGTCATTACCATTTCGGGCGCGAATCCGAAATCGATTACGGCAAGCGGCAACGAACTGTTCGTGGGTTATGTGCACACGGTGCCCAATATCGACGCGTTCAATCTCACCACCGGCAAGCTCGACACGACCTTCACCAATAGCAATCCCAATGCGGTGTACGTGGGCAACGATGTCGATTCGATGTACGGTCTGCGTTCGTTCCAGCGCGCGAGCGGCGAATACGTGGTGACGAAAGACAATTACAACGGCTCGAATCTCGTGGTGTACCGGTGGACGCCCGCGGTCGCCGCGGGCACAACGGCCACGGCGGCGCCCGTCACCCAAGCCATGCTCGCTTCGCCGTTCGTATCGAAATAGTGCCGATGAGCGGCGTCAATGGCGAATTCTCCGCCCGATAAAAAAGCCCCGCGAAAGCGGGGCAAAAAGGTACGGAAATACCGATCAGTCTGTCGAATACGGAGGCGCATTCGACTTAGCCAGTATCGGCTTATCGAGGCACGCACGACATAGAAAGAATTCGAAACGCGCGCTCGATGTGCGAGCCGCGACTCGATCGCGCCCCCCATGCGATACTGCCCTCCGTTCGTTGCCACGACCGAGCGACATTCAACGAGGACCGATGCCCATGACCCCGCATTCCGCCGCCACGCCCGCATGGAAAGCCGACGCGCTCACATGGGGCCACGGCCCGCGCGTGTTCGAAATGTTTCTCGAACCCACCTGCCCGTACTCGGTGCGCGCCTTCAACAAGATCGACGCGCTGTTGCAGGAAGCGGGCGCGGATAACATCACCGTGAAGATCCGCCTGCAATCGCAGCCGTGGCATATGTATTCGGGCGTGATCGTGCGCTGCATTCTCGCGGCCTCCACCTTGCCGGGCGGCAAGGAAGCAGCGAAGCAGGTGATGGCGGCCGTGGCGGCGCATCGCGAAGCGTTCGAGTTCACGCACCACTGCGGCGGCGCGAACCGCGACGCCACGCCCAACGACATCATCGCGCGCATCGAGCAGTACAGCGGCGTGGCACTGCGCGAGGCGTTCGAAATTCCCGATCTCGATCGCGAGATCAAATGGCACGCGAAATACGCGCGCCAAAACGGCATTCACGTTTCGCCGACCTTCATGGTCGACGGTCTCGCCGATCCGAAAATCAGCAGTGGCGACGACGTGTCCGCGTGGGCCGCGCTGCTGCGATAACGGCTTTCAGCAAACGTACCCTTGCCGCGCACCGCTGGTCGCGCACCGCTTGCCGCGCGCCGCTAGTCGCGCACCGCTTGCCGCGCGCCGCTTGCCGCACACCACCCGCCACACGCGCCGTTCACGCGCGCAGCGGCGCCTCCATGCCGTGACGCTCGCGAATCGCGTCGTTCGCGGGGGCGGCGGCAAACGCGAGGAAAGCGGCCGCCAGCGCGCGGCGCGCCTCGGGCGAGGTGGCCGCGCAGGCCGCCGAAAACGTCGTCACGCGTTGCACCGTGGCTGGCAGCGCCGCCACGATCTCCACGCCATCCACGTTCACGAGTTCGCTGACCTGCTGCAGGCCCAGATCGACCTCGCCTTGCGCGACGAGCGACGCCACGGGCACGCCCGGGCGCGCCTGCACGAGGCGCGACGCCATCTCCTGCGCAATGCCCCAGCGCTCCAGCAGCTTCGAGAGATGCGTGCCGCTCGGGCCGGTCGAATAACCCACGCGCCGCGCGGCGAGCACGGCGGCGCGCACGGCTTCGTCGCGGCTCAGGTCGGGATGCGGCGTACCCGCGCGCACGGCGAACGCGATGGCCGAACGCGCGAGATCCACGCGCGTGGCCAGATCGACGTGACCGGCGCTGGCGAGCTTCGCGAGCGCGTCGTCGGCGAGGATCACGAGATCGAACGCTTCGCCCTCCGTCACGCGGCGCGCGGCTTCCACGCCGCCCACCGATTCGATCTGCACCGGTGCGCCGCCCTGCGCCTGCCAGGCCTGCACGAGATCGGCCAGCACGAGCCGCGTTGCCATCGAAGAAATGCCGGTCAACGGCGAATGTTGGGTCATGCGATTGATCCTTGATTCAAAGCGGAATTCGCACGACGATAAAGATGGCGCGCCCCCAAATCCAGCACGGGTTAACCAGATGCGATGCGTGTCTGCGCGTGCGCAACGCGTTTAAACCCCGTGTGCCGCTGCGGCGTATGGCTCGCCAAGCCTTGCTGGATAAGGCTTGCACGAATTCTCCCGCTTTAGTCATGTTTATGCGAAGCGGGGCGACGCAGTCCCGTGGCGATAAGCAAATGCAATACCGTATGAACGACTTCGCAAGGGAGCGCCTTTGCGCCGTATTACCGGTTCGGTCTTGCGCGATTCCAGCGTCATTCGAATTCTGCAAACGTTTTCGTGCAAGAAACGATTTAACTCGCGCGCTTTAAAGCCCGTTCCAAACCCTTGAAGCGGCCGGCTAATCGCCTTGTTCCGGCGACAAATACGAGGACGAAAGCGGTGACGCGGCCACGCCGTCGGCCGTCTTCCCCGCCGTTTCCGCGTGCCGGCGCGCGAACGCTTTCTGGCGTTTGGCCGCGTACATCGCCATGTCGGCGTGACGCAGCACCTGATCGACGTCGGCGGAGGCCTCGGTCACCGTGGCCAGCCCGACGCTCGCACCGACCTTGACCAGCAAGCCGGGCGCGAGGTCGAACGGCCGCTCGATCGCTTCGGTCACGAGCGCCGCGAGTTCATGCGCGGGCCGCACGGAAGGACAGTCGATGATGACGAACTCGTCGCCGCCCATCCGCGCGATCAGCGCGTCCTTGCCCGCGAGCGAGCGCAGGCGCAGCGCGACCTGCACGAGCAGCAGGTCGCCCGCTTCGTGACCGTGCGCGTCGTTGACGAGTTTGAAGCCGTCGAGGTCGACGAACAGCACGGTCGAGCCCGCCGCGATAGGCGTCGAGCCCACGCGATTCGCGGCGCGGAACAACCCTTCGCGGTTGAGCAGGCCCGTGAGCGCGTCGTGGCGCGCGCGATGGCTGTGCTCGCGCTCGGCCTTCATCGTCGAGATGAGCAGGCCGTTCAGGCGCTGCGCCGCCACGCTCATCGCGAACAGGTAGAACGGAATTTGCAGCAGCGTGAGCAGCAGCACCGGTTCGTGCGCGACCAGCGCGCCCAGGCAGCACGGTCCGAGCGAGAGGAAGATCATGACCGCGACGAGACGCGGCGCGGCGAAATTGCGAAAGCAGATGCCGCCCACCATGGCCGCCGCCGAGAGAAACGACAGCGTGGCCGCCACCCAGTCGCCGCTCACCGCGCTCACGAAGGCGCCGTAGCCGACCGTCGCGCCCCACAGCGGCGCAAGCAGCAGATAGAGATCGGTGGGCGTGGACCGGCCCGCCGCCGCGCGGCGCCGCGAGATCAGCAGCACGATGAAGCGCAGCACGCACACCGTGACTTCGGCGAAAAACCAGACCTTGAACGGCAGCGTGGGATGACGCCGCACGAGCACACCCGCCACGGCGATGGTGTTGAAGACGCCGCCGAAGAAAATCGGCAGGGTTCCGAACAACGTGCCGACGAGCGCGACGCGAATATCGCGCGGCGTTTGCTCGCCCGGCGCCGCGAGCCAGCGCGCAAGGCGGCTGCGCGGCAAGGAGTAAATTTCGTTCGGACTATTCAATGGCGACACCGTCGGGCGTCCGCAATCCGGCCTCAGCGCGGGCATGCGGCATTCAGGGAGGCTGACGCGATGGCGCAAGGCTGCCGGGCGGCACGCATGGCGAGTCCCCGAACTCGCTGGCGCCGCCTCGAACTGCGCGGATCGTCGCATGCGGATTTATGCGGCTTGAATTTATGCGATTCCACATGACGACCGTGCCATTATCGGGCTTTGGCCGCTTCCGCGCCACCCTTCGGCGCTCGCAGCGTCCTCGACGCGCATGGCGAGGTCGATGCGCGCGCAACGATTTTTGCGTGTCACGGAAGAATGCCGCCCGACGCATCGGCCATTGATCCGTGGTCCGAAACGTCTGCGGGATCCGCGTTTGCCACGGCTTTCGCGGCGGCGCGAATCATCGTAGGGTGCGGGTGGTGCGTGTCGAGTCGTTCAACCGGGTGCCTCCCGTCACGGGAATCTGCCGATGTCACATTCGAATGGAAGCCGCCGCGGGCGTCGCGGCAATGCGATGGCGCGCGTCGTAGCCGGGGTGGCCGCAGCGGCGGCGGCAGGCGCTCCGCTCGCGGCATCGGCGCAAACGGATGCCGCGTCGGCCACGTCTCTGGATCGCGAGGCGCTCGTCAAACGCATCGCCGGCACGGAAGGCAGTTATGTGAACAGCCGCGGCTTGCTGTTGCGCTGGAAAAACGACGCCGACGGCACGGCGCTCGTCACGCGTTTCGCCGACGCGCGCTTCAGCAAAAGCCACAGCAAGACGGCGCAGGCGGAATGGAGCGTCGACGCTGGCGGCAATTATTGCCTCACCGTGCATTGGCCTGCGGAAACCCAGCACTGGTGCGCGGCCGTCACACCCGGCGACGACGGCGCCTTGCACACCACCGCGCCCGGCGGCTTCGCGGTCACGCTGAAATAGTGGCATGCGTCCGCGCGCTGCGCGTCAGCCCGCCGCGTGCGATTGCGGCGGCGGGGTTGGCGTCTGCGCTTGGGTTTGGGTCTGCGCCGCCACCTGTTCCTCGTTCGCGCGCGGCGCCACGGAAGGCACGGCATGCGCGGCTTCGAGCGCGTCGCGCACGGCGCTGGCGAGGTCGTCCAGCCGGTACGGCTTGCCGATGAGCGCCACGCCCTCGTCGAGCTTGCCGTCGTGGAAGATGATGTCGCGCGTGTAGCCCGAGGCGAACAGCACGCGCGCGTTGTACGGCGACCCGCTCGCGATGCGCGCGAGTTCGCTGCTGCGCACGGTCCCCGGCATCACCACGTCGGTGAACAGCAGGTCGATATGCTGGCCGCTTTGCACGATCGCGAGCGCGGCGTCGCCGTCCTGCGCGGAGAGCACCTTGTAGCCGAGCTGCGCGAGCATGTCGATGGCGGCAATGCGCACGCCGGCGTCGTCTTCGACCACGAGGATCGTTTCGCCGCCGCGAATCTCTCTCGATACCGCTGACTGCGGCGCGCGCGGTTCCGCGGCGAGACTGCGCGGAAAATACAGGTCGACGGCCGTGCCCTCGCCTTCTGCGCTTTGAATGTCGACGAAGCCCGCGCTCTGCGAGACGAAACCGAACACCATGCTCAAGCCGAGCCCCGTGCCCTTGCCTTCCGCCTTGGTCGTGAAGAACGGCTCGAACACGCGCGCCTTCACGTGCGTGGGCATGCCGCTGCCGGTGTCACCCACCGAGAGCCGCACGTACTCGCCCGGCGGCACGCCCGCATGAGTGGCGCGCGCGTCGCGTTGCGCGTCGACGTTGTCGATGCGAATGGCGATCGATCCCGTGGCCTGAATCGCGTCGCGCGAATTGATCACGAGATTGAGCAGCGCGCTTTCGAGCTGGTTGCGATCGGCGTAGATATTCCAGGCGTCGTCGCGCACGGGAATATCGAGCGCGATGGTTTCGGGCAAAGTGCGGCGCAACATTTCGCTCATGCCGTCCACCAGTTCGGTGGGCCGCAACACGGCGGGCGCGAGCGGCTGGCGCCGCGCGAACGCGAGCAGTTGCGAGGCGAGCTTCGCGCCGCGCGCCACGGCCGTGCCCACCGCGGCCACGCGCCGTTGCAGCGCCTCGTTGCTTTTCGTCGCCAGTTCGATGAGTTGCAGATTCGCGGAGATGACCTGCAGCACGTTGTTGAAGTCGTGCGCCACGCCGCCCGTGAGACTGCCGATCGCTTCGAGCTTCTGCGCCTGGCGCAGGCGCTCTTCCATCGAAACGCGCGCGCTCACTTCGGTCGCCACGCGGTGCTCGAGCGTTTGCGTGAGTTGCAGCAGCGCCTCTTCGGCCTGCTGACGCTTCTTCTCCGCGAGAATCTTTTCCGTGGTTTCGAAGACGATGGCGATCACGCCCGCGGGCCGGCCGTCGTCCTCGATCACGGGGCTGTAGCTCAGGTCCATCCACACGTCTTCGGCGCTGCCCTCGCGATACAGCACGAGTTGCTTGTCCTTGAACGTGAGCGTGCCGCCCGCGAGACAGGTATCCACCACGTTGCGATTGAACGACGCCACCTCGGGCCAGCCCACTTCCACCGGCTTGCCGAGCAGAAACGGATGGCGGCCGCCCGCGAACACGGCATAGGCGTCGTTGTAAATCATCGAGCCTTCCTGCCCCCACAGCATGACGAGCGGGGACGGCGAGGCGAGCAGCAACTGCACCGCGGCGACGAGACTCGGCGACCACGTCTCGCGCCGGCCGAGCGACGTACCGCTCCAGTCGAACGCGGCGATACGCTGCGCCATTTCGCCCTGCCAGCCGGGGCATTGCACGTTGGGAGGCGTCGTCAAGTCGATCGAACTCATGGCAAAAACACAGGTGAACGAAATACGGCGCGAGGAATGATTGCAATCGTGCGCGCGACCGGAAGTGCGCGACCCCACGCCGAATTCCATCGGGCGAGCAAACGGCATTCCCGTGCCGCCAGCGCTCAAAGACAGGACAGCAGGTCTTCGATGCTTGCGGGTTTCGTCAGAGTTTTGTCGAACTCGCTGAGAGGTGCCCCATCGGACGGGGTGCCGGCGCCACCGCCAGCGGCGCGCTCGAACGCTTCCGGCGCGACGAAGCCGGAGAGCAGCACGAAGCGCGTTTGCGCAACGCCGGGGTGCGCCTTGAGACGCGCGGCGAGTTCCGCGCCGCTCATGTCGGGCAGTCGCCAGTCGAGAAACGCCACATGGGGCACGAACGACTGGACCGCCTGCAACGCGCTCGCGCCGTCGTTGACGCTGCGCACTTCGTGGCCTTCGAATTCGAGGAGCATGGCGACGGCGTCCGTGATATCGCGATCGTCGTCGACAAGCAAAATACGTTTGGACATGGACCCACCTGATCGCTGCTACGACTTAATCGTCGACAGACTACCAGTAGCGAAGTTCATGTGCTCGCAAACGTTGTCCATGCCGCGCCTCGGCCCCATGAAAAACGGCGTGCCTCGCGAGAGGCACGCCGTGAGCGTGCTGCGTGATTTTTTAGTTGACCTTGCCGACGCCCCGCTTTGCGCTTACGCCGCCTCTTGCGCGATGACCGGCGTTTGCGCGCGCTCGACCGCGGCCGCATGCTCGCGAATCAGGCGATACACCGTTTCGCCCGGCACCGTTTCCGATTCGAGCAACTGGTCGGCAATGGCGCGCAACACCGGTTCGTTCGCGCGCAGCAACGCGAAACACGCGTCGTTGAGATCGTGCAGCAACGCGTTCGCATGCTCGATCGCGTTCTTCAATTGCAAGCCCGCGTATTGCTGCGGCAGCGCCGCGAGGCTGAAGAGATTGCCGTCGGCGTTGAAGCCGTGCTTCGACACCATGTCGAGGCTGATACGCGAAGCCTCCTGCAAATCCGACGCGGCGCCGCTCGATGCCTCGTTGAACATCAGCAGTTCGGCATTGCGCCCGCCCAGCAGCACCTGGATTTCGTTGCGCATTTCCGTTTCGCGGTACAGGTACTTGTCTTGGCGCTTCGTGATGAGCGCCACGCCGAGCGCGCCGCCGCGCGGCAGGATCGTCACTTCTTCCAGCACGCCCGTGTCGAGCAGCGCCGCCACGAGACCGTGGCCCGCTTCGTGAATCGCGATCCGCGTGCGTTCGTCGTCGGACAGCGCGCGCTCCGCGCCATTCACGTCGCCGATCCGCGCGATCTTGATCGCCTCGATGAAGTGCTCGGCGCTCACCGCTTTCGCGCCCGCTTTACGCGCGACAAGTCCGGCCTGGTTCACGATCATCGAAAGCGTGGCGGGTGAAAGACCCGTGGTCAGACGCGCGAGCTGATCGAAGTCGATCGCGTTGCCGTGCGTTTTCAGATTCGCCGCGTAAAAGCGCAGGATTTCCGCGCGATCTTCCACGTCGGGCAAGCGCACCGGCACCGTGCGGTCGAAGCGGCCGGGACGGCGCAACGCTTCGTCGAGATTCTCCGGATGATTCGTGGCCGCCACGATGATCACGCCTTCGTTCGAGGCGAACCCGTCCATCTCCGCGAGCAGTTGATTGATGATGCGGTTGCTTTCCGCTTCCACGGGACCGCCGCCCGTGTCGGTGCGTTTGCCGAGACCGTCGGCTTCGTCGATGAAGATCACCGTGGGCGCGTTCTTGCGCGCGAGCTCGAACAGGTGCTTGACCTTCTGGATGCCCACGCCGTAGTACTTCGCGCTGAAATAGCTGCCCGTGATCGCAATGAAGTTCGCGCCGCACTCGCCCGCGAGCGCCTGCGCGAGACGCGTCTTGCCCACGCCGGGCCCGCCCGTCATGAGGATGCCGCACGGGGCGCGCACGCCCATGCCGGTGAATTGCGTGGGTTCGGTGAGCCACGCGCGCACGTCGGCGAGCGCGGCCTTCGCTTCGCCCGCGCCGATCACGTCGTCGAAACGCAGCGTGGGCGTCTTGCTCAGCAGGCGCGCGCCGCCCGTCATTTCGCGGCGCATGAACCACGCCACGCCGCCAATCAGCAGAATGGGCAACAGGAGGCTGATGATGTCGCGCAGGCGCTCGAAGGCCTCGGCCCAGCGCGCCGCGCCCGTATGCACCTGGGCGTCGGGCAGCCAGACGAGTTGATACGGCGTGTCGGCGCCCGGCTTCAGGTCGCCGAACAGCAGCACGCTCGAGAACGTGCCGTTGTGGTCGGCCACATAGTATTTTTCGCCTTCGAGCGTGGAGACGAGAATCGCGTCGCGACTCACGCCAATAGCCGCCACGTCGCGCGTATGGATATCGCGCAGCATGGCCGAAGCGTCTTTTTCCTGGTGCGTCCATGCCGCCGCGTCGTGGCGCATCTCATTGGCCACGCCCGTCAACGCGGGCGGCGGCGTTTGCGCAATACGCGCTTCATGGCGGTAATACAGGAGACCAATCGTCGCCGCGAGCGCGGTCGCCGTCACACCAAACGCCACATGGCGGCCGACACGCGACCACAATGAATTCCTTGCCGGTTTCATCAATCAATTCCTGAACGGACGCACCCATGGACGTCCGAAAACACATGTAGGGATTGGGGCAGGCGAACGCGTTGCGCGTTCGTGGCGGGGATATCGCTCTGCGTTGAATCGCGAGATAAAACCGTTCGAATTCAACGCAATGATCGAGTGCTAATTGCGGGCCGCAATTAATCCGAATGAAAACCGGGTAAAGCGACCTCGACCCTTTTTATTCGTACTGCTCCATTCGCATTATGCCCGCATTGCGCGGCGCGCAAAAAGCCGAATTGGGCCTAAAACCAGGGCAAACCGCCAAATTGCCCGAATTTTTCGTTGAAACACGATTAACGTTGTTTTTTCACGTCCCCATTTTTACCGATTTCTGCTTTAAAACGCGGCACGCGTTTTGCGCACTGCCTCGCACGCATCGTGCGCCGCCGGGCCATTCCGGCACTCGCACGGTACGACCCGAAAATCGTCTGGGCGACGGAGGTCCATCATGCTTTATTACGCGCTGGTCTTTTTTATCGTCGCGATCATTGCCGCGGCACTCGGCTTTGGCGGTATTGCGGCGGGCGCCGCCAGCATTGCGAAAGTGTTGTTCTTCATCTTCCTCGTGATCTTCCTCGTCACGCTCATCATGGGCGTGGTCAGAAGATAACGATCGAGGCCTCAAGCCGCATTCGCAATATCCACGCGGCCGTGGTCCGGCGCCATCACGCCGGGCGCGGCCGCGTTGTCGTGTGCGGCCACCGGCGACCCGGCCTGCGCGGCGGCCAGGCGCTCGCGATGAATGGGCCGTACCGAATCGGCACGGCTGAGCGCCGTGTTCTCCAGCGCGAGCGTCACCGCCTGGGCGGGCGCCTCGCGCAATTGCGCTTCGTAAAGCGTGAGCAGGTCGGCGAACAATTCGAACGTGATTTCGTCGATACCCCAGACGCCGCGCTCGACCGAAGCGCGCACGTTGCGCTCGAGCGCGTCGTGCGCTTCGGTCAGCCCTTCGAGACAAGCATGGCCGTAACCGGCGTCGAACAAATGCGACGCGCTCACGACCACCTTCGCGATGGTGACGAAATGCGCGAGATCGCCGCACTGGTTGCGCAGGTTGGCGAGCATCATGTGATAGCCGATCAGCCGCTGCCGCACCGTGTCGTCTGACAATGGCAGCATTTTCCCAATCATGGGAGTGGCGTGAGTGCGCCTGACCGGTCTGGAACGGGAACGAGCCATTGATCGAAGGAAACCGAAGACATTTCCCCGGATATCGGCAACATAGGCCGGTCGCTTCAGTCTTTCGCGTGAAATTTTTGGGGCCAAAAGATGACACCTGCGAAAAAACGCTACGAACGAGAGTGCGAAATCGCTGCAACTCGCGGCGCTTAAACAGCGCGCCGCGGGCGGACTTCCCCGTGAATCAACCCACCGGCCGCAACGTGATGACGAATTGCCGTGGCGCATGACCACTCGCGTCGACCGGCATCGGGTCCGAGTGCTGCACCGCTTGCAGCGCCGCCGCGTCCCACGCCGCGTTGCCGCTGCCATGCGTGACCATGGCCGAGAGCAGTGTGCCGTTGGGCGCGCAAATCACCCGGATCGAGGTTTGCAGGCCGTCGATCGGGCCCGCCCAGACGACGTTGGGCCGCACGCGCCGCTGCACGCGCGAGGAATAATCCTCGGGCGCGACGTTCGGCTCCGCGACGTTCGGCTGCGCGGCGGGCGCGCTGCGTCGCGCGAGCGTTTGATACTTTTCGAGCGAGTCCATTTCCATATTGACGATGAACCAGTCGCGATACGGCTGCGGCGCCGTGATCACCGCGTGATTGATGATGCGCATCTTCGCGCACCACAGCGCGGGCGACTCGCTCGCACCGCTCGCAAGCGACGCGGCGAGGATGCGCGTGGCTTGCGGGTCGCTACGCAACTCGTTCTTGAGCGTGTCCAGAATCGCCTGCCGTCCTTCCATGCCCTGCTGCACGCCCACTTTCGCCTCGGGACTCTGCAACGCCGACTGCTTGAACATTGCGTAGATCACGCTGAAATACGCGTCGATATCGGCTTCGGAGAGTTGCGACCATTGCAGGTTGCGCGAGAGCACGACCGCTACGCTCTTCACACCGCCGCAATCCGCCGGTGCGTTGTTGAAGGCCTGCGCGATCAGCGTGAACATCGTGGCGCGCTGCTCGGGCGTCAAACGCAACATGGCCTCGGTGAAGAACACCGCGCGTAATGGCGGGCTCAACGCGAAAACGTTTGCGTGGGTCGGTCCTTTGCCGAGAAAGCGTCCGGTGTCGGGATCTTCGGTGATACGCCGGGTCCAGCTCATCACCAGCGTGGCCTTGGGCGAACCGGGCGGAATGCCCATGCGATCGAAGATCGCGTCGCGCAACGCTTCGTCCAGCGACAACGCGGGCATGGGCGGCACGGCCGGCGGCGTGACAGAAGGCGCGGCAAGCCCTGGCTCGGGTTGCCACGGCTGCGGCCGCGCGGCGAGTTCAGGCGGCCGCTGCGGCGCCATCGCGAGTGCCGCGATATCGTCGTCGCCGTGCAACGGCAGCGCCCCCAGCGCGCTGCCCTGCCCGGCCTCGAAGCGAAACGTGGTGTGCTGCAAGATACGACGCGGCTCGCCGTTCAGACGATACGGCGCGCAGACGCCCTGCGCCACCGCATTGCGCGCGGCGGCGTCGAGCTGCTCGCTGCCGCTGCTCTGCACGACGACGGCACGCTCGATATGACCGGTTTCGTCGATGACGTAGGCCACGCGCACGCTGCCGTGCATGCCGAGCTGACGCTCGGCCGCGGTGTACGCGGGACGCAAGAAATGACAAGGCGTGCCGGCAGTGGGCGTTGGCAGGCTGGCCAACGCGGCAGCGTTCGCCGTGGTGCCGGAAAGCGCAGTCTCACGCACCGGAGTCGTGCACGCGGCGAGCGCGAGACACGCGCTCACTCCCGCGACGATCCCCGTGCGGTACATCCCCGCGCGGTACATCCCCGTTAAAGCTTTCATTTTTATTCTTTCGAGTGGTCTACAGTTTTATTTATGCGTGCAATCTAACTCGCGCCACACTAAATCGTCAATTCACTCCGGCTTTAAAAAACGAAAATCGCAGCCTTCATCGGCTTGCAAAATTTCGCGTGCGTAGAGTTTCGCGTAACCACGTGTGGGTTGATTGATGCGTAGTGAATTTTCAGTGCGACGTCGAGTGAGTTCTGCTTCCGTGACCATTAATTCGAGCAAACGTTTGGCGACGCTCAAGCGAATCCGGTCGCCGTTGCGCACGAGCGCGAGCGGCCCGCCGGAAGCGGCGTCGGGCGCGATATGCAGGACGATGGTGCCGTAGGCCGTGCCGCTCATGCGCGCGTCGGAAAGACGCACCATGTCTTTCACGCCCGCACGCGCGAGTTTCGCCGGTATCGGCAGATAGCCGGCTTCGGGCATCGCGGCCTCGCTCGCGGGACCGGCGTTTTGCAGCACCAGAAAGTCGTCGGGCGTGACGTCGAGCGTGTCGCTGTCGATACGGTTCGCGAGGTCTTCGAGCGAAGTGAACACGACGGCGCGCCCTTCCTTTTCGAATAACGCGGGGTCGGCGGCCGACCGCTTGAGTATCGCGCCGCGCGGCGCGAGATTGCCGAATAGCGCTACGAGCCCGCCAGTTTCGCGCACCGGTTCGCTGAAGCGATGCACGATCTCGTGATCGATCCAACTCACTGCGTCGAGCCGTTCACCGAGCGTTTCACCCGTGACCGTGCGGCACTCCAGATGCAATAGCGGTTTGAGTTCGCGCAAAATCGCGGGCACGCCGCCCGCCGCGTATAAATCCTCCATATAAAACCGGCCAGTGGGTTTTAAATCGACGAGTACCGGCGTGGTTTCGCTCAGCGCATTCAGATGCTGCAAATCGACGCGAATGCCGAGGCGCCCTGCGATGGCCGTGAGATGAATCACCGCATTCGTGGAACCGCCAATGGCGAGCAATACGCGCAGGGCATTCTCGACGGACTGCGCCGTGATGATGTCGCTGGGCCGCACCGGGTTGGCAACGAGATCGAACGCGACGCGCCCGGTTTCCTCCGCCATGCGCAAACGGTCCGCGTCCACGGCCGGGCAGGCGGCGCTGTTCGCGGGCATCATGCCGAGCGTTTCCGCGAGGATCGCCATCGTGCTCGCGGTGCCCATCACGGCGCACGTGCCCGCGGTGGACGCGAGGCGGCGTTCCACGGCGTCGATCTCCTGCGCGTCGATCTCCGCGGCGCGAAACTTCGCCCAGAAGCGGCGGCAGTCGGTGCACGCGCCGAGCCGTTCGCCACGATGGCGGCTCGTGGACATCGGTCCCGCCACCAGTTGCACGGCCGGAATGTTCGCCGAGGCCGCGCCCATCAACTGCGCGGGCACGGTCTTGTCGCAACCGCCAAGCAGCACGACGGCGTCCATGGGCTGGGCGCGCGTCATTTCCTCCACGTCCATCGACATCAGGTTGCGGAATTTGAGGCTGGTGGGCGCGAGAAACGTCTCGCCGAGCGAGATGGTCGGGAACTCGACAGGCAAGCCGCCCGCCGCGAGCACGCCGCGTTTGACGGCCTCGATCAGCTCCGGGAAGTGCCGGTGACAGTTGTTGAAGCCGCTCGCCGAATGCGCAATGCCGACAATAGGGCGGTCGAGCATGTCGCGGCTATAGCCCATCGAACTCGCGAACGTGCGGCGCAAATACACGCTGAAGTCACGGTCGCCGTAGTTCGTGAGGCCGCGCGCGAAGCCGTGCGGCGTATCCGGTGAATTGGCCTTCGTTCTGGATGCCTTAGTATTTTTTCCGGTCATCGTCGCTCACTCATGGGCGCACGACTTCGCCGTCGTCGTGCGCGTGCGGGGGCGTGGCGTCGTCGAGCGTTTCGAGAGCGGGATTGTGATGCAGGATCAGCGCGGCGCCCGCGCCCACGAGCCCGGCGCCGGCGAGGCACAACAAGCCCGCGCCGAAGCCGCCCGTGCTGTCCTTGATCCAGCCCATCGCATACGGTCCGAAGAAGCCCGCGAGATTGCCGAGCGAGTTGACGGCCGCAATGCCGCCCGCCGCCGCCGCGCCCGATAGAAACGCCGCAGGCAGCGTCCAGATCACCGGCAGGCAGCCGAAGATGCCGAAGCCGGCAATGGAAAGCGCCAGCATTTTCAGCACGGGACTGTCGAGCCCCGCTGCCGCCGCAATGCCCGCCGCCGCGACGACCAGCGCAAACGCCACGTGGCGCTTGCGTTCGAGCTTGCGGTCGGAATGACGGCCCCAGAAGATCATCGACACCACGCCCACGGCATACGGCAGCGACGTCACGAAACCCGTTTGCAGATTCGTCAGCCCGAACGCCTTGACGATCTGCGGCAAGAAGAAACTCAAGCCGTAATTGGTTGCGTTCGCACCGAAATAGATGAGCGCCACCGCGAGCACGCGCGGATTGACGAGCGCCTCCATCACGCTGAACGAGTGCACAGCCTCGCGGTGCTTGCGCTCTTGCGCCTGACGCGCCACGAGCCAGTCGCGTTCGTCGTCGGCGAGCCAGCTCGCTTGCGCGGGCTTGTCGGTCAGATAGAGCAGCACGCCGAACGCCAGCACGAGCGCGGGAATCGCTTCGATCAGATACACCCACTGCCAACCCGCGAGTCCGCCCCGCCCGTCGAGCGACAGCAAGGAGCCCGAGATCGGTCCGCCGATCACCGTGGACAGCGGAATGGCGGCCATGAAATAGCCGACCACGCGCGCGCGATACTTCGCGGGAAACCAGATCGTGAGCAGGAAAATGATGCCGGGAAAGAAGCCCGCCTCGGCGATCCCGAGCAGAATGCGCAGCACGTAGAACACGTGCGCGTTGGACATGCCGGTGTAGCTCGCGATGTGCGGAATGAAGGCCATCGCGCCCGCGATGATGCCCCACGTAAACATGATGCGCGCGATCCAGCGCCGCGCCCCGAAGCGCTCCAGCAGCAAATTGGAAGGCACTTCGAAAAAGAAGTAAGCGATGAAGAAAATCCCCGCGCCGAAACCGAAAGCGCTCGCGGAAAGATCGAGCGCCTTGTTCATTTGCAGCGCAGCAAACCCCACGTTGACGCGGTCGAGGTACGCCACGAAATAACAGACCATCAGGAACGGTACGAGCCGCGCCGTCACGCGCGCCATGGTGCGTGTTTCGAGCTCCATCGATGTCTCCTTGAGATCGGCGTCGCGCGCCGGCGCACTCCGCCCCGACGTTCGCCCGTCCGTTTAATGTGCTTAAAGACTAGACGCTCGACGCGCGATCCGAAAGTTTGTTTTACAGCGGGTCAGCGCGGCACTACGTGCTCGATACACGCAAGGTTCTTCTGCTTACGTTTTTATTACGCCGATGAAAATACCGCCCGAAATGAAGTCACTCGCGTATCTGGCAACACCCTGGCTACGGTTCAATAGTCACGGATGAAGCCTGTCCCTCATCATGACCCCGTTGCACTCACACCCCCTTGCTCAGGAGAAGAAACGATGCCGCTTGCCCGCCAATGGATCGCCCGCGCAGTCTTTTCCGCCGCCGTCGCGGCAATCGCGCCGAACGCCGCGTTCGCGCAAAGTGCCCCGCAAAACGCCCCCGCCGCCACGCCCGCTGGCGACGGCACGTTTTTGCTGACGATCTTTCTCAAGCACGACGAATCGAAACCGCTGCCGAAAATCAATCAGCAACTCGCCGAGCAGGGCTTTTACAAGGCCTTTCCGCCGCCCGGCACCGAAGTGGTCTCGTGGTACGTGATGATGGGCATTGGCCAGGTGGTGACGTTGCGCGTGCCCGCCGAGCGTTTGCGCGAGGTGAATCGCGCGATCGAGGAAACGGCCTGGGGCGGCTATCGTACGGAGTTCTATCCAACCTACGACTATAAGGCGCTGGCCGAACAGGCCCGCGCGCGCAACGGAAAATGACGCGTCAATACCAGGGCGTGTCGTTGAGCGGCGCGCCCGTGATCTTCACGATGAAGTCGAGAAACGCGCGGACCTTCGCGGAAGGATGCCGCCGCGAAGGATACAGCGCGTAGAGCGGAAAGCGCTCGTCGGGCCAGTCGGGGAAGAGATCGACGAGGCGCCCGCTTTCGAATAGCGGCTGCGTGCCGAGCGCCATGATCTGCGCGATACCGTGACCGGCGAGACACGCGCCGTGCAGGGTGGAGACGTCGTTGAGCATGAGCCGGCCGCGCGCGTCGATAGCGATCTTCTTGCGCGGCCGGTGAAATTCCCACACAAAGGGCCGGCCCGTTTCCGGGTCGCGGTATTGAATGCATTGATGCGGCTCGCGTTCGAGATCCGCGGGCTTGAGCGGCCGCCCGCGCTTCTTGAGATACGCGGGCGAGGCCGCGGTGACGATGCGCGTCTCCAGCAGCTTGCGCGCGACGAGCGTGGACGGGCGCGGCACGCCGAAGCGTATGGCGAGATCGAAGCCTTCGGCGACCATGTCGCCGAGTTGATCGCGCGTCATCAAGTCCAGTTGCAGGTCGGGGTAACGCTCGATGAACTGGCCAATGCGCGGGCTCAGCACGATCTTCGAAAAGAACGGGTCCACGTTCACGCGCAAACGGCCGCGCACCGCGGTCGCGCCGCCCGCCGCCGAGGAGGCGGCTTCTTCCAGGCCGTCGAGCAAGGGCACGACCTGCTCGTAGAGGCGCCGCCCTTCGTCGGTGAGCGTGAGCGTGCGCGTGGTACGGTCGAAAAGCCGTATACCGAGACGCGCCTCCAGGCGCGCCACCGAGCGGCTCACGCCCGATTGCGACATGTCGAGCCGTTCCGCCGCGCTGGCGAAACTGCCGCTGTCGACAATGGCCGTCATCACGCCCATGCCGTTGAGTACGCGTTCGTCGAAAGCCATGTTCCGCTCCTGAAGTGCACGGCATGCTTCGTACGGGATTCATGCCGTTGTGTCATGACTCATATGATACTCATGTCATGGCGTAAGGCATGGCATGCGCCCACAATTCACCCCGTCGAACGCAAGTTCATTCATGGTTTTCGCACGGGAGCAACGCATATGTTTGCAATTACAGGCATTACCGGTCAGGTTGGCGGCGTGGTGGCGCAGCGCCTCATCGCACAGGGTCAAGCGGTACGCGCCGTGGTGCGCAGCGCGGAAAAAGGCGCGGCGTGGGCCGCGCGCGGTTGCGAGGTCGCGCTCGCCGACATGCACGACGCCCACGCCTTGCAGCGCGCCTTCGCAGGCACGCGCGGCGTGTTCGTGCTGTTGCCGCCGGTATTCGATCCCGCGCCCGATTTCGCCGAATCGAAGCGCAATATCGCCGCGCTGCGCGACGCGCTGATCGCGGCCAGGCCGGAACGCGTGGTCGTGTTGTCGACTATCGGCGCACAGGCCACGCAGCCGAATCTGCTCAAGCAACTCGGTCTCATGGAAGACGCGCTGCGTAGTCTGCCCATGCCGGTCGCGTTCCTGCGCGCCGCGTGGTTTTACGAAAACGCCGTGTGGGACGTCGAACCGGCGCGCACCACGGGCGTGATCCCGAGCTTCCTGCAACCGCTCGACAAGCCCGTGCCGATGGTCGCCACCGCCGACATTGGCCGCGTGGCCGCGCAATTGCTGCTGGAAACGTGGCAAGGCGCACGCGTGGTCGAGCTCGAGGGGCCCCGGCGCGTCACGCCCAACGAACTCGCCACGGCGTTCGCCGAGGCGTTGGACCAACCGGTGCGGATGGAAACGGTCGCGCGCGGCGAGTGGGACGCGCTATTTCGCGCTCAAGGAATGAACAATCCGTTGCCGCGCATGCAGATGCTCGACGGCTTCAACGAAGGCTGGATCGAATTCGAAACGCCGGCCACGTCGCTCAAGGGCGAAGTGGCGCTCGACACGGTAATTCGCGAACTCGTTACGCGGTAAAAAGCATCGTCTGACGATAAAAGGCCCATCGAATCTTCATTCGATGGGCCTTCGTGACCGCAGCGAGTTCAGCGCTCAATGACGCCTCAATGACAGCGCTTTTCCCAATGACCATGCACCTTCACCTTATGGCAAACCGGGTGATGGTGGTGATAGTCGTCCGCATATGCCGGAGCAACGGCAGCAAGCGTGGTGAGCGTAGCGGCGAGCGCCAGAATGAGCTTTTTCATCGTCCATACCCTATGGGTAGTTGAAGGTATGGGGAGTTAGCACGCCGCGAACCCGCGACTTTCAAACGGCTTGAGTCGAATTACACGCCGTCTGCATTCCCTTTGTCATTCGTCTTCCGTGGCCTGAAAGGCTCACGATTCCATGGCGATATAGCGCGACACGAACGCCACGAATAGCAACGCCTTCAAAACGCATTCGGTCAGCGAGAGGTAGAACGCGAGCGGAAACGTGGAGTATTCGGCCGGTAACGCGGGCGCCACCGCGAGCACGCCCAGCGCACAGAGAAAGATGAACACGCCGCGCGCCACGCCGTTGCCGCGCAACACGAGCCATGCGAGCGACACCCACACCGCCGAAGAAAACAGCAGCGCCGCGCGCTCGGTCACGCCCTGCGACGCCCAGAATTCCACCGGCAGTTCGATGAGCGCCCACAGCGCCGAAGCCTTCACGAGCCACGCCGTCGCGCCGCGCGGGCGCCTGCGCCGCGTGCGGCGGTCGCCACGCGTTTGCAGCCAGTCGGAAAAGTCCGCGAAATTCGACGGTTCGTCGAGCGCGGCCGGGTCGCGCAGCGTCGGCGAGCCCATTTCGTCGTGTGCCATCTCCCTTCTCCCTTGCGCTGCCGCCGCGCACGAACGTCCGTGCGCACGAGCGGCATTGCCGAAACATGTGGTTATCTATCGATTAATTGTCGTTAACTACCTGCTTTTCATACCTGAGCGGTCTGCATCGCTGCCTCGGCCAACACGCTGTCTGGCTGCCGCAAGCTCGCGGGAAACGCGCGTGCCGCACCGGGCGCGAACGTAGAGCAGAAAGCTTGCCTGACTGCCGCGGGATCGACGACGAGTCAGGCGGCCGGTTGGGTCACGCCTCGCGTCACGCCGCGAGTTCGGTTTGCAAAACCGTGGAATGAATCATGGCGTCGGCGTTGAGCGCCTGCGGGCGCATCGGTCGCGGGCGATACACGGCTTCGCCGCGCCGGATCTCCTGGCCCGTCACCGCGCACACGCCCGAGCGGCGCGCGCGCGTGAGATACCACTCCTGATCGCCGTAGGCGCAGCGCGATGGGTCGCGCCACGCGAGCGTGACGCGGTCGGCGGTCGAACGTTCGATCACGCGCACCGTGAGCCCGGCCACCGCCGTGCGCGCCGGCCCGCGCGACGCCTTGCGCGGTTTCGCCCGCGCGCAGGCCGCGCCCAAGGCGTTCGAGGCGCCGCTGAGTTGCCCCAGCAAGCCAATGGTCATCGCCCACGGATCGGCAACGGTGGTTTCAATCGACATCATGTTTCGGCTCCTCAATTCGTGTGGTGTGCTTGACCGGTTGGGCTGGGTGCTGCGTTCGCATTGCCGTTGGCATTGGCATGGCGCGCTTGCGCGCCGGGCGCGGCAGCGGGTTCGCGGGGCACCGTGGAGGTATGACCGTCGATCGTCATGTCGAGCAGATATTGCGCGCTGTGCATCATGAAACGCGCCACCTTGCTGTCGAAGCCGCTGTCGAAACCCATTGCTGCCATTCCTCCCGAAATAAGCGTATCGCCCGCGAAACGCCTGAAAACCAACGCCGCGCGCGCCCGCGGGCGCGACGTCGAGCCGGTTGCGCCGCGCGCCGGGAGCAAAACGGGGAAACGCCCGGCGCGTTGGCGCAACGCAATGGGCGTGCCATCGCAAGCCGCTTGCCTGACGGGGCGGGATCGGGAAACGAGGAAGCGCGAGGCCGGTTTTTCCGGCGATGGCGGCCGTTGCGGCGCCTGGCGGCCCGCGAGGATCGGCCGCAAAAGTCGTGGCGGGGAACGCTTCACCAATCGGGGTTGGCGAGGAAGGCAGGGAGTTCGGAGAGCCCGGTCATGCCGCCGGGCGGGTGCAACGGGTTATGTCGACGAGAAAGACGACCGGGGAAGGACGCCCGTAGCCGTGCGCGCGTGCCGCCGCCGCTGGCGCGGCGCGTCACGCGGAATCAGCGCGGCGTGCCGAGCCGCACGAGCAGGCTTACGAGTGCCTCGATCTCGGCGTCGCCCGTGCGCCACGACGAGACGCTGATGCGCAGCGCCGGCCGCCCCTGCCACACGGTACCGCCGAACCAGGCCTCGCCCGAAGCCTGCACGGCGGCGCGCAGCGCGTGCGTCGCGTCGTCGGTGGCGCAGCGGAACAGCACCTGGTTGAGCACCACGCGGTTGAGCACCGCGAAGCCCGCACCCGCCAGCGCCTCGCCAATACGCCGCGCCTGCGCGTGATGGCGGTCGACGAGTTCGGCCACGCCCGCGCGCCCCAATGTGCGCAACGCGGCCCACACGGGAATGCCGCGCGCGCGGCGCGAGAATTCGAGCGTGAGGTTCTTCTGCGCGTCGGCGCTCGCGGTCGAATACACGGCGTCGCAATTCATCGCGGCGGCCAGCGCCTGCGCGTCGCGGCAGATCGTCATCGCGCAGTCGTAGGGCGTGTTGAGCCACTTGTGCGCGTCGGTGGTCCAGCTGTCGGCGAGTTCGATACCCTCGGCAAGCGCCGCCAGCGAAGACGCCCGCGCCCAGAGACCGAACGCGCCATCCACGTGCACCCATGCGTTGGCCGCGCGCGCGATCGGCAAAATTTGCGCGAACGGATCGAATTCGCCGGTATTGACCTCGCCCGCCTGCAAGCAAAGGATCGTGCTCGCGTCGAGCGACGGCAGGCGCGCGGGATCCACGCGGCCATATTCGTCGACGGGCGCCTCGATGAGCCGGTCGAGCCCGAAGCCGAGCACGCGCAGCGCCTTTTTCACGGTGATATGCGCGAGCGCCGGCATCACCACCTTGATCTCGGGCGCGCCCATCAGCCCTTGCCGGTCGAAATCCCAGCCTTGGCGCGCGAGCAGCGCGCGCCGTGCCGCCGCGAGCGCCGCCAGCGTGCAGGCCGTGGCGCTCGTGCCGAATCCCACGGCGCTCTCGCGCGGCAGATCAAGCGCGTCGAGCACCCAGCGGCCCGCGAGACCTTCGAGCGTGGCGGCAACGGGCGAATTGTCGAAGGTCGAGGCGCACTGGTCCCAGGCGAGCATCAGCCGCTCGGCGGCGGCAGCGGCGGGCAGCGACGCGCCGATCACGAAGCCGAAGTAGCGCGGCCCGTTCGACGCCGTGGTGGCGGGCGAGCCCGCGCGGTCGAGCAGCGCGAGCGTGTCCTCCGCGGAGCGGCCCTGCGCGGGCAGCGCCTCGTCGAAAGCGGCGAGCGCCGCGATAGCTTCGGGCGAGGGAAACACGCGCCGCGTGGCGTTGCCTTCGGTATAACGCCGGCCGCGCGCGTCGGCCGCGGCGAGCAAGCTCAGTTCGTCCATCGGATCTCCGTTTTGCCGCTCGAATGTCCTTTACGATCCAGCTTCGCAATCTGGTTTCAAAATAAAACCAGTCGAACGGGATTGAATGGTAGGCCCACTAGTTTTAAAATGCAACCAGATCGATTCGATGGAAAAAACCGCCATGCCGCGCAGTCAACCGCCTGATCCCACGCCCGCTTCCCCTACCTGCCCCGTGGCGCGCTCCGTGGATGTGATCGGCGACAAGTGGTCGCTCATGATCCTGCGCGACGTGTTCGACGGCGTGCATCGTTTCGGCGATATCCAGCGCAATCTGGGCGTCGCGCGCAACATTCTTTCGGGGCGCCTCGGCCGGCTCGTGGAAGCGGGTATTCTGCAAACGCGTCCGGCTTCGGACGGCACGAACTATCTGGAATACGGGCTCACGAGCAAGGGCGAAAGCCTGTTTCCGCTGATCGTCGCGCTTCAGCAATGGGGCGAGCGCAATCTGTTCGCGCGTGGCGAGCGGCATTCGCGTCTCGTCGACAAAACCACGCGCAAGCCGCTGCCGCTCATGTCGCCGCACGCGAGCGACGGCCGCGCCGTCTCGCGCGCGGATACCGAAGTCAAGTTGCCACGAGCGCGCCGCGATACCTGAACACAGCGGTTGAACCCCTCACTACGCGATCCGCCAGCGTAACAGCGTGCCAGGCGCAGCGCTTTCAGATTGCCCGCCGCTGCGCCAAACTTCCCTGCGCGCCATTTAGCGGGCGCATTACGAGTGCTCATTACGAGTGCGCGTAGATTGGGCCGAGGCCGGGAATATCGTCCGGCACCGGCAAGGGATTCGAGACACTCGACGCAACCGCCGCTTTGACACGACGATGCGCACCCGCCGCGGATACGCCATCGGCAACACCGCCGTACGACGTCGTGGCCATCGGTGTCACCGGCGCCGTTGCGGTTTGCGCGTTCTGCTGCGCCTCGATACGCGACAGCGCGGCCTGGATATTGGCCGGATACTGCGTCTCGTCGCTGGCCGGGTTGTAGCCCGCTTGCTGCAACTGCACGAGTTCGGCGCGCACCTGGGCACGCGTCACGGGTTGATTCGACTGCGCGAACGAAACGAGCGGGGCGGCAACGAGCGCGGCGAGAGCGAGGATCTTGAGAGCTTTCATGGTGTTTCTCCAAAGGTGATGTTCAAAACACGGCGAACTGCATAACGGGAGTGCTGCGTCGCGAGCGATATGTCGTGCTGGCGTAGAGATATTTGAACGCCGCGATGTATCTGCCGTGTTTCGATCCGGTGCCGGTTTGCATGCGTGTTTGTCCGTGGCGTGCGTAGATACACAACCGTACAAATTGCGCGCAGGCCCGTGGCCTGCCGCGCTTTTGTATCGCCATGTATCCCGCTCGCGCACCGACACACTACGTTGCGCGCAAGCCGCTTATGCGACATTCCCGAGATACGTGCGCGCGATTCAATCGGTTCAGCCTTCGTCACTCACTCAAGGAGAACCGTCATGCTGTCCCGTCTCAAACTCACTGCCGTGGTGGCCGGTCTCGCCGCGACCGCTGGCCTCGCCGCTTATGCCGCCGCCGAAGCGCCCGCGCCCTCTTCCGTCTCGCTGCAAATGGGCATGAATGCCCCCGATTTCACGGGTATCAATACCTGGATCAACAGCGAGCCGCTCGATCTAAAGGCATTGCGCGGCAAAGTCGTGCTCGTCGACTTCTGGACCTTCGAATGCATCAATTGCGTGCACACGATTCCCCACGTAAAAGACTGGGACGCCCGCTATCGCGACAAAGGACTCGTGGTGGTGGGCGTGCATACGCCCGAATATGCGTTCGAGCGCGACACCGGCAATTTGCGGAAGGCCATCAAGCAATACGGCATTGCTTATCCTGTCGCGCAGGACAATCAGTACGCCACGTGGCATGCCTATGGCAATCAATATTGGCCCGCCGTGTATTTGATCGACGCAAGCGGCAAGCTCGTGTACAGCCATTACGGCGAAGGCGACTACGGGCAAACCGAGGCGGCGATCCGTCACGCGCTGGGTTTGCCGAAGCCAGGTTGATCGCGCACGGCGCCCGTGCCCCGGCAATGCCGCGCCTGGCGGCATCGTCGGGCTATTCCTTACGTCATGAAGCAAAAAACGGCGCGCCTGAACTGGCGCGCCGTTTTCTTCTGAACGATTGCCTGGGATTACCGCGTAGCACTCACAGATGCGTGACCTGAAGAATCGCCTCGGCGAACTCCTTCGGCGCTTCCTGCGGCAAATTGTGACCAATGCCGCCGCCGATATTGCGATGCAAATACTTGCCCGTGAACTTCTTCGCATAGGCGGCCGGTTCGGGATGCGGCGCGCCGTTCGCGTCGCCTTCCAGCGTGATGGTCGGCACGGTGATCGGCGGTGCGCTCGCGAGGCGCTGCTCGATCTCGTCGTATTTCGCTTCGCCCTGCGCGAGACCCAGACGCCAGCGGTAGTTGTGAATCACCACGGCCACGTGGTCGGGATTCTGGAACGAGGCGGCGCTGCGTGCGTAGGTGGCGTCGTCGAAATTCCATTTGGGCGAGGCCAGTTGCCAGATCAGTTTGTTGAACGCGTCGCGATTGGCTGCGTACCCTTGCGCGCCGCGCTCGGTCGCGAAGTAGAACTGATACCACCACTGAAACTCGGCTTGCGGCGGCAACGGCTTGCGGTTCGCTGCCTGGCTGCCGATCAGATAGCCGCTGACCGAGACCAGCGCCTTGACGCGCTCGGGATACAGCGCCGCGATGATGTCCGCCGTGCGTGCGCCCCAGTCGTAGCCGCCGAACACGGCCTGATCGATCTTCAACGCGTCCATGAGCGCGACGATATCGGCCGCGGTCACCGCCTGCTGGCCGTTGCGCGGCGTATCGGCTGAAAGAAAACGCGTGGTGCCGTAGCCGCGCAAATACGGCACGATCACGCGGTAGCCGTTGGCCGCGAGCAGCGGCGCGACTTCGGCATAGCTGTAGATGTCATAGGGCCAACCGTGCAGCAGGAACACGACCGGGCCATGCTTCGGCCCCGCTTCGGCATAACCCACGTTGAGCACACCGGCGTCGATCTGCTGGATCGGGCCGAACGAGGCGCTGCTGCCCGTGCGCGTATTGCCGCCGGATTGCGCGTGCGCGAGGTTGCCGAGTCCGAAGTCGGCGAGCGTGAGGCCCGCGAGCGTGGTGCCGAGCAAACGGCGACGACGGACGTTGACGGGATCTGACATGACGCATTCTCCTGTATTGTTTGCAAACCCGAGGATCGGGCAAGTGCGCTCGCGGCGATGAACCATTCGCTTGCGTGTAGTTATAGCCGAAGGCTTTTTGCGTCATGTATCGCAATGTGTCTCTCGAAAGTACGGACACAAAGCGAATCAAAAAAGCGGGCGAAATCAGCTTGAGCGGTGGAATAAACAGGCTTAATGCCGCGCAATAAACAATGCGCGGCGGATTATCGATCCGGCCGCGCAATGCGGAGTGAGTTGTCAACGCATTCAGCGCTCCGTCGAATTGCGGCCGATCACGCGTCACCGTCAATCAGAAGATCGCACAGCCTGGCGCGGCGAGTTCGAATCGCGGCACGCGCGCGACGCTCAAGTTTTCGCGGCCAGCAGGAAGGGATCGACAGCCCAGATTTCGCGGGCGCGAAGGTGCGCCTCGGAGCACGCGAGCCACGTTTCGAGCGCCGTCAGTCGCACGCCCGGCGCTACGGCGCTGCCGATCGACTCGGAGACGAACGGCGCGTCGTCGCCAGGCCGGCGCACGACCTGCACGACGTGAGTGATCCCGCGAGGACGGGGATGATTGTTTGCCCACGCAGGCGCGCCCAGCTTCAGTCCCATCGTGGCGCAGCGCGGCAGACTGCGCATGGTGATCTCGCCGCCCGCGAGCACGAAGCCCGTTCGCGCCTCGATCTCGTGAATCAGCCGGTCGGACCATACCTGAATAGCGCTCACGTCAGCCGGGTTGAACCGCGCGCGGCCCGTGGCCTCGTTCTCCGCCTGCATCGCGCTGTGAGCAGCAACCTCACCCACCCCGAGCAGTCGATGACCGGCGGGTTTGCCGAAAGACCTTCGGACTTGATGCCGCGCGCGTAGCCAACCCGGCCCGTATGGGTCTGCACGAGTGCCCACATCGTCCTCTCAGCGGTCTCGAATTGCATGTGTCGGCTTCAGATCGAATTTCAGACCGAATTTCAGACCGGCAGTGGCGAGCCGATAACACGACGTTTCGGCGCTCCACGCCTTCATGCGCGTGCCCCGTTGCAGTCGACTTCGATCCCGCCGGGCCATGTCGTGGTGTCCTCGCAACATCGCTTGAAAGACTCATGCATTTTCATGATAATGCGAACGATTCTCATAAAGAGTGCCGATCGCCATGTCGTGAAGGTCGCGCACCCGCCACTCCTTCACACAGAATGAACAACAATACGGGCTTTTCCTCGCGCGCTGTGCCGCGAGCGTCGCATGCTTCCACGTTTTTCCTGCACCGCTCTCCCATCTCGCTGGCCGCTTTGAGTCTCGTCAGTGCCGCATTCGCGGTGCTGCCTACGGTGAGTGCCGCGCAGGCCGCCCCGGCGGTGGCCGCTTCGGCACCCGCGGCCACCGATACGCCCGCCTCCGCGCCGACCCTGCCCACGGTCAAAGTCACCGCGACGGCGGCCGACGACGCACTGCGTACCGACCGCGTCAGCGCGGGCGCGCTCGGCGCGCGCAAGCAGGTCGATACGCCGTTCTCGACCGACGTGAAGTCGAGCGAAGACATCAAGGACCTGCGTGCAACGAGCGTCAACGACGTCTTCAAGTACGACCCCGCCGTGTCGATCGTGGGTAATGGGCGGACCGGCGAGAACTCGACGTTCAGCATTCGCGGCATTCAGCTCGACCAGCTCAACGGCAACAAGATCGACGGCCAGAGTTTCACGGGCTGGGACATGAATCTGCCGCTCGAAGCGTTCGAGCAGGTTCAATTGCTCAAAGGCTTGAGCGGCTTTATGTACGGCTTCAGCGCGCCGGGCGGCATCGTCAATTACGTGCTCAAGCGCCCGACCGACGAACCGTATCATGCGTTCACGTTCGGCTACGAGTCGGCGGGCGTGTTCACCGAAAGCGCCGATCTCGGTGGCCGCTTCGGCAACGACAAGCGCTTCGGCTATCGCCTGAATGCGGTGAACGAAGACGGCAACACCGCCGAGGCGAACGGTCATATCCGCCGCCAGGTGGCCTCGCTCGCGCTGGATTTCCGGGTCACGCCCGATCTCACGCTGACGGCCGACGCGCTGTACCAGAAGACCAAGCAGAACGGCACGCTGTTCGACATCATGATTTACGGTGCGAACTCCGCCATTCCCGACGCGAGCCGCGTGACGCGCAGCCTCACGCAGCCGCAGAACTGGTATGAAACGGAAACGACTTCGGTCGGCACCGGCCTGCAATACCGGATTTCGGACGACTGGAAAGCGAGCGTCAATTACCGCTTCTCCAAGCTCAACCGTTACAACGACGACAGCCTGCTGTGGGTCAACGACGCCCAGGGCGACTACTCGAATACGCTCTACACCGCACTGACGCGCTATTTCTATTCGGACGCGACGGCCATGGTGCAAGGCAAGTTCTCGACGGGCTTCATCAAGCACGACGTCGCGTTCGGCGCCGAATATTCCAATCAAACCGCGGAATACGACAATCAGCCGGGCGGCCTCGCCGGCGGCTATTCGCTCGGCACCGGCAACATTTATACGCCGATCACGCTGTACAACCCGGCCGTCTCGTTCAACTCGCAGCTGTATCGCCAGAACACGACCACTCAGGCGGCACTGTTCGCGAGCGACACGATGCAGTTCACCGACCGCCTCTCGGCGCTGGTGGGCGTGCGTTACACGCACTATCGTCAGGACGTCTATAACGTCGACCAGACCTACGCGTCGCAATACGGCAAGTCGCCCGTCACGCCGACCGGCGCGATCATGTTCAAGACCGACGCGTACTCGACGGCTTACGCGAGCTATGTCGAGTCGCTCGAGCAAGGCGGCGCGGCTTCGGCGTTCAATGCGAACTATCCGCAAGTGTTCGGCCCGTTGCGCAGCAAGCAGTACGAGGTGGGCTTCAAGACCGATCGCGAGCGCTGGGGCGGCAACGTGGCGCTGTTCCGCATCGACCGCGGCTACGACTACACGAACACCGCGAACATCTTCGTGCAGGACGGCACCGAGCGTTACATGGGCCTCGATGCCAGCGCCTGGTTCTCGCCGGTACGCGACTGGCGCGTGATGGCGGGCGTGCTCGCGCTCAACGCCAAGGGCGTGGGTATCGACGACGCGAGTGTGAACGGCAAGCGTATCTACGGCACGCCGCGCTTCCAGGCGACCGCGCGCGTGGAGTATTCGCCTTCGGTCGTGCACGGCCTCACGCTCGACGCGGGCGTCAAGTACACGGGCAACATGGCGCTGGACGCGGCCAACCAGTTCATCGTGCCTTCGTACACGACCGTGGATATCGGCGGGAAGTACGACACGGAAATCGGCGGCAAGAGCGTGACGTTCCGCGCAGGCATCAACAATCTGTTCGACAAGCGCTACTGGACCACGGGCTACGGCTACTACGTGCTGCCGGGCGCCGTGCGCACGTTCATCGCCAACGCGACGGTCGAATTCTGATCGCGACATCGCGCTCGCGAACGACTTCGGTCGATCTCGTGACGCGATGCACGTTGGCGGCATAAGCCTCCACCGGGTTCGAACAATCACTGTCATTTCGCGAACCCTAGTGGAGGCAATCGATCCGGCACCGCCGGCTCGGCTCGTGTCCTGGCGCAGTTAGCTGGACACGTAATTTTCCATGCGGGCTGATGGTCACGCCCCCGCCAGCGATGGACTTCGCTGGCCATCCCCACCTCGCCAACGCCACGCTCCGCGTACTCGGCTCACTATCTGGGAACCTCCCCGCGACGCTCGCCTTCTTCGGCGATCGCGCTCGATTCCATCGCGTGAACCGGTTCGTTCGATGCGCGCGCCACCACTTTCGGGATCGGGCACGAACGCTGCGAACGGGTTTGCGTTCCCTTTCATGGCCGCGTTTGAACGGGGTCGTGATCAGGCGCAACGCTCTAACCGACTAACGTAGAAGGAAGCACGTTCATGCGCATGATTCCCTACGCGCTGGTGGCCACCGTGCCGCTCGCCCTCGCGGCCATCACGCCGCCCGCTTTCGCCGCGCCCGAATGCCAGATCCGCGTGCTGCGCCCGGTAACCGACGATGTGGGTAACGTCTGGCAACCGGGAAAAATATTGCCCGCGACGATCATGGCAAACCGCTTACTGCGCGCACGGCGGCAGTTGCCTGCCTCGCATGGTCGATGGCAAGCAAGCCGTGCGTCCGATCGATTGCCGGACCGGACCGTCGATCGGGAATGGCGATTACCGGTTGGTGCCGAAGGCGCAGTAGTGAGCCGGTAAGCCGTAGCGAGCCCTAATGGGCACTGCTACCCGAGGATTTGCGACACGTCCGCGATTCCGCGGATCACACGCGGCAACACCATGCGCGGGCCACCGTGACTGGCGAGCAGATAGCGCGTGGACTTGCTTCGGTGTACCAGGCACGGCGAATCGCTCTGGGGCACATGAGCCGACGTTCGCGTCACTCACGGCACGCCGATCCGTCCACTCGATCAACGAGCGAGTCTCATCCCTCAAAGCCCACCCGCGGAAACCGCATCCGCGAACCGGGGAAAACGCGGCCTGAAACCGAGGTCCTCGCGTATCCGGCGACCATCCAGCGTCGTGTCCAGCGCAGCCCCCTGCCCGGCATCCGACCCATCCGGCGGCGGCGCGCCGACAGAGGCAAAGAGTTCCGCGATCGCGGACGCTTCCTCGTCGACCACGTTGTAGACGCGATAGCCCGGCTGCGAGGCATCGAGCGCCAACGCGACCGCTTGCGCCACATCCGCGTGATGCACCATCGACATGCATTGGCGGGGCGACCAGCGGTTCATAAGCGGCACCACTTCCGCAATATGCGCGTCGCCGTCTCCATAGACAAACGCGAGCCTCAGCACCCTGACATCGAGATCACTCAGGCCAAGCAGGAATCGTTCGGCCGCGAGTTTGCTCACCGGGTACGCGGCAACCGGCGCGCAGGAATCGTCCTCGCTTGCTGGACGTCCGCCGGTCGGCCCATAAACCAGACCCGTACTCGTGAAAATGAATCGGCGCACGCCAGCGGCACGCGCGACCGCGGCAAGATGCTGGGTGCCAAGATCGTTGACGCTATGCACCTGGCCAGCGGTCGCGCCACGAAAAAAAGCGGCGCAATGCACCACGGCGTCGACACCCGAGACGGCGGCCGCGAGCGAACCCGCATCGAGCAGGTCGCCCTCGGCGAGTTCGATGCCCTCGCCCCGGAGGGGTGTCGCGCGCCGCCGATCGCGCACCAGCGGGCGGACCTGAATGCCCCGCCGGACCAGATCCTTGACGAGACGACTGCCGACTTTTCCGGTCGCTCCGGTTACGAGAACGGTCATACAGCAACTCCCGATGTCGATTGAGGTCCGACGACTGTATTCGCTCGAAGAACGCTTGAATTGGAAAAAACGGACAACATGGGCTTCACAAGCGCCCGCATCGAACGCACATTACAATGGGCCGATGCACATCCACGCCAACTCAATCCGGCCGACATTGCCACGTACTCGCATCCGCCCGATCGTCGAAGCCACCTTCGTCGACGAGTGCCTGAAGGACGCGCCACGGATGATGATGCCGCGCCCCGAGTTGCATATTGCCGTGCGCTTCGGACCTTCGGCGCAGCGGGGCCTCGACATCCACGTTCTCGGGCCGCGCCAGCATGTCACCCGAAAAACGGTTCGCGAGGGACAGTGGACCATACTGGCCCGTCTCACGCTGGCGCACACGAGGTCCGTGCTTGGCGCGCCCCCCGCCGCGTTCACTGAGCACATCGTCCCGCTGGAACAGGTGTGGAGCGCCTCGGACGCAAGAAGCCTTTACGACGAGTTGCTGAAGGCAGCAAGCCCCACGGATGCCGCGACAATCCTGGAACAAACCATCTCGGCACGGCTCCCGCTCGATCACCTGCAAGGGGAACCTGCCGCGCTCGCATTCGAAGCCGCACGGCGATTGCTCGACGCGAACGTGAGCGCCGTGGCCGCGGAACTGAATATCAGCGCAAGACACTTGCGCCGCGTGTTTCTCGACACGACCGGCATGAGCCCGAAGCGGTTCGCGCGGCTCATGCGCTTCTCGCGCGCGGCAGACCTGGCGCGCGACAACAGCCGCCGCACCTGGGCGAGCATTGCCGCCGCAGCCGGCTACTACGATCAGGCCCATCTCATCGAGGATTTTCACGCCTTTGCCGGCACCACGCCCGAAGCGTTCCGGCGCGAACTCGGCAACACCGACGTTCTCAGGAGACTGGACGGCACGGCACGCGCGTGAGCGCCGCCGCGCGCCCGACCGCAAACCTTGCAAGCGTTCGCCGCAGACCACCGCGATATAATGACGCCGCCAATGACCCCGCCGTGTGAAAGCGGTCGCGCGCGCCCGCAAGACAAACGGTGCAGGCACGGTGCGGACTCCCATGCCCGACCTCGAGAAAACGCTGGGGACACGCGTGTTGCGTACCACGACTTTCCGTACTTCGACAGGCCTATGAGCGACGCTTCATCTCCAGCCAAAACGCCCACCGCAGCAAAGAAGCGCGCGCCAGCGCCGAAGCGTCGCGGCAACCGCACGACGCGCATACCCGAAATTCTCGACTGCGCCATTCGCGTCTTCGCGACCAGCGGCGACGCCGGCTTTACACAACGGCGCATTGCCGCCGAGGCGGGCATCAACCTCGGCACGCTGCAACACTATTTCGATTCGCGCGAGGCGCTGCTGCGCGCGACCATCGAAGAAAGCTCGCGCCGTTATCTCGAGCAGTCGAGAGCGCTCGTCGGCAACCTCGATCATTCGCCCGAGGCACGGTTATCGGCATTCATCGACAACACGTTTGCGACGTTTTCCGACCCCGCCACGTTCGTCAGCCCGTTCGCGCTCGAAACCTGGGCGCTGGCCGAGCGCCACGACTGGGTGCGCGAACTCATGGAGCGCAACAGCGAAAGCTATCTCGCGCTCTTCAGCGACCTCGTCGGGCATCTCAACCCCAAACTGACGGTCGAGCAAACGCGCATTCGCGGCGCGATCATTTACGCCCACTGGGAAGGTCTGCTGGTCTTCTTGCGGCGCAGCCGCTTCGGCCGCGCGCAGCCTCTCGCGATCAAGGAATCGGTGAAGGCCATCTGGCTCGCCAACGCGCGGGAAAAGCCCTGATTTCCGCCGGTTTCAAAGCGTGACGCCCTCGTCCCGCTGACATTCCCCGACGTTAGCCAAACGTCTCGCCGGATCGCCGCGCGTTGCCTCTCCAATTGAATTAGCAGGTCAATCGACCTATTTCTCTTCCCGCGCGGATCGCTCGCTAACGCACGCCGCGCCGCGCGACAAAGCGCGCTCCAAAATCCCCGGTTTCCCCGTCACATCCGCTCGATGGCGCGTCGTTCGTGGCCGCGCGCCTAGTGTTTTCCCCAACCAACAATCGCTTGAAAGCAAGTCACATGACTTATATTATTGGTCGCGTGACTTGTTTATGCCGACGACCGGTCGTGCGGATGAGCAGACGGCCGGCGCCGTACGTGCCCGCGCGCTCGCAACCACGAACTATTAACGACACCATTCAGGAGACTTCATGAACGCAGAGCGTGTTCCCCATCAGGCCCGCAAGGTAGCCGTCGTAACGGGCGGCGCGGGGGCAATGGGTTTTGCCATCGCCAAACGACTGCACGAGACCGGCCTGACCGTGCTCTTGCTCGATAAAGATGCCCGCGTCGAAGCGCTGGCCGCCGAGCTGGGCGGCGCCGCGG
The DNA here is from genome assembly GCF_009789675.1 of Paraburkholderia acidisoli. Classification (NCBI taxonomy): domain Bacteria; kingdom Pseudomonadati; phylum Pseudomonadota; class Betaproteobacteria; order Burkholderiales; family Burkholderiaceae; genus Paraburkholderia; species Paraburkholderia acidisoli. The sequence continues at coordinate 926,559 of NZ_CP046915.1, read as the reverse complement.
AAACCGCGAAAGGGTTTCAGGTCGACCTCTCGAACCGTGAGCAGGTCGAGCAATTCATCGCGACGGCGCTGCGCGAGTTCGGTCCGTGCGACGTGCTCGTGAACAATGCGGGCATCAACCTCGACAAGCCGGACGGTTCGAAGCTGTTCACCGAGGATATCGACAACGAGAGCTGGGACCTCATGCTCAACGTGAACCTGCGCGCGCCGTTCGTACTGTGCCGCGGCTTCGTACAGGGCATGAAGGAACGCGGCTGGGGCCGCATCGTGAACATCGCGTCACGCGCGGGACGCACCTATATTCCGGCGAGCAACGCCCATTATTCGGCTTCGAAAGCCGGGCTGATCGGCATGACACGCATGATCGCGGGCGAATGCGGTCCGTTCGGCATCACCGCGAACTGCGTCGCTCCCGGACGGGTCACGTCGCCGATCGCCGACCGCCAGTCGCCCGAGATCATCGCCCAGTCGATGAAGAATATCCCGCTCGCGCGTGTGGGCACACCGCAGGAAATCGCGGAAACGGTCGCGTTTCTGTGCTCGGACGGCGCAGCCTACATCACGGGCGTGACCGTCGACGTGAACGGCGGCTCCTTCATGGGCTGACACCGCTCAGCGCCAACCAATACGAACAACCCCCGGTTTTATACAGGATTCCTGATCATGTCGAAACGGCTGCAAGGAAAGATCGTTCTCAACGTCGGCGGCGCTCGCGGCATCGGCGCGGCGGAGTCGAAGCTGTTCGCGCAAGAAGGCGCGACCGTGTTTATCGCCGACCTCCTGGACGATCGCGGCGAAGCGCTCGCTCGAAGCATACGCGAAGCAGGCGGCGACGCGCAGTATCTGCATCTCGACGCGCGGCGCGAAGAAGACTGGGCAAAGGCGATCGGCCATATCGACGCGGCACAAGGCAAGCTCGACGTGCTCGTGAACAACGTGGGCACCAACGATCGCAACTCGATCATGGCAACGACGCTCGCCGACTGGAACAATACGCTCGAAACCAACGCGACGACCATGTTCCTCGGCATTCGCTCCGTCGTGCCGCTCATGCGCAAGGCAGGCGGCGGTTCGATCATCAATATCGGCTCCACGTCGAGTGTCACGGGCACGCCTTACGCCGCCTACAGTTCCAGCAAATGGGCGATGCGCGGGCTCGGCAAGATCGCGGCGCGCGAGTTTGTCGGCGAGAAGATTCGCGTCAATACGGTGTGCCCGGGCTTCATCGAAAACGAGTTCAACGCGGGGCAGCCCTATCTCGAGGCGCTGCGCAAGAGCGTGCCGCTCGGCCGCGCCGGCTCGTCCGACGAAGTGGCGCATCTCTCGCTGTATCTCGCCACCGACGAAGCCGCCTACGTGACGGGCCAGGACATCGTCATCGACGGCGCGCTCAGCATGCCGAGCTACGTGCTCAGCACCTACGCGGGCAAGTAAGCCGCTTCATCGACGGCACCCGACCCGTCTGCCTCGAACAGACGGGTCGTTTCGCATCGAGCGTCAAAAAAATAACAAGCCTCAGGAGACAAATCATGACCACCCCAGTGAACGCACCCGGCCTCGCCGCCCATCCGGCCGGCGCGTCGTGGCGCTACGTGATCGCGGGCTTCATCGCGCTGATCTTCGGCGTCAACATCGTGCCGGTAATGTTCAACCTGCTCGGCGCGCCGCTGAGCGCGGAATTCGGCTGGACGCGCCCGCAAATTTCCACGGGACTCGCAGTGTTCACGTTCTGCGACGGCCTGAGCATGCTCGCCGTCGGCGCGCTGGTCGACCGGAAGGGCATCAAATCCGTCGTGCCGATGGCCTTCGCGTTCGGCGGCGGTCTCATTGCATTGGCGTTCACGCCGCCGCAGATCGAATGGATGTATCTGCTCTGCGCGATTATCGGCCTCGGTGCGGGCGCGGTCGCCCCCACCGTCTATTCGATCGTCATCACCGCCTGGTTCGACGCCAGCCGCGGACTCGCGCTCGGCATTCTCAACGTCGGTCTCGGCTTGTGCGGGACCTTGATGCCGTTCCTGCTGAGTTATCTGCTGAAGACCGGGGGCTGGCGCGGCGCGGTGATGACGGTCGGCGGCGCCTCCATGGTGCTTGCGCTCGTCAATCTCGTGTTCGTGTTGCGCATGCCATCGGGCTGGGAACGCGAGCGCCGCAACGCGCGCAGTCAGGGCAAGGTCGCAGGCGCCTCGCTCGCCACGCTGGCGAAGTCGAAGCACTTGTGGCTGATCGCGCTTTCGATCTTCTTCGTCTCCGCAGCGACCTACGGCTTGCTCTCGCAGATGGTGCTGGTCACGGTCGACAAGGGCATTGCGATGTCCGTGGCGCTGACCGCCTTGTCGACCATCAGCCTCAGCTCGGTGTGTTCGCGCATGATCGTGGGCGCGCTGCTCGACCGCCTGTTCGCACCGTTGCTCGCCGCGTTCATCTTCGTTCTGACCGCAGCCGGCGTGCTGCTGCTGACCTACACGAGCGCGGTGTGGGGCATTTATCTGGCGGCGTTGCTGGTGGGCGTGGGACTCGGCGCCGAAGGCGATGTGGCCGCCTACATCCTGAGCCGCTACGTGCCCAAGGCGAGTTACGGCCGCGCATTCGGCCTCGTCATGTTCCTGTTCGCGCAGGGCGGCGGACTCGGCGTATTCGTGCTCGGCAAGTCTTACGGTGTACTCGGGTCTTATACGGCCGCGCTGTATCTGATCGTTGCGCTGGTGCTGCTGGCCGCCTTGTTCATCGCCATTCTCGGCCCGTACCGATACTCGGTCGATCGCGCGCCCGAGCAGGCCTGATTCGCTGAGTCGCTGCGCAGCGCAGCGGCGAACGCGAAACGCCGTCTCTCTGCACTGACTGGCACGTATTCGACTTGTCAGATTTTGTTTCAATAGCACTACCAAATAAAATCTTCTCGCTGCCCGTCAACGGGCAATCAATGCTCAATCGAACGAAGCATCAAATATAAACTGGAGACGTTATGAATCGCAAAGGCGCCCTCTTTCTGGGCACGCTGCTGGGGACGGTGTGTTCGGCCTCGCACGCACAGGACCGTGTAACGCTGTATGGCCTGATCGATCAGGGCATTCAGTATCAAACCAATGCGGGCCCCGGCAAACGCGTGTGGTTCGATTCGCTTTCGGGCATTGTCGGCAGCCGCTGGGGTATTACCGGCGAAGAAAATCTCGGCGGCGGCATCAAGGCGCTCTTTACGCTCGAATCGGGCATCAGCCTCGGCAACGGTCAGTTGGGTCAAGGCGGCACCGAGTTCGGCCGTCAGGCGTTCGTGGGGTTCGGCAGCAAGGATTACGGCCAGATCACGCTGGGCCGCCAGTACGACATGATCTGGTACTTCCCCGAGCCGCTAACCGCGAATGCGCTGGTGGGTGCGTCGGTCACGGCGCACCCGGGCGACTTCGACAACGCCGGCAACACCATTCGCTTCAACAACGCCGTGCGCTACATGAGTCCGAATATTCGCGGCCTCACGTTCGGCGCGGAATACAGCTTCGGCGGCGTGGCGGGCGACTTTACGTCGACCTCGGGCTATTCGGTCGGCGCGAACTACACCAACGGTCCCTTCCAGATTGCCGCCGCCTTCGACTACTTTAAGAATCCGACGTCTTCGCCGGGCACCGGTTTCTTCACGGCTTTCGCCAATGGCGCGACGCCGCTCGCCTTCGCGCTCAATCGCGCCTATCGCACGGCCCAGGCATATCAGTCGGCGGTGATCGGCACCAACTACCGGTTCGGCAATTTCACCGTGGCGGCCTCGTATTCGAACGTGCAGTATGCCAATCTGGGCGCGTCGTTCAACAATGGCACGGCGGTGTTCAACAACTACGATATCGGCATCAGCTACCGCTTCTCGCCCACGCTCACCGCGGGCATCGCCTACGACTACATGAGCGGCCGTGCGGTGACCACGGCGAGCGGCAGCATTGTCGGGGATCAGCACTTCAACCAGTTCGGCTTCCTCGCCGATTACTTCCTCTCGAAGCGTACCGACGTCTATGGCGGCGCGGGATGGCAACGCGCGTCCGGCACGTCGTCGCTCGGCCTGCCGGCGGTCGCGAACATCGACAACCAGACCGACTCCTCCAACAACAAGACCGTGCTCGTTCGTATCGGCATCCGCCACCGCTTCTGATCGTTCGGCGTCATTGGGCGCTCGCTGGTCCGGTCTTGTGGCCAGCGAGTACTACGGTTACGGCGTGTCGTCGGGGAACATCGCGAGACGCATGCCGAAGAGCGCCAGCACGAGTGCACTGGCGCGGCCTTGGGAAAGCGTCGACAGTTCGGCGAGCAGATCGTCGAGTTGATCGCGCAGCGAAGATGGCAGCCGGTTCGAATCGGCATCCAGCGCGGCGAATGCCTGCTCGACAGCAGCCAGGAGCCGCTGCGTTTTCGCTGCGAGCGAAGGTGCAAGCGCACGCGAGAGCCGCCGCAGATCGATGGCATTGGCGCCGATGCGCAGCGCCTGAAGCACGCTTCGATCGAGCCGTTGCGCATGCGCCTCGTCGAGCCCCGGCCGCCGCGAGGCAACCAGATAGTAGCGGTCCAGCATGCTTCGAACGAACGCCGCACGTGCCTTGCGCGAGTATGTTGCACGCCGCGGGTTGCGCAAGACGCGCATCAGGTCGAGTCGAGCGGATTGCGCGATCCGCTGGGCGCTCCATTGGGCGGTTCGCGCGCGCATGACGCTCATCACGAGCGCGGTCAGCAACACGCCGGCCAGGAGCGCCAGCGAACCGTTCAGCGTTGCCGCGAAGTCGCTGACGTAGCGGTTGTTCAAACCCACGAGCGTAGACACGTTCGTCGAGATCACCATGCCGACAAAGTTGGTCGACGGCTTCGCGATCAGCAGACCGAGCCATACGAACGCAGGCGCCATGAATAAGGCGGCCATTTCGAAGCTCGTCGCCGCGGGCAAAATCGCGCTCGAATACACGAGACTGACGATCACCGCGACGAGCGCGAACTTGCCGAACTTCATCATGGAAGGCAAAGGGCTGTCCTGGGTTGCGAAGAACGAGCAGGCCACGGCGGCGATCATCGGAACCGAGGCGCCGTCTGCCCAGCCGGTGCCGATCCAGACCGCGCATCCCGCGAGGATCGACGCCACGGCCGTGGCGCACGACAACGCGGCGAGGCGGCGGTCGACGTGACGCCGGAAGCGGAACGCCCGGCGCTTCGCGAAAGGTTGGCGATCTACCCTGTGTTGCCGCAGACGTTCGCGGTTCGACTCGCAGGCGCGCAGCGCTTCGAGCAGTTCGCGGAACCGCTCGATGAGGCCGAGCCATAGCAACCGATACCCCGTATCGGCCGTTGCCTGATCGAGTTGATCGTGACGAACTCGCAGCAAGATTTCATGCAGACGCGCGGGCGGCGCCCCACCTTCCGGCTTGCGCAACCACCCATTCAGTTCTTCGATGAAGCCGGCGAGCGTCGCGGGCAATTCGACCTGCCGTGTGCGCAGATACGCGAGACGATCGTCGATGGCGGCGAGAATCGGCAGCAGCCGCTCCAGGTCCCATTGCAGCGCCCGCAGTGTGGCTGCCTCGCTGCGCCAGGCCGAACTGTCGTAGGCGAGATTGGCCAGCAGCAACTCGAGATCGACCGGATGCTTTGCAAGCAGGCTCGCTGCCGAGGCCGCGTCCGTCGTGGGGGACGCCGCCTGCCGCAACACGGCTGCCGCCCAGCGCTTACTGTTGTGCAGCCACGCATCCACGCGCAATCGCACCGCATCGACCACGCTGCGCGGAAACATCAGGCCGTGCACGAGCGCGCTGCAGATCACCGCGAGCGTGATCTCCTCGACACGCGCCACGGCGGTGTAGAAGATGTCGTCCGGACGATCGACGCCCGGAAACGCGATGAAGGCCACGCTATAGCCCGCGAGCATGAACACATAGCTGCGCGGCGAACGATCCTGCAACGAGAGATAGAGGCAGCCCGCCACCCACAACGCGAGCGCGACGCATAGCAATTCGCGGGTCTGCACGAGAGCGGGCACCATGACAACGGCCGCCGCCGCGCCGAGTAGCGTACCGGCCACGCGATACAGCGACTTCGAAGCGGTCGCGCCCGCAAAGGGCTGCGACACCACGTACACGGTGGTCACGGCCCAGCCGGGCCGGTCGAGTCCGGCGGCGAGCGCGAGATACAGGGCAAGCAGCGCGGCAGCGTAGGTCTTCGCCGAAAAGACCCACGCCTCGCGATCGGGAAGTGTCATCAATACGGTGTCAGCACCGCGCCGCCGCACACCGAGATCACCTGGCCCGTTACGTACTGCGAAAGATCGGTGGCGAGAAACTCCAGCACGTTGGCGCAGTCCTCCGCCACGCCGAAGCGGCGCAACGGAATGGCGGCCATCTCGTCCGCCGTGCCCACGCCGCGTTCGACCGCTTTGGCGGCGATGCGCGCCGTCATCATCACGCCGGGCGAGATGCAGTTCGCGCGAATGCCGAACGGGCCGAGTTCGGCGGCGAGATAGCGCGTATAGGTCGTGACGGCCGCCTTGCTCGCCCCATAGCCCGAAAGCTTGCCGCCTTTGTAGGTGGTGATGCCGCTTTGCGCCGACGTATTGACGATCACGCCCGCCTCCTGGCGCTTCATGACCGGAGCCACGGCCTGGCAGCAAAACACGGCGCTCATATAGTTCAGGTCCATGAGAAAGCGCGTGTCGGCTTCCGGAATTTCGCTTGCGGCGCTGCGTTCGGCGGGCGTTAACGCGCCGCCCGCGTTGTTCACGAGCAGGTCGATCCGCCCGAATTCGGCGATCGCCGTTTGCACCATCGCATCGACTTGAGCGCGATCGGTGAGGTCGGCGGCAATGCCCATGCTCCTGCGCCCGATCGCCTTCACCTCGTCCATCACCGAAGCGGCGCTCAAGGTTTCGCCGAATTCGCGCGCGGCGTCGAGGTCGATGTCCACCACGACGATATCCGCGCCGAGTTGCGCGAGACGCAGCGCATAGGCGCGCCCGAGCCCCCGCGCGCCGCCCGTGACCACGGCCACTTTTCCGTTGAGTTTCATCGCAGGCTCCCGCTCACAGGATTTCGAACACGCTGTACACCGGCCCGGAACCGAGACGATGCCCCACGCCCACTGCGATCACGCGATTCAGCCATTCGTATTTGCTGCGCGGCGCTTCGAACGACGGCGCGATGCGAAAGTAGTAGCTCGCGGGATCGACGTCGCCGCCCTGCTCCATACGCGCCTTGACCTCATCGGACATGTGACGGATACCGCGATAGGTCATGAGGATAGGCACGCCGTCATCGGTTTGTAGAATCAGGCGCGCGTCGAGTGTCGTGCTGCCGTCGCTGCGGATCGCGAGCAGATCGCTCGACCCTTCGAGCACCGCTCCGGCTATACGCTCGCCCTTGAACGCGCCCGACCCCACCACGCCGATACGGCGATCCGGCCCGGCGGTCTGACCCACGACAACAGGCGGCTTCACGGCCAGCTGGATGACGAACAACGGCGCGGCCTCGAGCGACTGCAAAGCGGCGGGAAGATCCTGCATCAACGGCGGACTGGACATCGGCGACCTCGGAAAGCGAAATTGAAATACATCAGGATGACGAATTAAATCGGCGTTATGCGGGTGTGCGGCTTCCGTCCGTCTCGTACTTGTACGGTCCGAGACAGAGCATGAGCACACCGGCGATCACCACCGAGATCGCGATACCCACAATGGCGAGCTTGTACGAGCCGGTCAGCGTGAACGACGAACTCAGTGCGAAGATGCCGAACGCCCCGCCCTGCGCGAACAGAAACATGGCCACGCCCAGCACGCGTGCATACAACTGCCGGGGAATATAGCGGCCGATGATGTAGGCCACGATGTCGCCTTCCGCGCCCAGACCGAGTCCGATGCACACGGCGCCCACATAGAGCATGTCGAGCGAATTCGTCGTGCTGAGCACGACCACGCCCGCCGTGCAGATCGCGAAGATGATGGCGGTCAGCACCGGCGCGAACATGCGGTCCAGCAGCGCGCCCACCACGAAACGCGAGGCGATCGAACTGAGGCTCACGGTGGAGAGCACGGCAACCGCCGTCGCGGGTGCGAAGCCGCGATCGATGGTCATGGACACCATCTGCGACATCATTCCGTAAGTTGATGCCGAAACGAAGAACACCGCGAAGCAGATGAGCCAGAACGCGCGATGGTTCAACACGGTACGCATCGGCACGCCGGCGGAATGACCTTGCGCTTTCGCCGCGAGGCGCTCGCGCTCCCACGCTTTCGGCATGCGCAACACGAAGATATAGGCGAGCGCGGGCAGCACCGCGCCGATCGCCCCCATCGCCGCGAACACCGTGCGCCAGCCATGCGCTTTCAGAATAAAGGAGATGATGAATGGCGTGAGCGTTCCACATAAGCCGAGGCCCACGTTGAGAATGCCGAGTGCGAGGCCGCGATTGCGCTCGAACCATGCGGTCACCACGATCGAATAGACCGTGGGCGTCACCGCGCCCGCACCAAGACCGATGCACGCGCAGATGACATAGAGCGCAGTGAGGCTCGCCGGCAGTTGCGACAACACGATGATGCCCACGCCGAAGAGAATCGCCATGGGCGTGGCGATGCGAATGCCGTAACGGTCGACGAGAAAGCCCAGCGCCAGCAAGCCAATGCCGTCGCAGACCGTGAAGATGGACAACCCCGACGAAATCTGCAGCCGGTTCCAGCCGAACGTGCTCACCAGCGATGGCGTGAGCACGTTGAACAACACATTGACCACGTTGACGCCGAAGATCAGCGCCACGAATCCCGTCAGCACGTAAAGCCAGGGGCGCAGCTTGCCGGTTTGCCCGATGGCAGCGGCGCTCGCCGAAGTCGTCTCCATGAATGTCTCCCCGTGTTTTTCTTTTAGGCGTGGGATTGGGCGGCACAGAATCCCCAGCGGATGCCGAGGGTTTGCGCGGCGTCCGTGAACAGGCCTTGCCGGGTGCGCTCGAACGGAACGTGCTGGGCTTCGAGATGCGCGGCGGCGCGGTCCAGATCCGCCACCTCGAAAGCGATGCCGAGATAGCGATCGCTTTTCGCGGGTGCGCCGTCGATATCCACGATACGGCCGCTGCGCGGCATCGCGAAGCGCAGGTTCGATTTCGCGTAGGCAATCGTCACGTAGTCGGCATCGAGAGTTTCGTCGTGCCCTTCGTCCACGATCTTGCCGCCGAGCACGTCCACATAGAGACGCACGGCACGCGCGCGGTCGTACGTGAGGATCTCGTGCCAGGCGGAGCGCACGATGCCAAGCGGATCGTGCGCGTTCACACGGCCGTCCTCCCAGCTCGCGGCGAGACGCGGATCGCCCTTCTCCGAGTAGTAGTCCCAGTGGCGGCGCCCCATTTCGAAGAATTCGTAGGTCAGGCCCGTATCCTCGGGAATGGACCAGATCATCGGGCAGTCGGCCACCATGTTCGACGGCGGCACGTCACCGTCGCGAATCACCGTGCCTTCCTGGTTGCGCGTGCGAAAGCCGTGCTTCTCCAGCTGGATCGACACCGCCTTGATGTCGTCCGTGTACCACGCGATATCCACGAGTTGCCGAACCTCCGGATACACCGCTTTCTTGCCGTCGGGCAACTGCAGAAGCGGCGGGCACAAGGCGTCGAGGCACACGTCGGCAATCACGTAGAAGTACGAATAATTCAGCGGATACGTCGGGTTGAGCCAGTCGACGTTCCACTTCTCCTCCCAGCGCACGGGCGGGCGATTGAACACGCGGGCGAACCACGCGGTCGTCTGGTCGAGGTCGTCGACGAGCACGGTCGGATGGAACATCATCGGCATAGGGTTGAACATGGTTTACTGATCCTCAAGGGTTGATCGATGGTGCGAAATTCGATGAGCGATGAACGCGATAAACGCGATAAGCGTGATGAGCGCGACGCGCGATGGGGCTCTCAGCCGACCGGTTGCGCGCTCGAGGCGGCTGCGGAAAAGCGCGCGATATCCGACTTGCCCACGGCGTGCATGACGGCGCGATACGCGAAGGTCAGCGCGGGGCCCAGGGTCGTGCCAGGACCGGGATAGGTGCCGAGCATGACGGAAGCCATGTCGTTGCCGCAGGCGTACAGACCGGCCACGGCCTCGCCGTGTTCACCGATCACCTGGGCGTCGGCGTTGGTGCGCAGGCCTGCGCTCGTGGCGATATCGCCGGGCCACACCGCGAGCGCGGCGTACGGCCCGCGTTCGATTCCGCCGAGGCACGGGTTCGGCGTGACCGCGGGGTCGCCGTTGAAGCGATTCAGTTCGGTCTCGCCTTTGCCGAAGTCGGCGTCCTTGCCTTGGCGCGCGAATTCGTTGTAGCGGCGCAGCGTGCTGGCCAGCGCCGCGGCGTTGACGTCGAGCTTGCGCGCGAGTTCTTCGATGGAATTCGCAACGTGCAGATAGCCGCTGCGCTCGAACGGCTTCAGGTTGCGCGTGCCGGGATAGATCGCGCCCAGACCGTACTTCTCGACGAATGCCGTTTCGCAGACGAGCCACGCGGGCGTGCCGCGCGCGGGGCCGTTCTCGGACAGCATGGCGTCGACGAAATCGTGATACGAGCACGCTTCGTTCACGAAGCGCTGCCCTTTGCCGTTGATGGCGATCAGGCCGGGCTTGGCGCGGTCGAGTAGCAGATGCGGGAACAGGCCCGTACTCCCGTCGGCGCGCTTGACAACCGACATGGGCGTCCAGAACCCGCCGCGGCCATGCTCCTTCACGGCGATTGCCGCACCCGACTGGCGCCCGAGTTCGATGCCGTCGCCTGTATTGGCGGCGCAGGCGAGCGAGTAGTCCGCGGGGTTGGTCGGCATGAGTTCGCTTCGCAAGGCGGCGCTATGACCGAAACCGCCCGTGGCGATGACCACGCCCTTTCGTGCGCGAATCCGCTCGCTCGTGCCGGCGGTTTTCACCACGGCGCCGATCACGCGGTCGCCTTCCCTGATCAGACTCGTTGCGTGCGCATCGAACTGAAACGCGACACCACGTTGGCGCAGGCTGTGGAACAACCGTGCCACGAGCGCATTGCCCATAACGAGGCGCGTGCCGCGACTGAAGCGCAAGCGGTCGAGCCAATAGCGCAACACCAGCCGCCCCGCATAGACGAAATTCCGGACCGAGCGGAAGCGGCCCAGCAGCGGCGGCAGATCGGCCTTGCCGACCATCATGCCGCCAAGCACGAGAAACTCACGAATGGGCGGCCGCACTTTTTCGAATGCGGCGCCCAGCAGGCGGCCGTCGAACATCTCGGGAACCAGCGCCCGGCCATAGACGGCCGAACCCGGCATGTCGCGATAGTCGGGATGCTTGCCGCAAGGGACGAAACGCACGTCGGAGCGCTCACGCAGATAGTCCACCACGCGCGGCCCCGTGGCGAGATAGGCGTCGCGGATCGGGTCGCGCTCGTTCTTGCCGGCCAGCGCGCGCATGTATCGTTCGGCATCCTCAGGATCGTCCGCGAAGCCGGCTTCACGGCTTTGCTGGTTGCCGGGAATCCAGATCGACCCGGCCGAGGTGGATGCGGTGCCGCCCACGAGGCCGGTCTTTTCCACCACCAAAGGCTCGAGACCTTCGAGCGAAGCGACGAGCGCGGCCGCCATGCCGCCCGCTCCTGCGCCCAGGACGAGAACATCGACTTCGCGGTCCCAGGGGTTCTCAACTGACATGGTGTCTCTCTCCAGTTCATCGCCAAAAACAAGTCACACGACCAATATTAACAGGTCAACTGACTCAAAATCAACGAGGCGATAATCAGGGAAAACGCTCGGCCTGTTCGCGGTTACCCCAAGATCCGGCGCCGAAATTCGGGATTCAACCGGGATCGCACCTTGGTTTATAATTGTTCGCGTGACTTGTTAATTTTTTGATCCCGGAGCGCTATGAGCACCCCAACATCGGGCATCGACGGTCAGGCACGTACTGGACCACGGGGGCAGTCGGCCAGGCGTCGCGGCAACCGCACGACGCGCGTGCCCGCCATTCTCGACGCGGCGATCCAGATCTTCGCCGCGAGCGGCGACAGCGGTTTCACGCAAAGACGAATCGCGTCCGAGGCCGGCATTCAGCTCGGCACCTTGCAGCACTACTTCGACAGCCGCGAAGCATTGCTCAAGGCCGCGATCGAAGAGAGTTCGCGGCGCTACATGACGATCTCGCACGAGATCGTGCAACAGTCGAAGCTCTCGCCAACCGGGCGGCTCGAAGCGTTTGTCGACCATACCTTCGACACCTTCACGGCGCGCGACTCGATCATCAGCCCATTCGCCTTCGAGTGCTGGTCACTGGCGGAGCGGCACGAATGGATGCGCGAGATCATGCAGAGAGTGAGCGAGACGTATCACTCGCTCTTCAGCGATCTGGTCGGGCAGATCAACCCGAAACTGACGGTCGAGGAAACCTGGGTGCGCGGTGCGTTCATCTATTCGCACTGGCAAGGATTGATGGTGTTTCTGCGGCGCTCCAGTTTCGGTCTGGAGCATCCGACGATCCTCAAGGCGCCCGTGAAGGAGAAGTGGGTGGCGCTGGCACGGGAGATGCCCTGAGCCGGGTGCGCGCAAGGCGGCGGCATGGAAGGCGCCGCCGCGCGCCCCGTTGTTCCGCCGCCTGCGCGCGACAGCAAACGCCTACCCCCATCACAGCAAAATAAGGGTTATCCCGAGTGGGTAATCTATTTTGGCTCTTCTAAGATCGCCCCACTTCTTTCCCGAAGAAGTCCCGCGCCCGGATTCCAATGACGTGATCCAGGCGAGGCGCTCCCGGTAGTTCCCCATCGGTCGACAACGGCGTCGGCACTCAGCCGGATTTCCCGGCACATCCACTTTCACTCACAGCTGCGCGATTGCATCGTGCGGGACTTCGCTCGTCGGCGCGTTGCGCACGGCGGCCTGGTCGCGCGTGGCATTCGCGTCAGGAGGGTTTTCGCATATGAGCATGAACCGCCGTCGTTTCCTCTCAACTTCCGCCGCATCGGTCGCCGGGGCGACACTGCTCGGTCTGAACGCCACGCGCGCGTTCGCGCAGGGCAAGATCAACGTGGCCGCGATCTACGATCTCTCGGGCGGCCTCGACATCTACGGCAAGCCCGTGATGGACGCCTTGCGCTTTGCCGCCGAGGAAATCAACGCGCAAGGCGGCCTGCTCGGCCAGCAGCTGAACTTCATCAGCTACGACGCCCAGTCGAACATGCAGCTTTACGCGCAATTCGCGCAGCAGGCCGCGTTGCGCGACCGTGCCGCCGTGGTCCACGCAGGCATTACCTCCGCATCGCGCGAAATCGTGCGCCCGGTGCTCGACCGCTACCGCACGCTCTACTTCTACGACAACCAGTACGAAGGCGGCGTGTGCGACCGCAATTACTTCGGCACGGGTGTGACGCCCGCGCAAACGGTCGCGAAACTCGTGCCGTGGGCCGTGCGCAACTGGGGCAAGAAAGTCTATATCGTTGCCGCCGACTATAACTACGGCCAGATCGTTTCCGAGTGGGTCAAGAAGTACGTGGCGGAGTCGAGCGGCAAGGTTGTCGCGACGGAATTCTTCCCGCTCGACGTGACCGACTTCGGCGCGACCATTTCGAAGATCCAGGCTGCCTCGCCGGACTTCATCTGGTCCGCGCTCGTGGGCGGCGCGCACATGTCGTTTTATCGCCAGTGGAAAGCCACCGGCATGACGACGAAGATTCCGCTCGCCTCCACCACGTTCGCGGGCGGCAACGAGCACATCGTGCTCTCGCCGGAAGAATGCAACGGCTTCATGGTGTGCCAGAACTATCTGCAAGAGCTGCCCGGCGCCGTGAACGCCGATTTCGTGAAGCGCTTCCATGCGCGCTACGGCCAGAACTACCCGTACATCACCGAACTCGCAATGGGCGCCTACCAGGGCTTCATGCTGTGGGCGGCCGGCGTGCGCAAAGCGAATTCGGTGGACCGCATGAAGGTGATCGAAGCACTCGAGACCGGCATTGCGATCGACGCGCCGAGCGGCAAGGTCACGCTCGACCCGGCCACGCATCACTGCATTCTCGACGTGCATATCGCGCGCGTGAACAACCACAAGCTCGAACTCGTGCAGAGCTTCCCGCAGCAAAAGCCGGCCGACACGGCCGCCGTGTGCAATCTGATCAAGAACCCGGCCGACAACCGCCAGTACGCGATCAAATTCTGAACGACGCCATGGACCTCTTTCTCATCTACGCGATCGACATCCTGAGCGCGATCGCGATGCTGGCGCTCCTGAGCGTCGGTCTCGCGGTCGTGTTCGGCATGATGAAGATCATCAACCTCGCGCACGGCGAATTCATGATGCTGGGCGGCTACGTCACGATCCTCGCGACCCACCGGTTCGGCGTGCCGATCTGGATCGCCATGCTCGTGCTCGCGCCGCTCGCGGTGGGCGTGTTCGGCGTGATCGTCGAGCATCTGCTCGTGCGTCATCTGTACGGCCGCATGATCGACACGATGCTCGCCACGTGGGGCCTGAGTCTCGCGATCATCGGCGTGGCGACGATGGTGTTCGGCAACACGACCGTCGGCATCTCCACGCCGCTCGGCAGCATCGCGATCGGCTCGCGCCAGGCGAGCGGCTACGCCGTGTTCCTGATCGCGCTGGCCGCTGGCGTGATGCTCGCGCTGTGGGCGCTGCTGCGCTTCACCGACTTCGGTCTGCGCGCCCGCGCGTGCATGCAGAACGCGGCCATGGCCGACGCGCTCGGCATGAACCCGGACACCGTCTACAAGCTCACGTTCGGGCTCGGCGCGGCGCTCTCCGGTCTCGCGGGCGCCGCGCTCGCACCGCTCTCCGGCGTGATCCCGACGATCGGCGCGGCGTATATCGCCAAGGCGTTCATCACGGTCATTAGCGGCGGCACGGCCGTGATCGCGGGCACGCTCGCGGCCTCGGGCTTCTTCGGCGCGATCAGCCAGGGCGTGACTTTCGTGGCGACACCCGTGTACGGTCAGGTCGCGCTGCTGCTCGCCGCCGTCGTGCTGATCCGCCTCCTGCCGCAAGGCATCACCGGCCGGTTCTTCAAGCGGGCAATCTGATGCGCACTTCCACTCTCGTTCAGGCCGCGCTCGGCGTGGCGGCCGTCGCGGCCGCGCTCGCCCTGCCCACCGCCGTCGACATGTTCAGCCTGCTCTCCATGACGGTCTATCTCGTCATGGCGCTGCTCGCGCTGAGCCTCGCCTTCGTGTGGGGCCACGGCGGCATTCTGTGCTTCGGGCAGTCGGCGTTCTTCGGGCTCGGCGCGTATGCGTACGCCGTGGCGGCCTTCAACTTCGGCCCCGGCCTCGCGGCGGTCACGCTGGCCGTGGTGGTGCCGGCCGCGTTCGCGGCGCTGCTCGGCTACTTCATGTTCTACGGCAAGATCAGCGACGTGTATCTCGGCGTCATCACGCTGGCCGTCACGTTGATCCTCTTCAACGTGATGAACTCGACCTCGGGCGACGCGTACCGCATTGGCGCGGCATTGCTCGGCGGCTTCAACGGCATTCCGTCGATACCGCCGCTCACGCTGCCCGGCGCCAGCGATCCGCTCTCGCCCGAAGCGATGTTCACGCTCGCCGCGCTGCTGCTGATCGGCGCTTATTTCGGACTGCGTATGGTGCAGCGATCGCGCTTTGGCCGCGTGGTCGCCGCCGTGCGCGAGAACGAACAGCGCGCGCGTCTGCTCGGCTACGACGCCAATCGCTACAAGCTCGCGACCTTCACGATCGGCGGCGCGCTCGCCGGTCTCGCGGGCATGCTCTACGCGAACTGGGGCGCGTTCGTGAGTCCCGGCGTGTTCGGGCTCTCGCAATCGGCGCAGATCATCATCTGGGTACTGGTGGGCGGGCGCGGCACGCTGATCGGACCGATCCTCGCGTGCGTGGGCATTCAGTGGATGGTGACCTCGCTCGGCCAGCAGCAAACGGTCGATACCGGCCTCGTGCTCGGCGTGATTCTCGCGCTGTTCGTGCTGGTGATTCCGCGCGGTCTCGTGCCCACGCTCGCCGACGGCTTCGAGCGCCTGCGCCATCGCGCGCGCGGCGGCAGCGCGCCCGGCGATCTCGGCGTGGCCTCTCATTCCTCGGGAGACTCCGTATGAGCGACATCCTCCTGCAAACCCAGGGACTGGGCGTGAGCTTCGGCGGCGTGCATGCCGTGGGCCGCGTCGACTTCGCGCTCGCGCGCGGCGAGGTGCGTTGCCTGATCGGTCCGAACGGCGCGGGCAAGAGCACGTTCTTCAAGATGCTCTCGGGCCAGATTCGCCCCACGCGCGGCTCGGTCGCGTTCAAGGGCCACTCGCTCGACGGGCTCGACGCGTGGCAGGTCGCGCGGCTCGGTATCGGCATCAAGACGCAGGTGCCGAGCGTGTTCGAAGGCCTGAGCGTGATCGAGAATCTGTCGCTCGCGGCGGCGCAGCGCTCCGGCCTGCGCACGAAGGATGCCATCGACGCCGTGACGCGCGACACGCTCGCCGAAATCGAACTCGGCGCCATCGCCGGGCGCGCGGTCAACACGCTCGCGCATGGTCAGCGCCAGTGGGTCGAACTCGGCATGATCCTCGCCTCGCGCCCCGAACTCGTGCTGCTCGACGAGCCGGCCGCCGGCATGACCTATCGCGAAGTGCGGCGCACCGCCGAACTGATCGCGGCGATCAACCGGCACAGCACCGTGGTCGTGGTCGAGCACGACATGGCGTTCATCCGCCTGATCGCGCAGCGCATCACCGTATTCAATCAAGGCGAGATTCTCGCGGAAGGCAGCTTCGACGAGATCATGGCGCACGAAGCCGTGCGCGCCGCCTATCTCGGCAAACAGGGAGACACGCATGCTTGAGGTGCTCGATATTCGCGCCAGTTATGGACGCGTGCCGGTGCTCAACGGCGTGCGCTTCAACATGGCCGCGGGCGAATTCACCGGCGTGTTCGGCCGCAACGGCATGGGCAAGACCACGCTGCTGCGCACGCTGATGGGCGAGGTCGCCGCAACGGCGGGCAGCCTGCGCTTCGGCGGCCAGGATCTCACGCGTCTCGCGCCGCATGCGCGCGCGCGTCACGGCATCGGCTTCGTGCCGCAAGGCCGGCAGATCTTTCCCGCGCTCACGGTGGCCGAGAATCTGCGCATGGGCTGCGTGAAGGCGCTCGGCGACGCGCGCACGACGATCGATTCCGTGCTCGCCGTGTTTCCGCGCCTGCAACGCCTGCTCGACCGCGCAGGCGGCAGTCTGTCGGGCGGCGAGCAACAACTGCTGGCGCTCGCGCGCTGCCTGTGCGGCAAGCCCAGCGTGATGCTGCTCGACGAGCCGACCGAAGGCATCCAGCCCTCGATCTGCGACGAGATCGTCGAAACGCTCAAGACCTTGCGCCAGAGCCACGGCATCGCCATCCTGCTCGTGGAGCAGGACATCGACTTTCTGCGCGAGTTGTCCGATCGCATTCTCGTGCTCGAAAAAGGCGAACTGATCGCGGACTTTCCGTCCGCTTCCCTGACTTCCCAGGAGATCGCACAACGCTATTGCGGTCTCCAAACCTGAAACGGAGCCATCGATGTCTCTTCCTCGCCCCTCGCCCGGCGCGCTCGAACAGGCCGCCCGCAATCTGGGCATGCACCTCGGCGAGCAGGAATTGCGCGCCTACGACGAGATCCTGCAGGCGACTTTCGCCGACTACGACGTGGTGGACGCGCTGATCGACGCGCCGCCCGTGGCGAGCTACGCGCGCACGCCCGGCGTGCGCGTCGAAGCCGCCGACAATCCGCTCAACGCGTGGTATGTGCGCACCGAGATCGACGGCAAGCCGGACGGCCCGCTCGCGGGCAAGCGCGTCGTGCTCAAGGACAACGTCTGCCTCGCGGGCGTGCCGATGATGAACGGCGCGTCGTCGCTGCGCGGCTATACGCCCGACACCGACGCCACCGTGGTCGCGCGCATGCTCGACGCGGGCGCACGCATCGTCGGCAAGGCGCATTGCGAATTCTTCTGCGTCTCGGGCAGCAGCCACACCGGCGCGGCCGGCCCGGTGCGCAACCCGCGCAACCTCGCGCACTCGGCGGGCGGTTCGTCCTCGGGCGCGGCGGCGCTGGTCGCGGCCGGCGAAGCCGAGCTGGCGATCGGCACCGACCAGGGCGGCTCGGTGCGCATTCCGGCCGCGTACTCGGGCATCGTCGGCATGAAACCCACGTGGGGATTGATTCCCTACACCGGCATCATGCCGATCGAAATGACGCTCGACCACGCGGGCATCATGAGCGCCAACGTGGCCGACAACGCGCTGCTGCTCGACGCGCTCGCCGGTCCCGACGGCCTCGATCCGCGCCAGCACGCGCTACCGGTCGCCGCGGGTTCCGTCAACAATGCCCGCGCGCCGCGCTATGCCGCGGCGCTCGAACAGCCGCTGCGCGGGCTGCGCATCGGCGTGGTGCCCGAAGGTTTCGGCTGGCACAACTCGCAAGCCGATGTCGACGACGCCGTGCGGGCCGCCGCGCGCCGCTTCGCGGAACTCGACGTGCGCGTGGACGACCTCGCGGTGCCGATGCACCGCCACGGCCACGCGATCTGGACGCCCATTGCCGTGGAAGGCACCACGCAGCAGATGAAGGGCTACAACTACGGCACCAACTGGAAGGGCTTGTACGTCACGAGCCTGATGCGCGCGCAGCGCGACTGGCAGGCGCACGCCGACGACTTCCCGCCCGACGTGAAAAGCTGCCTGATCGCGGGCGAGTACTTTTACGCGCGCTACGGCGGGCAGTACTATGCCAAGGCGCAGAATCTCGCGCGCAAGCTCGGCGCCGCCTACGACGCCGCCCTCGAACATGCGGACGCCCTGCTCATGCCCACCGTGCCCATGAAAGCGCCGCCCCTGCCGCCCGCGAACGCCGACGCGCGCCTGTGGGTCACGCGCGCGCTCGAGATGAATGCCAACACGGCGCCATTCGACGTGACCGGCCACCCGGCGATCTCGGTGCCGTGCGCGAGCCGCGACGGCTTGCCCGTCGGCATGATGCTGGTGGGCCGGCGCGGCGACGAAGCCACGCTGTATCGCCTCGCTCACGCGTTCGAGCGGGCCTTCGAATGGACCACGCTGTGAGCGCGCCGATACCTGCCACGCCAGGCAACACGCGGGAAGCGGGCCATCGCGTCGGCCTGCTGTTCTCGCGCACGAGCCTGACCGCCGCCACCGAGATCACGCAGGACAACGCCACGCGGCTCGCCATCGACGAAATCAACGCGCAAGGCGGTATTGGCGGCGTGCCGCTCGTGCCCGTCGCGCCGGAGGTCGGGGCGACGCCCGAGGCGTACCGCAGCGCCGCCGAATGGCTGTGCGACACGCAGAACGTGCCCGTGATCTTCGGCACACATATGTCGAGCACGCGCAAGGCGGTGCTGCCCGTGATCGAGAGCCGCCGCGTGCTGCTGTTCTACGCCACGCTCTACGAGGGCTTCGAGTTCTCGCCGTACTGTTTCTACACGGGCTCGGTGCCGAACCAGAATTCGGTGGTGCTCGCGAGTCACGTCATGCGCCATTACGGCGACCGTGTGCTGTTCGTCGGCGGCCAGTATGTGTATCCGCGCGAATCGAACCGCATCATGCGCGAGCTGTACGAGCATGCGGGCGGCACCGTGGTGGGCGAGACCTATCTGCCGCTCGACGCGCCGCAAGCCGATTTCGCCGAGGTGTTGAAACGCGCGCGCGACGAGCGGCCCGACGCGATCTACTCGACGGTCGTGGGCCGCGACATCGTCAAGCTGTATCGCGCCTATCGCGAACTGGGCCTCGACC
The DNA here is from genome assembly GCF_009789675.1 of Paraburkholderia acidisoli. Taxonomy (NCBI): domain Bacteria; kingdom Pseudomonadati; phylum Pseudomonadota; class Betaproteobacteria; order Burkholderiales; family Burkholderiaceae; genus Paraburkholderia; species Paraburkholderia acidisoli. Next base: position 906,808 of record NZ_CP046915.1, on the reverse strand, counting down.
CCGCGCGCATGCCGATCGTGAGTCTCGCGACCAACGAAACCGACGTGGCCGCCCTGAGCGCCGAAGCCGCCGAAGGCCACATCACGGCGGCGCCCTGGTTCGATTCGCTCGAATCGGCGGCGAGCCGCCGTTTCGTACAGGCATACCGCGCGCGCTACGGCCAGGACGCGCCGATCACGGCGGGTGCCGAAGCGGCCTACTTCCAGGTGCACCTGGTCGCCGACGCGGCGCGGCGCGCGGGCTCGCTCGCCGCTGCCGAACTGATGCCCGCGCTCAACGGCGCGAGCTTCGAAGCGCCGCAAGGACGCGTGACGATCGACGGCGAAACGCAGCACACGTGGTTGTGGCCGCGCATCGCGCGTATCGACGCGCAGCGCCGCTTCGACATCCTCTACTCCGCGCCTGCGCCCGTGCGCCCCGTGCCGTATCTCGTGGATCACGCGCTCGACTTCGACGATCACTCGACAACGTGAGCGCCCCCTCCTCCCGTCCTGCCGCCGCGAGCGCGAAACCGACGCTGCGCGAACTCAACGGCCTGCGCGTGCTCGTGCTGCATCCGCGCGACGCCGAAGCGCAGTTGCTGGTGTCGCATCTGCGGCGTATCGGCTGCACGCCCGAGCAGCAATGGCCCATTCCCGAGCGCATCACCACCGACACCGACGTGGTGTTGCTGACGATCGAAGAGGGCCAGCGCGAGGCGGTGCAAACGCTCGCGCAGAGTTTTTCGGAACTGAGCCCGCCCGTGATCGGCATCGTCGAATACGAGAATCCGGCCACGTTGCAGCTCGTGTTCGAAAGCGGCTGCGCGGGCGTGATCGAGCGGCCCATCCGGCCGTTCGGCCTGCTCACGCAGCTACTGCTCGCGCGCACGGCGTGGAAGCAGCACGCCGCCACGCTCGCGCAGATCCGCAAGTTGCAGGGACGCTACGCGGCCATCAGCAAGGTCACGATGGCCAAAACCCTGCTGATCGCCCGCGAAGGCATGACGGAAAACGAGGCGCACCGCACGATCCAGGCGCGCGCCATGGCGTCGCGCGCGTCGCTCGAAGACACGGCGCAGGCCATCATCAACGAACTCTCCTGAACCTCATCATGCAAGCCTTTTCCTTTCAGACCGTTCCGCATATCGCGCTCGAAGCGGGCCTCGCGCGCCGCCTTGGCGCCGTGTTGCGCGAACGTCATGCCGGTGCGCGCGCGTGCGTCGTGACCGATTCTTTTCTGCATCGCAGCGGCGCGCTCGAACCGGCGCTCGCGAGCCTCGCGACGGCGGGCTGGGAAGTGCTCGTGATCGACGACGTGATCGCGGACCCGCCCGACGAGGTCGTGCTCGCGGCCGCGCAGCGCGCGCGCGGCTTCGGCGCGGAACTCGTGATCGGCCTCGGTGGCGGCTCGTCGATGGACGTGGCGAAGCTCGTGGCCGTGCTCTGCGGCAGCGACCAGCCGCTCGCCGAGATGTACGGCGTGAACAAGGTGCGCGGCGCGCGCCTGCCGCTCGTGCAAATCCCGACCACGGCGGGCACGGGCTCCGAGGTCACGCCCATCGCCATCGTCACCACGGGCAAGACCACCAAGAGCGGCGTGGTGGCGCCGCAGCTGTACGCCGACGCCGCGCTGCTCGACCCCGAGCTGACGGTCGGGCTGCCGCCCGCCGCGACGGCGGCCACCGGCATCGACGCCATGGTGCATGCGATCGAGGCGTACACCAGCAAGCGCCTGAAGAATCCGCTCTCCGATCATCTCGCGTGCAAGGCGCTGCAACTGCTGTGCGCGAACCTGCTGCCCGCGTGCCGCAACGGCGCGGATCTCGACGCGCGCTCGGCCATGCTGCTCGGCGCGATGCTCGCGGGGCAGGCGTTCGCCAATGCGCCGGTTGGCGGCGTGCATGCGCTCGCGTATCCGCTCGGCGGGATCTTCCATGTGCCGCACGGCCTGTCGAACGCGTTGGTGCTGCCGCACGTGCTGCGCTTCAATGCGCGCGTGGCGGCGCGCGACTACGCGGAGTTGGGCAGCGTCGTGGGACTGAGTGCGCAAGGCTCGATCGAAGCCCGCGCCGAGGCGTTCATCGCGTATCTGGAGCAACTGGCGCGCGACGCGGGATTGCAGACCAGCCTGCGCGCCGTGGGCGTGAGCGACGAAGACGTGCCGCGCCTCGCCGCCGACGCCATGCTGCAGCAGCGTTTGCTGATGAACAATCCCTGCCCGCTCGAGGAACGCGACGCGGTCGCCATCTACCGGCGCGCGCTGGCATAAGCCGCCGGTTCGATCGAGCGCGGCACCGTGGCCGTTACGGTGCCGCGCGACCGGAATCGCGCGCGGCGCAACGCTCGAAGGCGTGCCGCAACGTCAAGGCTTCGGGATGACCGTGGCTACTTTGCGCAGTTCCGTATGAACCTGCAGCGTGATCGTCTCGCCTTTGGCGATATTGACGATGCTGCCCGGACCGATTTCCTTGTGCTCGCCGGCGCCAACCTGACACAGCGCCGTGCCGCTCAGCACGACGAAGGTTTCGTCCAGCGCGCGCGCCGGATAGCTGTACGTGCCCGGCGTGGCGCGCCACACGGCCACGGCGGCCGGGTGTTCCGTGCCGGTGTCGGTCCAGACGCGGCGCGCATACGAACCTTCGCTACGGCCATCGGCCGGTCGGGAAGGCGAAAAGTCCACGTCTTCGTCGATATGGAAATACGTTTGGGTCATGCACCACTCCTGATAATCGGCAAACCATGAAGAAGGCCGCGATCCTGCCTCCGGTCGCGGCCGGATTCGAAAAAATCGTGCTCGGAAAAAAGCGCGCTTAAAAGCCTTCGTCGACCGTGATCGGCGTGCCGTCCGAGAAACGGTCGAGGCGGAACAGGTGCGGGTCCACCAGCGGCGTGTCGTTGGTGACGAGGTCGGCGATCAATTTGCCCGCGGCGGGACCGATCCCGAAACCGTGCCCGGAGAAACCCGTGCCGATGAACAGGCCCGGCAACGCGGCCACGCCGGAAATGACGGGAATGGCGTCGGGGGTGACGTCCATGTAGCCGGCCCAGCGTTGCGCGACTTCGATCGTTCCCAGTTGCGGGTAAGCCTTCATGAACTGGATCAGGCCGTTGTCGACGTAATTCATCACCGGGTCGGGATCGAGCGTGCGCACCGTCTCGAACACGGTGGGCCGGTCCAGCGCCCACTTGCGCGGACGCTGCCATTCCTCGAAGAAGCGCTGGCCGAAGCGCAGCTGCATCACGCCCAGCTGGCTCTTCAGCGCCTCGATGTACTTGAAGAAGAGCCGGAACGCGTCCGGCGTGATGTCCGCGTGCGTACGCATGCCCGGCGCGATCGTATAGCCGCCGTCCATGCGCTTGCGGTAAGCGAAATCGCCCGTGGTCACGCTGCACTCGGGGCCGCCCGGCACCGGCCGGGTCCGCAGCACCGAAGCGCGCGTGAGCAGCTGAGGCAGCGAAACGCCCAGATTGCCGCAGAAATAACGCGACCACGCGCCGCCCGCGACCACCACGGCATCACACCGGATCGTGCCGTGCTCGGTGACGACGGCGCTGACGCGTCCGCCGCTCGTCTCCACGCCTCGCACGGCGCACGGCGTCAGGATCTTCACGCCACGCTTGCGCAAGGCGTTGGCGATGGCGGGCGCCGCCTTTTGCGGCTCGGCGCGGCCGTCGCTCGGCGTATAGATGCCGCCCTTGAACGACACCGAAGCGCCCGGCATGAGGCGTGCGATTTCCGCTGAGGAGACTTCGCGCGTGTCGAGCGCGTCGCCGGCCATGTCGCGCGCCCGCGTGAGCCAGCGCTGGTGTCTCGCCAGCACGTCGTCCTTGTTCGATACGGCGAGAATGCCGCATTCGCTAAAGCCCGTCTCGATACCCAGATCGCGATCCAGCGTGCGCCACAAACGCAGGCTTTCCATACTCAGCAGCAACTCGCGCGCGTCGCGCCGCGTCACCCGCACCCAACCCCAGTTGCGGCTGGACTGCTCGCCCGCGATCGTGCCTTTTTCGCAAAGCGCGACACGCAACCCCTTCTGGCTGAGATAGAGCGCGCTGGATACGCCGATAATGCCACCGCCCACCACCACGACATCCACACTTTCAGGCAGCTCGATATCCTGAGCCACCAAATCGACTTGAGGTCCCATAGTTCAATACACGTTCTTTAGTGTTTGCCGGATTCGTCGGTCAACGATGGCGCGCCGGATAACGCCACCGCCGCGGTGCTACCGGCCGCCAGCGTCTTGTCGTCTGCCTTTTTGTTCTGGACGCCCGGATTCGAAAAGCGGTTGGTCCAGCGGTCGATGTGATTGATCAGGTGCGTCAGCGGCACGGTGATCATCAGGTAGACGAGCCCGGCGGCCACGAGCGGCGAAAGGTTCGCCATATTGACCGACGCGTTCTGCCCGATCGTGAAGAGGTCGCGTTGCGACGTCAGCAAGCCGAGGAAATACACCAGACTGGAGTCCTTCACGATGGCGATGAACTGATTCGCCAGCGCGGGCAACACGCGTCTCAGGCCTTGCGGCACGACCACGTAACGCATGCTGCTCCAGTACGTCATGCCCAGCGCCTGGCAGGCGAACATTTGCCCGCGGCCGATACTCTGAATGCCCGAACGAAAGATCTCGGCGATATAAGCCGACGAGATGAGCGCCAGCGCGACGATCGCGAGCGGATACGGGTTAGGCCCGAAAATCTCGAGGCCGACCGGCGCCAGGCCCTGCCCGACCAGCAAGATGACGAGCGCCGCGGGCAGGCCGCGCAGCACGTCGATATAAACGCGCGCGGGGACCGTGAGCCAGCGGACGTTCGACACCATCAACAGCGCGAGGACCATGCCCGCGGCAATGCCGATCACCGTGGAGAACAGCGAAAGCACGAGCGTGTTGATCAAGCCGGTTTCGAGCAGCGACGGAATCGAGTCGACCAGCAACGACACGTTGAAGAAGTTTTGTACGAAGGCTTCCATGTCCATTCTCCGTAAAGCGGGATGACGGCGACACCGTCATGAAGATCGGGCGAGCCGCGCTCAGCTTCCCGTCTTCAGGTGATACGGGGGCAGCGGCGACGGTTCCTTGTAGCCGGGATGGAACTGCATGTAGAGCTTCATCCACGTGCCGTCCGCGATCAGTTCCTTCAGCGTGGCGTTGAGCGCGTCTTCGAGCGTCTTGTTGCCCTTGCGGATCGCGAAGCCGGCCGGCTGATCCAGCGCCGAGATGTCGATCTTCGTGGTGATCTTCAGTTGCGGATACTTCGCTTCGAGGCCGTCGACGAGACTCTTGTCGACGAAGTAACCGTCAATGTACTTGTTGCGGAAGGCGAGGAAGCCCGCAGTCAGATTCGGGAAGCGCACGATTTGCGCGCCCGGCAGGTACTTCTCCCAGTAAGTGTCTTCGATGGTCCCTTGAATCACGCCGATGCGCTTACCCTTCACGCTCGCCACGTCGCTGGTCAACGTCGAGCCCGGCAGCGTTGCGACGCTCAGGTAGTCGAACACGTAGCCGTCGGAGAAGTCGACGATCTTGAGACGGTCGTTCGTGATCGAAATGCAGCCCGCGGCCAGGTCGATCTGCTTGCTCGCCACGCTCGGGAGCAGACCTGAAAAGTCCTGGGCGCGAAATTCCGCGGTCATGCCGCGTTTGGCCGCGATGGCGCGAATCAGTTCGACGTCGAAACCGGTGACCTTGCCGTTCTCGATATACGAATACGGCTTGTTGTTGGTATCGACGCCCGCCAGAATCTGCCCGGCCGCGAGTGTGCCGATATCGGCGGCGTGGGCCACGGAGAACATCGATCCGACCAGTGCCACCGACGCGATGACGCCTCTCAACACGCTTTGAATCTTCATGCCTTCACTCCCTGGTGATTTATTGGGTGCTACCTGAATCAGTGCAGAATGCGCGAGAGAAATTCCCGGGCGCGCTCGGAGCGCGGCCGGTCGAAGAACGCCGCCTTGGGCTCGTCTTCCACGATCACGCCTTTGTCCATGAACATCACGCGGCTCGCGACGCGCTTCGCGAAGCCCATCTCGTGCGTGACGCAGACCATCGTCATGCCGTCCCGCGCGAGCGAACTCATGACGTCGAGCACCTCGTTGACCATTTCGGGGTCCAGTGCCGAGGTCGGTTCGTCGAACAGCATGGCGACGGGGTCCATCGACAACGCCCGCGCGATCGCCACGCGCTGCTGCTGGCCGCCCGACAGCTGACCCGGATATTTGTCGGCGTGCTCGCTCAAGCCCACGCGGCGCAGCAGGGACACCGCTTTCGCCGCGGCCTCGTCTTCGCTCCGGCGCAACACGTTCATCTGCGCGAGCATCAGATTGCGCCTCACGGAAAGATGGGGAAACAGCTCGAAATGCTGGAACACCATCCCGACTTTCGCGCGCAATGCCGCGAGATTCGAACGCCTCGCCGTCACGTCGATTCCGTTGACGACGATCTGGCCGCGCTGCACCGCTTCCAGTCCGTTGATGGTCTTGATGAACGTCGATTTGCCGGAGCCCGAGGGTCCGCAAATCACGACGACTTCGCCGCGCCCAATGGAAGCCGAGCAGTCGTTCAGCACCTGATGCTGCCCGTACCACTTCGAGATGGAAGTCAGCTCGATCATAGGAATTCCCCGTTTCGGTTCGACGCGTCGTGCATCGTCAGTACGCCTTGGCAGCTTGCCGCGAGGTCCGCTCATGCAGGACGCCCTCGTTCGAAACCAGTGTGAGGCCAGCCATTCAGCAGAGCAAATACCGACAAAATAGCGTTCTATTCATTTTTGATATGGCAAACTGGGCCGTCGAATCAACGAGCGAGTCATGAACGTCAGGCAGATCGAGGCATTTCGTCTCGTGGTGTTACGCGGGTCGATGACGGCGGCGGCCGAGGAACTCGGCACCTCGCAACCCGGCATCAGCCGGCTGATCGCCGAACTGGAAGCGTCAACGGGCCTGCAACTCTTTGCGCGCAATGGCGGCCGGATTCAGATCACGGAAGCCGGCGTGGCCTTTTATCGCGACGTGGAGCGCAGTTTTGTCGGCCTCGACATGCTCGAACAGTCGGCGCGCGAGATACGCACCATGGCGGGCGGCCGCTTGAGGGTCGTGGCAGCGCCGTTGTTCGCGCTGAACTTTCTGCCCGCGATCGTCGAGCAGTTCGTGCAACGGCATCCGCAAGTCTTCGTGTCGCTCGAAATGCGCAGCGAAGCGACGATGCAGCGTTGGGTCTCGTCGGGGCACTACGATGTGGGGATCGGGTCGGTCGAGCCCGAGGCTTATGCGCTCACGTCCGAAGACCTGTATCGGTTGCCGCTGCTTTGCGTGCTACCGACCACGCACCGGCTGGCCGGACGGACCAGGATCATGGCCAGCGATCTTCGCAACGAGCGGCTGATCCTGCCGTCGTACGCGGACGAACCGCGCGCGCCCATCGACCGGATCTTGCGCGCGGCGGGCGTGGACCAGGTGCCCGCGATCGAAACGCCCTATGCGGCGCTGATCGTCTCCATGGCGTCGCGCGGGCTCGGCATCGGCTTGACGAATGGTCTGGCGACCATGGACGGCAATCCGGAGAGCGTGGTGTTTCTGCCGTTCGAGCCCGTCATGTATGCGCGCGGTTATATCCTGCACACCCGGCTGAGCACGCCCAAGCCGCTGGTTCAGGAATTCATCGGGCTCGTGAGGGCTTCGCTGCAGGCCGCGATCGACCATCTGCCGAGGGCGCATCGCGCCTGACGGGGTTCACGCGGCCGCCAGCGAGAAGCGCCCGATGACTTCGCGCAACGCACCCGCCTGGTCGTTGAGGGACTGCGCCGCCGCGGCGGCTTGTTCGACGAGCGCCGCATTCTGTTGCGTCACCTTGTCGATCTGGCTCACCGCGGTGTTGACCTGATCGATGCCTTCGCTTTGTTCCCGCGAAGCGTGGCTGATTTCGCGCAGGATGTGATTGACGTGACGCACGGCCTGATCGATCTCGCTCATCGTGGACCCGGCACTTGCCACCTGCTCGGCGCCGCGCTGGACGGTGGTCGCCGAAGACTCGATCAGTTGCTTGATTTCGCGCGCCGCCGTGGCCGAACGCTGAGCGAGGTTGCGCACCTCCGACGCGACCACCGCGAAGCCGCGCCCTTGCTCGCCGGCTCGGGCGGCCTCGACGGCCGCATTGAGCGCGAGAATGTTGGTCTGAAACGCAATGCTGTCGATCACGGCAATGATTTCGTTGATCTGGTTCGAACTCTGCGAGATCGCTTCCATCGTCTGCTCGACCTGCATCACGACGCTGGTGCCGCGCGCAGCGATGGCAGCCGCGTCATCGGCGAGTCTCGCGGCAACGCTCGCGCTCTCGGCGTTTTTGCGCACGTTCTGCGTCATCTGATTCATGCTCGACGCCGTCTCGAGCACCGCTGCGGCTTGTTGCTCGGTACGCTGCGAAAGATCGGCGTTGCCGGCCGCGATTTCCGCCGAGCCGAGTGCGATGTTTTCCGCGCTGGAGCGCACGCCCATCATCGCGGTCTCGAGGTCGGCACGCATGGTTTCGAGTGCGTACATCAGGCTTCCGGTGTCGCCGGGCGCCACCGCGACGCGCACGCCAAGATTGCCTTCGGCCACGCAATGCGCGGTAGCCACCGCATTCTCGATCTCTCCGCCCACCGCGCGGCGCGCGCTCCGCAGGGCCAGCGTCATCACGAGCGTCGCCAGGCCGCCAAGTACCGCAACGCCGGCCAGCCAGCGTTCGGCGCAAGCCATCACCGTTCCGCGAATGTCGTCCACATAGGCGCCGGTGAACAGCACCCAGTTCCAGTCCTGAATTTGCCGCGAGTAGGCGAGCTTTTCGATGGGCGCGCTGCCGCCCGGTTTGGGCCAGTAATAGGAAACGAAGCCGCCGCGAGAATCTTGCGCAGCCGCGATGAGATCCGCGTAGAAGCGCTTGCCGTTGGTGTCCGCCATCGAGGCCATGCTCTTGCCCGTGATCTCCGGCTTGAGCGGATTCACGACGATCACGGCCTGAGGATCGCACACCGTGATATAGCCATCCTTTCCGTAACGCAGCGACGCGATCACCGCGATCGCCTGCCGTTTGGCCTCGGCCTCGCTGATTTGCTGGCGCGCGGCTTCATCGTGAAAACGGTTGACGGCGCTGACGGCTTCGTCCATCAACGTGGTGAGATGCAGCCGTCTTTCAGCGAGAATGGCCGCGCGCGTTTGCCAGATACCGATCGCCGCGATCAGCAGCAGGCCGACCCACAGCACGACGATGGTGGACGTGAGCTTCTGGTTGAGCGTGAGCGTCGTGCGCGCACGAGGTGAGACCGTTGACATGGAGAAGGGAAATCCTGTGTAGCGTTCGTCCAAGATGACTGCGGAGCCCGAATCCCGCTCGCGCCCACTGCCGCAGTCCGCTTTAACGACCGGCTGCACATTGCCTTGAGCGGCGAGGCAGACCCAACGCCCTTGCTCGAACACGCCGCGAGCGGCATCGCGGCGGCCGGCAACCCATCGATCGATTCGATTCGTGCTTCGATCGCCTTGGCAGACCGGCTTCGCGGCCGTCGAACCATGTCTCGCCAAACGATTCGCTCAGCGAAATTCCAATAAACAAAACAGATTGCCCGAGCGGCAGTTCGCATGGCCTCGAACAGCGCGCTGTCACATGCCGAACCTCATCCAGGCCCACCCACCCCCACCCACCCGGAAGGCGGCCCATGACCTTGCAAACGACAACTCAACACCGCAGCAACGGCTCCAGCATCTCAACGAGAAAGTCGATAAACACCCGCACGCGCGCCGTCATATGCCGCTGGCTGCTGAAGATCACGTGGATATCTTCGATGTCGCCGGGGTTGTAGGCCGCCAGCAATTCGACGAGCCGCCCCGCAGCGAGATCGTCCTTGATATGAAACAGCCCGAGACGGCTGATACCGAGTCCCGCCAGCGTGAGTTGACGCATCGTCGCGCCGTTGTTCGTCAGGATGTCGCCGCGCACGGGAAAGTGAAACGTGCGCCCGTCGATGCGGAATGGCCATTCGTCCATCGAGCGCCGGAAATTGAAATTGAAGCATCGGTGCCCGGCCAGATCCCCGGGCGCCCGCGGTACGCCATGCGCTTCCAGATAGCCTGGCGCGGCCACCACCGCGCGCCCCGTCGACCCCAGCTTGCGCGCGTGAAAGTTGGCGTCCGGGAGCGGCCCCGTGCGCACGGCCACGTCCACGCGTTCGCGCTGTAGATCCACCACCGCATCCGTCAACGACAGATCGACCCGAATGCCCGGATAGCGCGCGGTGAAGAGCGGCATGAGCGGCACGATGTAGTGCGTGCCCATCGGGATCGACACATTGATGCGCAACGCGCCGCGCGGCGCGGATGTGCCTTCGGCAATACCCTGCTCGGCTTCGTCGATGTCGTCGAGGATCAGCACGCAACTGTCGTAGAACTGCCGCCCTTCCGTGGTCACGGCGAGATGCCGCGTCGAGCGCTGAAACAGCAATACGCCCAGCCGAGCTTCGAGCCGGCCGATGAGCTTGCTGACAGCCGAGGGCGTCAGGCCCAGCGCTTTACCCGCCGCCGAGAAACTGCCCGTTTCAACCACCCGCGTGAACACGCGCATCTCCCCGCTTCGACTGTCCATGCACTGGTAATTTGAGAATTCGATTCACAAATGATATTCCCTCGCATCGGCTAGGAAAAGGTAGCGCGCGCCGCCACAATTCAGGGTTCGGGGCGCACGCGCCGCGGTCATCCGCCGTATTTGCCGTATTCGCCGTATTCCGCTGTATTCGACTGGAAGCAACATGACGACACTTTTCGACGCCTACGATCTGTCGGGCCGACCACTCAGAAACCGCGTGGTGATGGCGCCCATGACGCGCGCCCGCGCGCCGGGCCACACGCCCAACGAGGAAACCGTGCGCTATTACGCGCAACGCGCGAGCGCGGGCCTGATCGTCACGGAAGGCACGCCGATCAGTCCCGAAGGCAATGGTTTCGTCGATTGCCCGGGCATCTGGAACGACCTGCAGGTCGCGGCATGGCGCAACGTCACGAATGCGGTCCACGATCTCGGCGGCACGATCTTCACGCAGATCTGGCACGTGGGCCGCATGAGCCACGTGTCGCTGCAACCCGGCGGCGCGGCGCCCGTCAGCTCGACCACGGCGCAAGCGGTGAAAAGCTCCGCGTTCGGCTATGACGACCACGGCAAGCCCGCGTTCGTGACCGCGAGCCAGCCGCACGCGCTCACGCTCGACGAAATCGCGCGCGTGATCGAAGATTTCGCGAATGCGGCGCAGAACGCCGTGGCCGCCGGCTTCGACGGCGTGGAAATCCACGGCGCGAACGGCTATCTGGTCGAGCAGTTCATCAACGGCGCGGTGAACGATCGAACCGATAGCTACGGCGGCAACACGGTGGAAAATCGCGCGCGTTTCGCGCTCGACGTGGTGGACGCCTGCATCGCGCGCATCGGCCGCGAGCGCGTGGGCATCCGGCTCTCGCCGTTCGGCCGTCTGCATGAACTCGGCGACTTCGAAGGCGAAGCCGAGACCTTCCTGCATCTCGCCCGCGAACTGGGCGCGCGCGGTATCGCTTACGTACACATCATGGATCAGGCGAGCCGTGGCGCGCCCGCCATGCCGGCAGGCTTTCTCGAACGATTCCGCGAGACCTGGCGAGGCACCCTGATTCTCGCGGGCGGCCTCGACTTCCGGAAGGCCGCCGAGCTGATCGGCAACGGCACCATCGATCTCGCCGCTTTCGGCGCGCCGTATATCGCGAACCCCGACCTCGTCGAGCGCTTCCGCCATGGCTGGACGCTCGCCAAAGTCGATCAAAGCACCTACTACGGCGGCGACGCACGCGGCTACACCGATTACCCGCATTACGCGGGCGAAGCGGCCTGAGGCGCGACGGCGAACCGCACGCGTCCCGTGCGGCGGTTCGCTCCTCCCTGAAACGCAGCGCGACGAACGGCGTGGCGGCGAGCCACGCAATCGGCCGCTCTCTCCATCGGCACCGCGACGCCATGCCGCCCCGGATATAAGCGCCACATCAAAATCACTTACGGAGTGTGCATTTAGACAACAAGCGACTTGCAATCCGTCTCGCGATCACTATAATCAGGGTTATCCCTTAGGTGCATTCCCCTAGACCAGCGAGAACATCATGACCGCAGCGATCCTTGAACATGCCACCCGTTTCCTGAGCAGCCTCCGCCGCCTTGGCGCCGAAGCGCTCGACCGTCACCTCGAGTACTGCGAACTGCTCGCAGAAGCCCAACGCCGCTCGTTCTAAGCACGGCGTAGCAACAAAAAGTCGTCGCAGTACCAGCCGCTGGAATCGCCTGCGGCCCTGCTGGATCGGACGCCTTGTCGCGGTAGATGTGCGCGGCGTTCGCATGTGAGCCGGCGTCTAGAATTTTGCTGACGTTGGCTTGCGGTTGTCCCAATGTCGTTCGGCAGCGCGCTTTCGGCGTTGCTTCGGGCGTTGCTTCGAAAAGTCACGCGTTGCGCGCGCCCTTGCAGGCTTGCGCGCTGTGCGTGCATCCCACACGAGCCAGCTAGTGGCGCCCGTGCAACCGCACCGGCGCCAGGCTTTGCTTCATGTAGCAACGCTTCGCGCACACTGGCTTCCCGGCGGCGCGCGAGCGAACGCCTTCTCTCGTCCGTTCCCTTCGCCGAAACCGGTATGCCTGGCCGCGCGCTGCGACGCATTGCTGCTCCACGTTCGTCGCCGCACACCTCGTCCATGGCACCGCTCAACGTTACGCGTTGGCCGCGACTTCAGCTTCCCGCCTCGCCACGCTTCATCTCCTCCTGAATCCATTCGGCCAGCCTGCGCGCCCCGTCCGGCAATTCCGTGCCGCTACGCGTGCACAGGTAGTAATCGCGGCCGTCGTCGAGCGGCGCATCGAGCAGCTTGACGAGTTCCCCCGAAGCCAGCTCGCGCGCGATCAGCGGCTCGCGCAGCAACGCGACTCCCATGCCCGCCCGCGCCGCCGACAGCGTCAGCTGCCCGTCCTCGAATAGCGGCCCGATCGCGGGGTTGACGTGGCCCGCGTGACCCACGTTCGTCACGCCATAGCGATGCAGCCACGCACCCCACGTCGCGCGATCCTCGTCGTGCACCAGCGGCAATCCCGCGAGGTCGGCGGCACGCTTGATGGGCCCGTGCTTCGCCAGAAACGCCGGGCTGCACACCGGCACCACCTCGCCCGAAAGCAGCTTCGTGCGCGTATAGCCGGGCCAGTCGCTCGCGCCGAAGCGAATCGACAGATCCGACGCGTCGCTGTGGTAGTTGCGGTGATTCGCGTACAGCACGTTCACGTCGACGTCTTCGTTCGCGGCGAGAAACCCGCTCAGACGCGGAATGAACCAGCCCATGCCGAACAGCGGAATCAGGCTGATCGATACCTGGCGCGGCGCCATACGGCTGCGCACGATGCCCGTGGCGCTGCGCAACACCGAAAACGCCGCGCTGATCGAGCGGTAATAGTCGCGGCCTTCGTCGGTCAACACGAGCGTGCGTCCCTGCCGCAACGTGAGCGGCGTCTGCACGAAGCTCTCCAGCAACTGCAATTGATGGCTAATGGCCGAGGGCGTGATGTCGAGTTCCGCACCCGCGCGCGTGACCGACCCCAGCCGGGCAAATGCCTCGAACGCCCGCACGGCGCGTAACGGCGGATCATCCTGCAATTGTTCGATATTTTTCATGTTTTGAATTTTACGACAGAAACACGCGCCGCTTCAATCTCAGCCATTACCCCGGCAAATAACGGATATCAACCGAAATATTCGTCCATATATCGTTTTACGTCTGTAGATACATTTATTTTTCATTTGGGATTGACTCGACAAAAGATTAATATTTTTCACATATACAGACAGACGCAGGCCCACCCCATGACGCAAGAACGGATCATTCCGATCCAGCAAGAGCCCGCCAGCCATGACGACCGTCTCGGCATTCTGGCGCGCCGCCGTATCGAAGCCGAAATCATCAAACCGATCTACGAGATCCTCAAGCGCGACCTGGGTATCGAGCGCGCGCAGGCGGTGATCGGCGAAGCCATTCGCGGCGCGGCGATCGGCGCGGGGCAGTCGTTCGCGGCGCAGGAAGAAAACGGCACGAGCATCGCGTCGTTCGTCGCGCTGCAAGTGCTGTGGGAGAAGGACGACGCGCTCACGGTGGCGGTCCGGCGCGAAGACGAGACGCACTACGACTACGACGTGCACCGCTGCCGCTACGCGGAGATGTATCACGAGATGGGTCTCGGCGAGATCGGCCATCTGCTCAGTTGCGCGCGCGACGCGTTGTTCATCGAAGGCTACGACCCGCGCATCGAACTCACGCGCACGACCACGATCATGCAGGGCGGCCCGCGTTGCGACTTCCGCTACCGGTTGACGGAAAACGGCGCGTCCCCTGCCACGGGGCAACGCCATGCGTGACGCCCTCGCCTTGCCCGCCGCGGCGCAACTGCCTTTCGTCGATGGCGCGCGCCTCTGGGACTCGCTCGAACGCATGGCCCGGATCGGCGCCACGCCCAAGGGCGGCGTCTGCCGTCTCGCGCTGAGCGAACTCGACCGCGAGTCGCGCGACCTGTTCGTCGCGTGGGCGAAGGAAGCGGGCTGCACGATACGCGTCGACCAGATGGGCAACGTGTTCGCGCGCCGCCCCGGGCGGCAGGCTAACGCCGCGCCGGTCGTCACCGGTTCGCACGCCGACTCGCAGCCCACGGGCGGCAAATACGACGGCATCTACGGCGTGCTGGGCGGCCTGGAAGTCGTGCGCGCGCTGAACGACGCGGGCATCGAGACCGAACGCCCGATCGACGTCGTGATCTGGACCAACGAGGAAGGCTCGCGTTTCGCCCCGGCAATGATCGCCTCGGGCGTGTTCGCGGGCGCGTTTTCGCTCGACTACGCGCTGGCGCGCGCCGACAAGGTGGGCGTGACGATCGGCGAGGCGCTCGACGCCATCGGCTATGCGGGTGCCGAGCCCGTCGGCTTTCCGGTGCATGCGTTTTACGAGCTGCATATCGAACAAGGCGCGATTCTGGAGCGCGCGGGCGCGACCATCGGCGTGGTCACGGCGGGTCAGGGACAGCGCTGGTACGAACTCACCTTGCGCGGCACCGACGCCCACGCGGGCACGACGCCCATGGACTTGCGCCGCGACGCGCTGGTGGGCGCCGCGCGCGTGATCGATTTCATCGATAGCGTGGGCCGCGCGCACGCACCGCATGGCCGCGCGACCGTGGGCATGATCGAGGCGCGGCCGAATTCCCGCAACACGGTGCCCGGCGAGTGCTTCGTCACGATCGAGTTTCGTCACCCCGAGTCGGCCGTGCTCGACGCAATGGACGCCAGCCTGCGCGAGGCCGTGCAACGGATCGCCGCGGCCCGGAACCTCGAAGCGCAGATCGCGCAGATCTTCGACTACGCGCCGGTGCCGTTCGCGCCGGCGTGTGTCGACGCCGTGCGCGACGCCGCGCGCGCCCTCGATCTGCCGCATCAGGACATCGTTTCGGGAGCGGGCCACGACGCGTGTTATCTCGCGCGCGTCGCGCCCACGGGCATGATTTTCATCCCGTGCGTCGGCGGCCTGAGCCACAACGAGGCCGAAGCCATCACGCCGGAATGGGCCGCGGCGGGCGCGAACGTGCTGCTGCACGCCGTCGTGCGCAGCGCGGGCGTGATTTCCGCCGCTTGAATACCGATTGAATGCCGATCGAACGCGCGGCCCGCTAACGCCATCGACTGAATCCGCGTCCCCACGACGCACCACTGCGAGTATCACCATGACTTCCACGCCCCCGGACCGGATCGGCGCCGTGCCCGCCATCCCCTACGCGTTCCCGCTGAATCGCGCGATCTCGCCCGCCACCACGGCCTTGATCGTTATCGACGTGCAGGGCGACTTCTGCGCGGAAGGCGGCTACATGGCCGGTTTCGGCTTCGACCTGACGGCGCTGCGCAAGCCCATTCCCCGCATTCGCGAGTTGCTGGAGGCGTGCCGCGAGCACGGCATCACCATCTGCCATACGCGGGAGACGTTCTCCGCCGACCTCTCCGACGTGCAGCCGCACCGGCTCTGGCGCGGCGCGGACGGCAAGGGCGTGGCGGTGGGCGACAGCGGGCCGAACGGCCGCTATCTGATTCGCGGCGAAGCGTGCTGGGACATCGTTCCCGAAGTCGCGCCGCTGCCCGGCGAGCGCATTTTCGACAAACCTTCGTACGGCGCGTTCGCGACCACCGATCTCGACGCCTACCTGCGCGAGCAAGGCATCCGCGACCTGATCTTCGCGGGGCTCACCACCGACTGCTGTATCCACACGACGGTGCGCGAAGCGCTCGACCGTGGCTACGACACGCTCACGGTGTCGGACGCCACGGCCGCCGGCACCGAGGACGTGCACGAGGCCGCGCTGCGCCTGCTCGTCAAGAAGAGCGGCGTGTTCGGCGCGGTCGCCGATACGGCCGCCGTGCTCGGCGCGATTCGAAACGTGGCCAACGTCAACGCCGCCAGCCCTTCATGAAGCCCGCGTAAGCGACCCAAACCGACTCCATCCGACCCACGGCGAGCCGCGTAGCGCTCGCCTTCCCCAGACCGATTCCGATTCCATCCCGACCATGAAACGCCATACTTCGCATTCCTCTGCATCGTTCCTCAAACCGCTGGCGTTCGCGTTCTCCGCCATCCTGCCGATGATCGCAGGCGGCTTCGCGCACGCGCAAAACGCCTCGGCGGCCACGCCCGCGACCGGCCCGCGCACGATCCTGATCGGCGTGGCCGGCCCGCTCACGGGCCCTTCAGCGCGCATCGGCAAGGACCTCGAAAACGGCGCGCGTCTCGCCATCGACGACGCCAATGCGAAACATCCCACGCTGAACGGCCAACCCGTCAAGTTCGCGCTCGCCTCGGTGGACGACGCCTCCGATCCGCGCGTGGCCGTGACGGTCGCGCAGCAACTCGTGGACCAGCACGTGGTGGGCGTGGTCGGTCACTGGAACACCGGTTGCAGCGTGCCCGCTTCGCGCGTCTACAACGCGGCCGGTATTCCGGAGATCGCACCCGCGTCCACCGGGCATCAGTACACGCTGCAAGGCTATAACACCGCGTTCCGTATCATGGGCCACGACGATCTGAGCGGCGCGATCACCGGCGAATACGCGGTGAAGACGCTCAAGGGCAAGCATATCGGCGTGATCGACGACCGCACGGCATTCGGCTCCGGCCTCGCCACGCAATTCGTCAAGGGCGTGGAGGCGAACGGCGGCACCGTGGTCGATCACGAATACGTGGACGACAAAACCGTCGACTTCAGCGGCGTGCTGACCACGCTGAAATCCAAAGGCGTGGACGTGCTGTTCTTCGGCGGCCTCGATACCGAGGAAGCGCAGGTCGCGCGCCGCATGAAGCAGTTGAACATCAAGGCGACGCTGCTCGGCGCGGGCGGCACCAGCCACACGTTCGTCAAGCTCGCGGGCGATGCGTCCGAAGGCGTGATCGCGCTCGAACCGGGCCGTCCGCTCGAAGAAATGCCGGGCGGCAAGGCATTCGACGCGGCCTATCGCGCCAAATACCATCATCCGGTCGAACTGCATGCGCCGTTCGCCTACGACGCGGCCGCGACGATCATCGCGGCGGTCGAGCAAACCCAGTCGACCGATCCGGCGAAGCTCACCGCCGCCGTGCACGCGATCAGCCGCCAGGGCGTGACGGGCACCATCGCCTTCGACGCGCAAGGCAATCTGCGCGACCCCGCGTTCACGATCTTCAAGGTCAGCGGCGGCGAGTGGAAGATCGAGAAGCTGCTCGGCGGCGAGACGGCTGTCGCCGCGAAGTAAGCGCGAATTAAGCGCGAAGTAAGCGCGAAGTCAGTTGGCGAACGCACGGGCCGCGCGCGAGCGCCGCAGCCCGCGCCCCTCGGCGAAGCAGGCGCGCAGCTCGAGGGAAGCGAGCGCCGTCAAGGCGTATCCGGCGATTCCCGCTGCGTGAGCGCCGCCTCCAGCGCCCACGTTTTCACCGCGTGCCGCGCGGGACAGGCGATCACGTTCACGCTGCGCCGCGCTTCGGTATCGGCATTCGAACGGGCCGCAGCACTGGCTTGATTCGCCGGCCCGGCAAGCCAGCCGCGCCGCTCCAGCGCCTGCACGCGCTGCCGGAACGCGATCTGCAACGCGTCCGACTTCACCGAGACCTCGCTCTGCCAGCCTTCCGGCACGCACTCGGGACGAATGCGCCGCAGCACCGCGTGATCCTCTTCGAAGATCTTCAGGTTGCGCTTGCGAAAGCGCGCGTCGAGCAGCGGGGTCTTCAGGAAGGTGCGGCCCATCATCCACACGGTGCGCGTCTGCAGCGTATCCACGGGCACGTGCGCCGAAGCGATGAAGATTCGCCAGCCGTTGCCCAGCGTGAGTTCGAGCGTCGCGCACGGGCCGCTCAAATGAAAACCGGTTTGCGTGACGACTTCCACGTGCTCGCCCGTTGGCGTGCGCTTGAGCCACCCCTTGCGGCGCGGCCGCCGCATCGTGAGCGTCGCGCAACCGCTCCACGCGTCTTGCGC
Source organism: Paraburkholderia acidisoli (assembly GCF_009789675.1). Classification (NCBI taxonomy): domain Bacteria; kingdom Pseudomonadati; phylum Pseudomonadota; class Betaproteobacteria; order Burkholderiales; family Burkholderiaceae; genus Paraburkholderia; species Paraburkholderia acidisoli. Next base: position 888,273 of record NZ_CP046915.1, on the reverse strand, counting down.
CACCACGTCGAATTCGCCGATCTCGGGCCGGTCCGGCGCACCGAACGATGTGCCGTGCACGAACGGCGCGTGCGCGAAGTCCAGCCCGTTCTCGACAATGCGCTCCCAGTTCGCCGCCCACTCGAACGTGCCGTGTATCACGCGCACGTTGGGGTCGTCGGCCCACGCGAGGTCGGGTAGCGGCGGGCGCTCCGCCTCGGGCACGTCGCCCAGCAACGCCCAGATCCAGCCGTGCCGCTCGACCACGGGATAACCGTCCACGCGGGCGCGCGCGGGAATGCGCGCCTGCGGTTGCGCGGGAATGTGCGTGCACACGCCGTCGCCGCCATAGCGCCAGCCGTGATACGGGCATTGCACGCCGCCCTGCACGCGCCGTCCCGCGGAAAGCGACGCGCCGCGATGCACGCAGATGTCCGAGAGCAGATGCGCGCGCCCCGCCTCGTCGCGAAACGCCACGAAGCGATGGCCGATGAGCGTCACGGGCAGCAAATCGTCGCGCAACGCCGCCGAAGCGGCCACGACGTACCAGAGATTTTTGAGCATGCGGTCAGATCGCGAGAAAACGTCCACGCAGTCTAAACGAGCGCATGGGTCCCTTGCAGATCGACTGCGTGGGCGCCGTCCGTCAAGACGCGCGGTTTGAACCGAGCATGGCCGCCATGGCCTGCTCCAGCGTGGTGGTGCCGAACGCGCGCTCGCTCGCGGGCGTCTCCACGTCGATACGCCCCGCGTTGTGCACATCGAACAGGTCGATGACGAGCCGCGCGTGCTGCGGGCTCAAGCCGCCTTGCGCGAGCGTGGCTTCCCATTGGTCGCGCGGCAACGCTCGCGCCTTGACGGCCCGGCCGCTCGCCTTTTCGATGGCGCGGGCCACGTCGCTCGCGCTCACGCGCGCCGGGCCTTCGACGCTCACGAGACGTGTGCCGCGCAACGCGCCGCCTTCGCGCAGCAGGCGCGCCGACACCACGCCCACGTCGGCGGCCGCGATGGCCGGAAAGGATTTGTCGACGGGATCGTGGAAGCTCGGCAGTACGCCGCTCGCGAGCGCGACCGGCAACACGCGTTGCCAGTTGTGCAGGTGCTCGGCGGAGCGCAGCAGCGTGAGTTGCGACGACACCTCGCGCAGCGCCGCCTCGAACGCATGAAACAGCGTCGTGATGCCGGTGTTTTCGCTCAATTCCGCGCCGTAGTCGGACAGCGCGACCACGGGCACGTCGCGATGCGCGGCCAGCACGCGCGCGATCCCGTCGATGGTCGCGCGCATCGTGTCGGCGGGACGCGCCTCGCCGCGCGGCAGCGGAACCAACGCCTGCACGGCCTGCGCACCGTCGAGCGTGCGCGCCAGCGCGAGCGCGTCGTGCAGATCCGCCACCACCACTTCGCACCCGAGTTTCGCGAGCGCGTCCCCTTGCGCCGCGTTGCGCACCACCGCGCGCACCGGCAGCGACGCGTGCCGCAGTGCCTTCGCCGTGGCCAATCCAACCGTTCCCGCAGCGCCCCAGATCACATACATGGCTCGACTCCTGTCGACTGGTTTAAGGTCGATCCAGCGTAGCGCGGCGGCGCCCGGCTTACGCGCAGAAACGGCTGGCGCCAGGCAGATTCGGATGATCGCGTGCGCGCACGAACGCCACGCGGCGCGCGCGGCGGCGCATCCATGCATAATGCGCAAAACCGCTTTGATCGAGGTACGAACCGTGAACGCGAAGGAACCCATCGCGAACCTGGCCGCCGGCGCGAGCGAGCGCCTGCGTTCGAGCGACGCGCTCGGCTGGTCGGGCTTCGGCGCGGAACTCGTTGGCATTGGCGCGGGCGCGCATCGCGTGCCGGCCATGAATGCGCATCGCGTCGGCGTGCATGTCGGCCCTCCGGTCGCCGCGCATTGCCAGTGCGACGGCCGCCGCATGTCGCGCCTCCAGAGCCAGGGCGACGCCGACGTGATTCCCGCCGGCTACGACGGCGTGTGGTCCGACGACGCCGATTGCACAATTCTGCGCATCGCGTTCAGCGCGGAATTCGCGCAACCCACGCTCGCGGCGCTCGAACGGCGCGGCACGAGCGCGCAGATCCGGCCGCGCTTCCAGTGGCGCGACCCGCGCTTTCAGCATCTCGCGTGGGCGTTGCGCGCGGAACTGGAAGCCCCGCAGGCCTCCGACACGCTCTACGCCGAAAGCCTTTGCGTGGCGATGATCGTGCGTCTCGCCGAAGGCGCAGATAATTCGGATACCAAAGCATCGCCGCCTGCGCTCCCACGTCATCTCGCGCTGCGGGTGATCGACTATATCGACGCCCACCTCGACGCGAGTCTCACGCTTGCCGAACTCGCGCAGGTGGCAGGCCTCAGCGTGCCGCATTTCAAGGCGCTGTTTCGCGCGAGCTTCGCGATGCCCGTGCACCGCTATGTTGTTGAAAAGCGGGTCGAGCGCGCGCAGACGCTGCTGCTGCAAGGGCGCCTTCCCGCGAGCCGCATCGCGCTCGATTGCGGCTTCGCGCACGCGAGCCACATGGCGGCGTGGATGAAGCGCACGCTCGGTGTCACGCCGCGTGAGATTGCACGTGCGGCAGCCCAGCGCGTGGACGAATGAGGCGCGGCAAGCGCCAGGCTGCGCGCCCCCCTTCGCGGAGGCATCCGCGCATTCGACGGAAAGCGCCCACACTTTAAAGATCGCCGTTTCTTGCGGGTGCCGCGCGCGGCGCGCCGTTCGCCTGACGAATCGATCCGTCCCTTCGAAATATCCCGCGTTGCAGCAACGCCAGTGACGATCAGGGTTCCTGAACATTGCAATGCAGCGTAAAACGCGCATGCGGGCGCCCATTTGGCAGAGCGGCCGATTTTCGCCAATAATTCCCCGAATCTCCCTACTGGACGACGGCGGCCATGGACTACTCTCCCGAAGCCATCCGCACGATCGCACTCGTCGGCCATGCCGGTTGCGGCAAGACCTCGCTCGCCGAAGCGCTGCTGCACGAGGGCGGCGCGCTGCATTCGGCGGGCAGCGTGAGTCGCGGCACCGCGTTGTGCGACTTCGATCCGCTCGAACGCAAATATCATCATTCGCTCAGCTCCGCCATCGCCCATTTTCATCATCGGGACACGCGCATTTATCTGCTCGATACGCCCGGTTACCCCGACTTCGCCGGGCTGTCGATTAGCGCGCTGCCGGCGGTGGAAACGGCGGCGATCGTCATCAATGCGCGCACGGGCATCGAGATGACCACGAGCCGCATGATGACTTATGCGCAGGATCGCCAGCTCTGCCGCATCGTGATCGTCAACGGCATAGACGGCGAAAAGGTCGACCTGCCCGCGCTGCTCGAACAGATCCAGGAGACCTTCGGCAAGACCTGTTTGCCGATCAATCTACCCGCGCACGGTGGCCGCGACGTGGTCGACTGTTTCTTCAATCCGGCCGGCGAGGCCGATTTTTATTCGGTGGAAGCGGCGCACAACGCGCTCATCGATCAGGTGATCGAACTCGATCCCGAACTGATGGAGCTGTATCTCGAACAGGGCGAAGCCATCCGCCCCGAGCAACTGCACGAACCGTTCGAGCGCGCGTTGCGCGAAGGTCATCTCGTGCCCGTGTGCTTCACCTCGGCGGCCACGGGTGCGGGTATCGCGCAGTTGCTCGACGTGTTCGTGAAGCTGCTACCCAACGTGACCGAAGGCAATCCCCCGCTGTTTTATCGGCAAACGGAGAGCAAGGTCGAGCCCGTGCATGCGCGACCGGATGCGAAGCAGCATGTGCTCGCGCATGTGTTCAAGATCGTGATGGACCCGTATATCGGCAAGATGGCCGTGTTTCGCGTGCATCAAGGCACGGTCGCGCGCGACAGTCAGTTGTATATCGGCAATGCGCGGCAGCCGTTCAAGGTCGCGCATTTGATGATGCTGCAAGGCAAGGATCACACGGAAATTCTGCGCGCGGGTCCCGGCGACATCTGCGCGGTCTCGAAGGCCGACGAGATCGGTTTCGACGACGTGCTGCACGACGCACCCGAAGACGGCAACATCCATCTCACGCCGCCCGATTTTCCGAATCCGATCTACGGTCTCGCCATCGAGCCCGCGCGGCCCGGCAACGAACAGCGCTTGTGGGAAGTGCTGCAAAAACTCGCGGCCGAAGACCCGTGTTTGCATATCGAGCATCCCGCGGGCACCAACGAAACCGTGGTGCGCGGTCTCGGCGAACTGCATCTGCGCTATATGCTGGAGCGGCTCACGGACCAGTACAAGCTCGAGGTCGTCACGCGGCCGCCCACGATCGCGTGGCGCGAGACCATTGGCGGCAAGGCGGAGGGCCATTGCCGCCACAAAAAGCAAACGGGCGGCGCCGGGCAGTTCGGCGAAGTCATGTTGCGCGTGGAGCCGCTCGCGCGCGGCGCGGGCTTCGAATTCGTCGACGCGGTGAAAGGCGGCGCGATACCCTCGCAGTTCATGCCGGCGGTCGAAAAAGGCGTCCTGCAGGCGATGGGCAACGGGCCGCTCGCGGGTTTTCCCATGCAGGACCTGCGCGTGACCGTGTTCGACGGCAAGAGTCATCCCGTGGATTCGAAGGAAGTCGCGTTCGTCACGGCGGGACGCAAGGCGTTCATCGACGCCGTGCTCAAGGCGCAGCCCATCGTGCTCGAACCGATCGTCGACATCGAGGTGATGACGCCCGAAGCGGCCATGGGCGACATCATCGGCGACCTCTCCTCGCGGCGCGGCCAGGTGCACGGCACGCGCACGCTGGGCGGCCACGCCATGGTGATCGCGGGCAAGGTGCCGCTCGCCGAACTCAACGACTATCAGTCGCGGCTCAATTCGCTCGCGGGCGGCCACGGCAATTACAGCATCCAGTTGAGCCACTACGATCCGGTGCCGCCGAATCATCAGGAAAAGCTCGCGGCACAGCATAAGAGCCGGGCCGAAAGCCCCGATTGACTCCGTCGATTTCCGGGTTTTCGCACAGGCTATTGATTAGGAAATGAACATTTCCTATAATCGGCGAATGGCAACGGAATCCACTCCCCACGTTCAGGCGCGTAGCCCGGGTCGCCCGCGCGAATTCGACATGCGTACGGTCGTCGAGGGCGCCGTGCGCGTATTTCGCGAGCGCGGCTATCACGCGACGTCCCTCGGCGATCTCAGCGAAGCCACGGGCCTCACGGCCGGCAGCCTGTACAAGGCGTTCGGCGACAAGCGCGGCATTTTTCTCGCGGCCTTCGACCATTACGTGAACGCGCGCCACGTGCAACTGCGCCGCCTGATCGACGCGCAACCCAATGCGCGCGCGAAGATCCACGTGATTTTGCGCTCGTACGCGGAGCTTTCGCACGGCAGCGAAGGCCGGCGCGGCTGCCTCGTGGTATCCAGCGCCACGGCGCTCGCCACGCTCGACGACGAGATGAGCGCGCGCGTGGAAGCCGCCATGCGCCGCACGGAAACGTTGCTGCGCCAGCTACTCGACGAAGGCCAGAAAGACGGCTCGGTGGCGGCCGGCGTGAACGCGGCGGCCATGGCGCGCTGCCTGATGGCCTTGCTGCAGGGCTTCCGGTTGATCGGCAAGGCGGGACGCACGCAGCGCGACATGCTCGCCGCCGCGGACGAAGCCATGCGTCTTCTCGGTTGATTTCGCGTTCGCGCAGCTTGCGCGACATTTTTTGCTCATTTTGGAAACGATCATTTCCAATTAAAGGGGATTCTTCATGACGCTCATCGCCTGTCCGCCCGCTTCGTTTGCCGATACGCAACTCGCCGGTTTCGATCATCGTTTTCAGACCGTGCACGGCACGCGGCTGCATTACGTCACGGGCGGCAACGCGTCGGGCGAGACGGTCGTGCTGCTCGCCGGTTACCCACAAAGCGGCCATGCGTGGCGCAAGGTCATGCCGTTGCTGGCCGCGCGCTACCGCGTGATCGTGCCCGATCTGCCGGGCCAGGGCGACTCGGACCGGCCGCTCGACGGCTACGACACGCAATCGCTCGCCGCCAGCTTGCGCGCCTTGCTCGACGCGCTCGGCGTGCGCCGTCATCATCTGGCCGCGCACGACGTGGGCGCGTGGGTGGCGTTTACCTATGCGGCCAGCTTCGGCGGCACGGTGCAGCGGCTCGCGCTGCTCGACGCGGGCATTCCCGGCGTGACGCTGCCCGAGGCGCTGCCCGTCGCGCCCGAGCGCGCATGGCGCACCTGGCATTTCGCGTTTCATGCGATCGCCGATCTGCCGGAACTGTTGATCGAAGGAAAGGAGCGCGCGTATCTCGACTGGTTTTTGCGCCGCAAGACCGCGAATCCGCAGACGTTCAGCGAGGCCGACATCGACGAATATTTGCGCGTCTTCCTGCGTGACGGCGGCCTGCGCGCCGGACTCGCCTACTACCGCGCGGCGGCGCTTTCGGCGCGGCAGAATCGCGAACTCGTGGCACAGGGGAAACTGCGCATGCCCGTGCTGGCATTGAGCGCGGACCAGGGGTCGATTCCCAGCATGGCGGAACCGCTGCGCGCGTTTGCCGACGACGTGCGCGGCGCGACGCTCGCGCAGTGCGGCCACTTTCTGCCCGAGGAACAGCCCGAGGCGGTGGCCGCGCAACTCATCGACTTCTTCGGCGAGCACGGCGCGAATCACACGTGAGCCGCGCTATTGCGGCGCGTCCACCGTATTCACCGCGGAGGAAAACACGTAGCCCTCGCTGCGCAGCGTCTTGATGTAGCGCGGCTCGCGCGCTTCGTCGCGCAGGCGCTGACGCAGCCGGCTCACGAGCAGGTCGATCGAACGGTCGAACGCGTCGGCTTGACGGCCTTGCGTGAGACTCAGCAACTGGTCGCGCGTGAGCACGCGTTGCGGATGGTCGAGGAACACGCGCAGCAGCCGGTATTCGGCGCCGCTCAACGCGACGATGGTGCCTTCGGCGTCGAGCAGATGGCGCGCCGTGGTGTCGAGCCGCCAGTCGCCGAAAGCCAGTAGCTGCGCGACTTCGCTCACCTGCATGCCGGGCGGCAGCATGCGCGTGCGGCGCAGCACCGAGCGGATACGCGCGAACAGTTCGCGCACGGCGAACGGCTTGGGCAGGTAGTCGTCGGCGCCCATTTCCAGACCGACGATGCGGTCGGTCTCTTCATTGCGCGCCGTGAGCATGACCACGGGCACCGCGCGATGCTTGCTCGCGCGAAGCTCGCGGCACAGCACGAGGCCGTCGTCGCCGGGCATCATCAGATCGAGCACGATCAGGTCGGGGGCGCCGTTTTCGAGCGCGGCGCGCATTTCGCGGCCGTTCGCGGCGAGCGACACGCGCATGCCGTTCTTCTCGAGGTAGGCGCCGACGAGTTCGCGAATGCCGCGATCGTCGTCGACGACCAGCACGTGATCCAGCTTTTCCGTCATCGGGGGTCGTCTCCTTGCCTTCTGCGTGACTCGCGCGCGCCGCGTTCGGCGATGCACGAACAGTACACCGGATGCACGATCTCCGCCGCCAGACCGCTTGCCGCGAACAGCACGATGGCGATGAGCCGCTTCATGCGTCCTCCACCACGGAGAGGCTCGCGCCGTCGGCCACCGCAGCGGGCAGCGCGTAGACATCGACGCCTTCGAGGCAACCGAGATTCACGCGCCAGCGCGCGGGGTCCTTCCGGGTCTGGTGAAACGGATAAATTCCGCAGTGCTTGCAGAAATAGTGCTTTGCAACGCGCGAATTGAACTGGTACAGCGTGAGTGCGTCTTCGCCTTCGAGAATCGTCAGGCGGTTCGCGTCGAACATCGGACTCATCAATGCGCCGCGGCGGCGGCACAGGCTGCAATTGCAACGCACCGCGCTTTCGAGCGCCGTCTCGACCTCGAACTTTACCGCGCCGCAATGGCATGCGCCTTTAAAAACCGTCGTGCTCATTCGCCCTCTCCGCTTTTCGTGAATGTCGTGTCGGATTTATAGCGCAAGCCGCGCGGGCTTCTGTATCGCAATGTATCCGCCGCGCGGGTGGACACAACACCTTGCAATTTTCAGCCGATACGGCTCGCTCGCGCGCAAACGGATTCGATCGATACATGATCGACTGAATGTCGCAATGAGTGGATTATCACCATCGACGATGCAATCGACAATGTCGTCATGGCTCGGCATGAGGCCGCGCCGCTTCACGATCGAAGGGAGCATCGACATGGACATTCAAACGCGGCAGACCCGTATTCACGTGCGTGTGCAAGGCGAAGGCGAGCTGGCGCTCGTGTTTCTGCACTACTGGGGCGGCTCGTCACGCACGTGGGACGCGGTGACGGGCGCGCTTTCGGACACCTGCCGCACCGTCGCGCTCGATCAGCGCGGCTGGGGCGAATCGGAGGCGCCCGCGCAGGGCTATGCGATCGCCGATCTCGCCGACGACGCGCAGGACGTGATCGAGGCGCTGAAGCTCACGCGTTACGTGATCGTCGGGCATTCGATGGGCGGCAAGGTCGCGCAGTTGCTGGCCGCGCGCCAGCCCGCCGGACTCGCGGGCGTGGTGCTCGTCGCGCCCTCGCCGCCCTCGCCCATGGCGTTTCCCCTGGAGCAGCGCGAGGCGATGGCAGCGGCCTATGCCACGCGCGCCTCGGTCGAAGCCGTGCTCGACCACGTGCTCACCGCGCGGCCGCTCACGCCCGCGCAACGCGAACAGGTGATCGCCGACAGCCTGTGCGGCGCGGCGCCTGCCAAAGCCGCGTGGCCCATGGCGGCGATGCTCGAAGACATCACGCGCGAGGTGGCATCGATTCGCGTGCCGGTGCTCGTGGTCGCGGGCGAAGCGGATCAGGTCGACCGGCTGGACACGTTGCAACGCGAACTGCTGCCGCGCATTGCCGGCGCGCGCCTGCAGGTGTTGCCGGGCACGGGGCATTTGTCGCCGCTGGAAGCGCCCGCCGAGGTGGCCGCCGCCGTGCGCGCCTTCGTGGCCGGACTCGACGCGCCGCGCTCGCCGGAGCAGGTGCCCGTGGCATTCGACGCCGCGTTCAATGCGGGCGACCTCGACCGGTTGATCGGCGTGTTCAGCGAGCACGCGACCATGCGCATGGCCGACGGCACGACCGTGGCGCACGGCCGCGAGGCGCTGCGTGCGGCGTTTGCGCGGCTGCTGGAGACGAAGCCGCAAATTCGCAACGACGTGCGCCTCACGCTCGTGAGCGACGATCTCGCGCTCGTGCTGCTCGACTGGACCACGACGGCCACAGCGCCGGACGGCCAGCCGCTCACGCAACGCGGCACCGCCACGCAAGTGATGACGCGCGACGCCGCCGGCATCTGGACGCTGCGCATCTCGAACCCGCCCGGCGTGCAGTAAGGCGACGCCAACGCGCCTTCAGGCACGATCAGGAACGATCGCGCGCCGTCACGCGCGCTTGCGCGCCTTCGGCCGCGGCGAGCGCGCTGCGGCCACCGGCATGGCACGGTCCCATGGCGGGTCGTCGCCGAACGCCGCGGCGAGAAAGTCGAGGAATTGCCGCACCTTGAGCGGCAGGTGGCGCGCGCTCGGGTAGACCGCCTGGATCGTCAGGTCGGTCGCGCGGTAACCCGGCAGCAGTTCGACCAGTTCGCCGCGCGCAATGGCCTCGCCGAACACGAAGGTCGGCCCGTACACGATGCCCGCGCCGGCGAGCGCGGCCGCCAGCAGCATCTGCGTGTTGTTCGCGGCGAGCCGGCACGGACCGTCGATCACGTGCACGCGCTGGTTCGCGTCGGTGAGCGTCCAGTCGCCGGACGACACCGCCTCGCTGAACGTGAGGCGGGGCGCGCGGCGCAGATCGTCGAGCTTGCGCGGCAAGCCGTGGCGCTCGATATAACCCGGCGACGCGCACACGACCATGCGGCACGGCGCGAGCCGCCGCGCGATCAACGTGGAGTCGGGCAGGCGGCCGACGCGCACCGCGAGATCGACGCCGGTCTCGAGCAGGTCGACATAACGGTCGCTCAGCGCGACCTCGACATTGACCTCGGGGCACGCCGCCATGTATTGCGCGATCACCTCGCCCAGATGCATCGCGCCGAAGGTCACGGGCGCCGCCACACGCAGAACACCGCGCGCGCTCGCCTGCGCTTCGCTGGCCTCGCGGTTCGCTTCGTCGCAGGCTTCGAGAATGTGGCGGCAGCGTTCGTAGTAGACCTGGCCCACGTCGGTCAGGCTCAGCCGGCGCGTGCTTCGTTGCAGGAGCCGCGCGCCGAGCCCGGCTTCGACGGCGCTCACGTACTTGCCGGCCATGGCGGGCGAGAGGCCGAAGCGGCGCGCGGCGGCGGCGAGACTGCCTTCGTCCACGGCGGCCACGAACACGCCCATGGCGGTCAAACGGTCCATGATTTTCCTCGATGGGGATCGGCATGAATTCGATCACGAAACGATCGAATACGCCAAGCGGAATCAGGATTATGAACCGTTCGAACGCGCCAGGCAGCGTAGGCTACTGGCTCGATGAACTCGACGCACTCGCGCACGTCTTCAACGCGCCCACGGGACGACGCGCACGCACGGCCGGACCGAACGCGAGCGCGCTGCACAGCGCCAGTGCCCACGCGCCCAGCACGCCATACAGCATGACGATCTCGAAGCCGTGCACGAGCGCCGCATGCACGAGTGCGCCGTGCGGATCGGCTGCGGCCAGGCTGGCGTTGTTCGTCGTCAGGCGGTCGAACGAACCCGCCGCGATCTGCTCCGCGAGCGAACGCAAGCGTGCATGAGGCGCTACGCCGGGCAGAGTGCGCGCGAGCGCCGCGAGCACGCCCTGGAGCAGCAGGAAGCCCATCAGCGCGATGTTGATGGCGAGACTGATGAGCCGCGCGCTCATGTCGATGCCCGACGCCATGCCGGCGCGGTCCGGCGACACCGCGCCCGTGGCCGTGTTCGTGACGGGCGTGTTCGTCATGCCGAGCCCGATGCCGCAGAGCACGCAGCCGGGCAGCATCGTGAGCCAGCTCGCGTGCGACGCGCCGGCGCCGAACTTCATCAGCACGAAGCCCACGCCGATGATGAACAGCCCGAGCGGGATGACGCGGCGCGCGCCGATGCGCAGCGCCAGCCGTTCGGCGTAAGGCGGGACCACGAGCGTTGGCAGCGTATAGGCGAGCAGCGCCGACCCGGCCGCGACGGACGAATAGCCGAGCGCACCCTGAAAATAAATCGGCAGATAGATCATGAATGGCCAGTAGCTGAAGTTCATGCCCATCGACCCGAACAACGCGCCGGAAAACGGCCGGATGCGCAGCACGGAAAAGTCGAACATGGGCCCCGCGCTGCGCTTTTCGATGACGACGAACGCGGCGAAGCTCGCCAGCGTGGCCGCGACGATGCCGAGCGACGCGGGACTGCGCAGACCGAGATCCGGGCCTTGCGTGATGAAGAAGACGAGGCCGAAGGTGGCCACGGACATCGTCAGGATGCCGGGCACGTCGAGGCGCTGCGCGGAAGGATCGCGCGACGCCTGCACGCCGGCATGCGCGAGACCGAGCGCGACGAGCGCAATCCACGCGTGCACGAGAAACACCCACTGCCAGCTGGCGACGGCCACGATCAGGCCACCGACGATCGGCCCGAATCCCAGCCCGATGCCGAACACGATGCCCCACGCGCCGAACGCCTTGCTGCGCGCGCCCGGCTCCTGGAACTGATGCGAGAGCACGGCCACCTGGCAGATCAGCATGGCGCCCCCGGCGAGGCCTTGCAGAAAGCGGCTCGCGATCAAGACGGCCGCGCTGTGCGCGACGCCGCAGAGCAGCGACGTGATCGCGAACGCGACGATGCTGATCGCGTAGACGCGCTTGCGGCCGAAGCGGTCGGCCAGCGCGCCCGTCGCCATCAATACGGTCGTGCAGGCCAGCGTGTACGCATTCATGATCCATTGCAGCTGCCGAAAGTCGGCGTGGAGCACGGTTTCGAGCGTCGAGAGCACGGTCGGCACGCTCGAGATTTCAAGGCCGAACATCAGCGAAGTGAGGCAGACCGCTGCGAGCGCGAGGGCGTTGTGAATGGGGCGGCGTGGAGTCATGGTCGCGAGGAAAAGGACGTCGTGAGATCCACCGGTGTGCACGCCGATGGCGGATAGAGCAACGCGTCGTTGGAGGTACTATATCGGGAATATCCTTCCCGATTTGCGCGCACTTTTCCCGTGAATTGTTCTTTTCAGGACCCAATGCAATGGACAAGCTCGATGGCGTTGCCGTTTTCGTGCAGGTGATCGAAGCGGGCAGCTTCACGCTGGCCGCCGAACGCATGAACCTCACGCGCTCGGCCGTGGGCAAGGTGATCGCGCGGCTCGAACAGCGGCTGGGTGCGCGACTGCTCCAGCGCACCACGCGCAGCCAGACGCTGACCGAGGCCGGCCAGGCGTACTACGACCGCTGCGTACGCGCGCTCGCCGAACTCGATGCCGCCGAGGTCGAACTCGAAAGCGGCCACCGCGAGCCGCGCGGCCGCTTGCGTGTGAGCGCGCCGATTGCGTTCGGGCATCAATGCGTCGCGCCGGTGCTGTTCCGCCTCGCGCACGCGCACCCCGAGTTGCAGATCGACATTTCGTTCACGGACCGCATGGTGGATCTCGTGGAAGAACACGTCGATCTGGCGGTGCGCATCGGCGCATTGCGCGACAGTACGAGTCTCGCGGCACGGCCGCTGGGCGTGCAGGACATGAGCATCGCCGCGGCGCCCTCGTATCTGGCGCGGCACGGCATGCCCGTCGACATCGACGATTTCGCGGGGCATCACGGCATTGCCTACTCGCGCGATGGCCGCGTTTCGCCTTGGCGCATGCGCGATGAGAATGGCGATGAACACGACCTGAAGATCGAGCCCAAATTGAGTCTCGACGATATCCAGGCGATCGCCGGCGCAGGTGTGGCGGGCCTGGGTCTGGTGCAGATTCCGTGCTGGCTGTTGACGCGGTATATGGCGAGCGGGGAACTGGTTGCGGTGCGGGAGCGTTGCGGCGTGCGGCCGCAAGAGATTCACGCGGTGTGGATCAAGACGCCGTATGTGCCGTTGAAGACGCGGTGTGCGATTGATGCGCTGGTGGAGGGGGTGGTGGGGATGAGTTGAGCGAAGCGAGGCAGATTTCGCGCGGGCCGGAAGCGCGCGTCATGGCTCCGCGCCCGCCTCCCGCCCCGCCCGAATCGTCCCCGCCGCCACCGCCGCGCCAACGAACGCGCAGATCGCCGAAACCAGCGCCACCGCCCTCAACCCCGCCTCGATCGCATCGCCTTCCGCGGCGACACCACGGAGCGCGCCGCTCGCCAGCCGCGCGTCGTGCGACCACGTGAACACGATGCCGAGCACCGCGATCGCCAGCAGACTCGCGACGCGCGCCACGGCGTTGTTGATGCCCGAGGCCACGCCGGTCCGGTCGCTCGCCACCGAGCCCATCACGGTGGTCGTGAGCGGCGCAACCGTGATCGTCAATCCCAACCCGAGCACCGCGAGCGCGGGAAAGAAACCCGCCCAGTAATCGCCACGCGCAAACGGCATCGCCAGCAAGACAAAGCCCAGCCCCGCCACCGCCGGCCCGACCGTCAGCAACGCGCGCGCGCCAAAGCGGGTCGTGAGCCCGCCCGTGAAGCGCGAGAGCACGCCGATGATCACGGGCACCGGCAGCAACGCCGCGCCCGCCTCGGTGGCGCTGTAACCGTGCGCGCGGATCAGCGTGTAAGGCAGAAAGAACAACGCGCCGCCCAGCCCGAAATACAGCAGCAGCGTGACGAGATTCGCGCCGCTGAAGTCGCGCGAGCGGAACACGTCGAGCGGCATCATCGGGTTCGCGCTGCGCGCTTCGATTGCCACGAACGCGGCCAGCACGAGCACGCCGCCGCCGATCGGCGCGAGCACGAAGCCATGCGCGAAGCCGCGCGCCGAAGCCTGCGTCAAACCGAATGTGAGCGCGGCCAGCCCGGCGGCGGCAATCAGCGCACCAAGCCAGTCGAGCTTTTGCGGCGCGTCGAACTTGTGACTGTTGGGCACCGAAGCCACGGCGAGCGCGATCGTCACCGCCGCGAGCGGCACGTTGAGAAAGAAGATGGCGCGCCACGAGAACGCGTCGACGAGCCAGCCGCCCGCCACCGGCCCCACCGCCGAGGTGATCGCGCCCACGCCCGCCCAGGTGCCGATGGCGCGGCCGCGCGCTTCGCCGTCGAATACCGCGCCGATGATCGACAGACTGCTGGGCACGAGCAGCGCCGCGCCAATGCCCTGCACGGCGCGCGCCGCGATCAGCGCCCCCACGCCGGGCGCGAAGCCGCACGCGGCCGAAGCCAGCGTAAATAACGCGATGCCCGCGATGAACACCGTGCGGCGGCCGAGCTTGTCGCCCATCGACCCGCCCACCAGCACGAGCGAGCCGAGAAACAGCAGATACGCGTTGACGACCCACTGCATGCCCGCGACGCTCGCGCCGAGTTCGCCCTGAATGGACGGCAACGCGACATTGACCACCGAGCCGTCGATGAACGCCATGCTCGAGCCCAGAATGGTGGCCGCGAGCGCGAGACGTTTGCGCTGGCAGGGCCGGTCGACGGCGCTGGGCTGCGCGCGAATGACCAGTTCGTCGCACGGGCTGGCCTGCGCCGGTACGGCGTGCGCGGGCCGCGCTGCACGATTGAGAACGTTCGGGTTGGCCAAGCTCGCTCCCACGCGGTTCGGGTTCGAGAATGACGATAGCAGGCAACGCGTGCACACGTTTCGAGGCCTTGTAACGGCACTATTTTCGTTTCGCCGATACGGCGCGCGCTCACGCACCAGATTGGTGAATCGGGCGTTCCGGTACGCGCAAATCGCCGCTGGGGTCATTCGCGTTTCGGGCGCTCTTGCCCGTTGCACAAGGCTTGGCGCACACCTTGCTTAGAGAGCTTCCGTTCGCGAACGTCTTATCGCGCCTGTCACTCTCCGGGGAACCCAGATGGCTTTCGAATCGACCTTTTCGCCGCGCCGCCGCGCGCTCGCCGCGCTGCTCGCCGCGCCCCTGCTCACGCTGTTCGCTGCGCAAGCCGCCCACGCCGACGCGCTCGACGCCATCCAGAAGCGCGGCACGCTGCGCGTGGCGGTGCCCGAGGACTACCCGCCGTTCGGCGCGGTCGGCCCCGACATGCAGCCGCAGGGTTACGACATCGACATGGCCGCGCTGCTCGCGAAGTCGATGAAAGTGAAGCTGCAACTCGTGCCCGTGAACAGCGCGAACCGCATTCCGTATCTGCAAACCGACAAGGTCGACCTCGTGATTTCGTCGCTCGGCAAAACGCCCGATCGCGAGAAGGTCATCGACTTTTCGGCCGCCTACGCGCCGTACTTCCAGGGCGTGTTCGGTCCCGCCGACGTCAAGGTCGGCAGTCCCGCCGATCTCACCGGCAAGACCGTCGGCGCGACACGCGGCGCGCTCGAGGAAGTCGCGCTCACCAACATGGCGCCCAACGCGACCATTCGCCGTTTCGACGACAACAACGCCACCATCCAGGCGTTTCTCTCGGGCCAGGTGCAGTTGATCGCGGCGGGCAACATCGTCGCGGCGGCCATTCTCGCGAAACATCCGCCGCGCGAGCCGCAGATGAAGTTCATCATCAAGGATTCGCCGTGCTTCGTCGGGCTCGACAAGAACGAGCCGCAACTGCTCGCCAAGGTCAACGCCACCATTGACCAGGCGAAGAAGGACGGCTCGCTCCAGGCGATGTCGAAGAAGTGGTTCGGCCAGCCGCTGCCGGCCGGTCTCTGACGCAGCCTTTCGTCGATGCAACGCCGACCGGCCTCGCATCGATTGCCGATCACTCGCGCCGCCTCACGCGGCGCGCGCTTTCACCGCGTGCCTTCTCTTTTCGTTCATGAGCTATCAGCTTCAGTTCGGCGACCTCGCCGCCTATAGCGGCATGTTCGCGTCCGGCGCGGCCGTCACGCTCGCGCTCACCGCGGCGTCCACGGTGCTCGGCGTGAGCCTCGGCGTGGCGGGCGCCGCCACGTACCAGAGCCGCCACGCGACGGCGCGCGCGATCGTTCACGCTTATGTGGAAGCGGTCCGCAACACGCCGTTTCTCGTGCAACTGTTCTTCGTGTTCTTCGGCTTGCCCGCGCTCGGCGTGCATATCGGCGAATACACGGCGGCCGTGCTCGCCATGACGCTCAATCTTGGTGCATACGCCGTGGAAATCTTGCGCTCGGGTATCGACGCCGTGCCGCGCGGCCACCACGAAGCCGCCGCCGCGCTCGCGCTGTCGCGTCGCGAGACCTTCCTGCACGTGCTGCTGCCGCAGGCGTTCGCGAAGGTCTTTCCCGCGCTCACGAGCCAGATCGTCATCACCATGCTCGGCTCGGCCGTGGTCTCGCAGATCTCCGTCGCCGACCTCACCTACGCGGCGAGCTACGTGCAGTCGCGCAACTTCCGCGCGTTCGAAACGTACTTCCTGATCGCGGGCATTTATCTGGCGATGGCGCTCGTGCTGCGCGCCGCGCTCAACGCGGCCGGACGCCGTCTGTTCGCACGCAATCTGCGAGGTGCGCGATGATCGAATTCACCTTCGCGCAGATCCTCGAAGGACTGCTGCTCGCCGCGCGCTGGACGGTCGTGCTCTCGCTCGTCTCGTTCGTCGCGGGCGGCGCCGTGGGACTCGTGCTGCTCGTGATGCGCGTGTCGAACTCGCGCGTACTGCGTGCGCTCGTACGCGTGTATATCGAGGTGTTTCAGGGCACGCCGCTGCTGCTGCAACTCTTCATCGTGTTCTTCGGCCTGCCGTTGGTGGGTGTCGACGTTTCGCCGTGGATCGCGGCCACGCTCGGCCTCACGTTCTTCACGAGCGCCTATCTCGCGGAGATCTGGCGCGGTTGCGTGGAGGCCATCCCCCGCGGCCAGTGGGAAGCGTCGTCGAGCCTCGCGATGAATTACTTCGAGCAACTGCGTCACGTGATCCTGCCGCAAGCCGCGCGCATTGCCGTCGGGCCGACGGTCGGTTTCGGCGTGCAGGCGATCAAGGACACCGCGCTCGTGTCGATTATCGGTTTCGCCGAATTGACGAAAGCGGGCACGCAAATCACCAATGCGACATTCCGGCCGTTTCTGGTGTACGGACTCGTCGCGCTGATCTATTTCGTCTTGTGCTATCCGCTCACGCGCTATGCACGTTCGCTGCAAAGGAAATGGCATGCCGCTCGTTAAAACTCAAGGCGTCGAAAAGCAATTCGGCGCAAATCACGTGCTCAAAGGCATCGATCTGACCGTGGAGCGTGGTCAGGTCGTCAGCATCATCGGTCGCAGCGGTTCCGGCAAAAGCACGTTCTTGCGCGCGCTCAACGGACTCGAAAGCATCGACGCGGGCTCGATCGAGATCGACGGCGAACATGTCGATGCGCGGCACGCCGACTTGCGCGCGCTACGCCTGAAAGTGGGCATGGTGTTCCAGCAATACAACCTGTTCCCGCATCTCACGGCGGGCGAAAACGTGATGCTCGCGCAGACCGTGGTGAAGAAAACCTCGCGCAGCGAGGCGCGCGCAACCGCCCAACAGATGCTCGAGCGCGTGGGTCTCGGCAACAAGTTCGACGCGTATCCCGAGCAGCTTTCCGGCGGTCAGCAGCAACGCGTGGCCATTGCGCGCGCGTTGGCGATGAAGCCGAGCGTCCTGCTCTGCGACGAGATCACGTCCGCGCTCGATCCCGAACTCGTGGGCGAAGTGCTGAGCGTGGTGGAGAGTCTCGCGCGCGAACACATGACGCTCATCATGGTCACGCACGAAATGCGCTTCGCACGCGCGGTGAGCGATACGGTCGTGTTCATGCACGAAGGCCGCGTATGGGAAAGCGGGCCGCCAGAAGCCATGTTCGAGCGGCCCACGACCGTGGAAATGCGGCGCTTTATTCAGCAATGATCCACTTATCGCCTTCGATCATTCCGTGAATCGAGAACAATGCAAGGTTGCGTGACACACTTTCGGCCGCCCGCTTGATATCAAAAACGGAAACTCACCATTGCGCACCATGCGCTTAATTATCCGCGTCGTCTTTTCTAAACTTGGCATTAACTGGCTGCTGCCGATTCCCCGATTTCGCGCGGTATCGATATGTGGGATGGCTTAAAGCCGGGCGTCATTCGATCGGCAATCAACACGACGAAAAGATCGTTGGCGCAATGATTCCAGTCCAACATGGAGGAGCGACTCATGAACAAGGCAACCCTGATCGTGGCTACCGCCGCGCTGACGCTGTCGGCCGGTGCATATGCACAGAGCAACAATACGCTGGCCACGCCGAGCGTCACCTCGCCGGCCGCGGCCGCCACCACCACGAGCGGCTACGGCACGCCCGCCGCCGCCAATTCGGAAAGCGGCACGGGCTCGCCCAATCCGGCCTTGACCAACGGCGTGAACACCGCGCCCACGGCGGCGTACGGCACGAACAACACGCTGGCGACGCCCTCGACAAAAGCGCCGTCCGGCCAGTAAGTACCGCAATCGAACACCAGGAACGACTCTGCGATTTAAATCGACGAGCGCGGGCGTAAAGAACCTGGCAGCTTTGGCTGTTATCGCCCGGTTTTAGCGACTCGCGCCACCGGAAAGAACCGCTGCCCTCACCCGCAGCGGTTTTTTCATGGCCGCTCATCCCGCGCTGATCGCTCGCCGCTATCCACGCCCGATTGGGGCGCGACCGTATGCATTGCATCGGCTTCTGCTAATGTCTCGCCTATGCAAACGATCCTCTCCATCGAGAACCTCTCGAAAGCCTACGCTACGGGATTCCGCGCGCTCAAGAACGTGAGCCTCGAGATCCATCGCGGCGAAATATTCGCGTTGCTGGGGCCGAACGGCGCGGGCAAGACCACGCTCATCAGCATCATCTGCGGCATCGTCAACGCGAGCGAGGGCCGCGTGCGCGTGGACGGCCACGATATCGTCACCGACTTCCGCAAGGCGCGCTCGCTGATCGGCCTCGTGCCGCAGGAACTGACCACGGACGCTTTCGAAACCGTCTGGGCGACCGTATCGTTCAGCCGCGGCCTGTTCGGCAAGCCCGCGAATCCCGCCTATATCGAGCGCGTGCTGCGCGATCTCTCGCTCTGGGAGAAGCGCGACAGCAAGATCGTCACGCTTTCGGGCGGCATGAAACGCCGCGTGCTGATCGCCAAGGCGCTCTCGCACGAGCCGCAGGTGCTGTTTCTCGACGAACCCACGGCAGGCGTGGACGTCGAGTTGCGCCGCGACATGTGGAAGCTCGTGCGCGGGCTCAAGGCCAACGGCGTGACGATCATCCTCACCACGCATTACATCGACGAAGCCGAGGAAATGGCCGACCGCATCGGCGTGATCAACGCGGGCGAGATCATGCTGGTCGAGCGCAAGGACGCGCTGATGCGCAAGCTCGGCCGCAAGCAGTTGACGCTGCAACTCGAAGCGCCGTTGAGCGCGATTCCGCCCGCGCTAGCGCACTGGCATCTGGAACTCGGCGCAGGCGGCACCGCGCTCACCTACACCTACGACGCCGAAAACGAACGCAACGACATCATCACGTTGCTCAAGAGCCTGAGCGACGCCGGCATCGGCTTCACCGACCTGCAAACGAGTCAGAGTTCGCTGGAGGACATCTTCGTGAGCCTCGTCGGCAAAGACGCGGCCGCCGAAGCGAAGGCCACGCAAAACGACAACGGACCGGTGACCTCGTCATGAATCTTTACGCTATCAACGCCATCTACCGGTTCGAAATGGCGCGCACGCGCCGCACGCTGATGCAAAGCATCGTCGCGCCGGTGATTTCGACCTCGCTCTATTTCATCGTGTTCGGCTCGGCCATCGGCTCGCGCATCAAGGAAGTGAACGGCGTGAGCTACGGCGCGTTCATCGTGCCCGGCCTCATCATGCTTTCGCTGCTTTCGCAGAGCATTTCGAACGCGTCGTTCGGCATTTACTTCCCGCGCTTCACGGGCACGATCTACGAGCTGCTGTCCGCGCCCGTGTCGTATTTCGAAGCGGTCATTGCCTATGTGGGCGCGGCGGCGAGCAAGTCGGTCATTCTGGGCCTCATCATTCTCGCGACCTCGGCGTTGTTCGTGCCGATCCAGATCCAGCATCCGTTCTGGATGATGCTGTTTCTGCTGCTCACGGCCATCACGTTCAGCCTGCTCGGCTTCATCATCGGCATCTGGGCGGACAACTTCGAGAAGCTGCAGATCGTGCCGCTCCTCATCATCACGCCGCTCACGTTCCTCGGCGGCAGCTTCTATTCCGTCGACATGCTGCCGCCCGCGTGGCGCGCGATCACGCTGCTCAATCCGATCGTGTATCTGATCAGCGGCTTTCGCTGGAGCTTCTACGGGCTCGCCGACGTAGACGTGAGCGTGAGTCTCGTGATGACCGCCGCGTTCCTCGCGGTGTTCATCGGCATCACGGCGTGGATCTTCAAGACGGGGTATCGGCTGAAGACTTGAGCAGGCCGATCAGTCGATCCCCTGCAAGGGCGCGCCGGCCGTGATGATGGAGCGGCGCGCCCTTGCCTCTACCACCTTCCCCGCCTGTACCGCCTGATTCGCGCGGATTCCCTCACCAGGCACTCCCGCTCACTCGCCGGGATAATGTCCCGCCGCGATGTCCTCGAGCAAGGTCGCGTGCGCCGGGTGCCAGCCCAGCAACTCGCGCGTGTATTCGCTCGACACGGCCATGTCGGCGCCGAAGAACATGCCAAGCCAGTCGAAGTGCGCCTGCGCCCGGTCGGCGGGAACCGACTCCACCGGCACGTTTAGATAGCGGCCCAACGCCGCCGCGATATCGCGCGTGGCCACGCCTTCTTCGGCCGTCGCGTGCAGCACCGCGCCCGCGGGCGCCTTGTCGATGGCCAATGCCACGAGCTTGCCCGCGTCGAGCCGGTTCACGGCCGGCCAGCGATTCAGCCCTTCACCGATATATGCCGCGATCCCCTTCTCGCGCGCAATGCGCGCCAGCGCCGCCATGAAGCCGTGATCGCCGCCCGCGCCGTGCACCGTGGGCGCGAAGCGCACGACCATCGAGCGGATGCCGCGTTCGGCCAGACCCAGCGTGTACGCCGCCGTTTCCATGCGCGGATGGCCGCCCGGCTGCGGTAGATCCCGCTCGGTGCCCACGCGGCCGGGCGGCAGACCCAGCGCCCCCGACGCGATCAGCAGCGGGCCACCCGTGCCCTGCAAAACGTCCGCGAAGGCGTCGATAGCCGCTCGATCCGTTTGCGCGGCGGCGGCCATCTGCGAGAAGTCGTGGTTGTAGCCGAGATGCACGACGCCCTCCGCCTGGGCGGCCGCGTCGCGCAGGCTCGCGATGTCGTCCAGGCTGCCGCGCACGACTTGCGCGCCCAGCGCTTCGATCTTCGCGGCGGCTTCGTCGCTGCGCGCCATGCCGAGCACCTGATGCCCCGCGCCGATGAGTTCCGTGACGCTGGCCGAGCCGATCCAGCCCGACGCGCCGGTGACGAGAATACGCATGAGTGACTCCGTTGATGTCATTGAGTGACATCAGTATAGCGCTATGATGTCACACTGTGTCAACACTTTTTCCGGGAGCATCATGGGTCGCTGGGAGCCCAATACTGAGCAACGCTTTCTCGTCGCGGCCATCGAGTTGTTCGGCGAAATCGGTTTCGAGCGCACCACGGTAGCCGCCATCGCGCAGCGCGCCGGATTGACCGCGCGCACGTTCTTCCGCTACTTCGACGACAAGCGCGAAGTGCTGTTCAAGGGCTCGGAGCAATTGCAGCAGACGATGGTGGAGGCGCTCGCACGCGCGCCGCTAGACGCGGCGCCGCTCGAGGCGATCGGCGCCGCGCTCGCCACGGCGGGCGAATTTTTCAACGACGAACGCCGGCCGTTCGCGCGCATCCGCTACGCGGTGGTGGCCGCGAACCCCGAGTTGCACGAGCGCGAACTGATCAAGATGGCGACGCTGTCCGGCGCGCTCGCGCAGGCGTTGCGCGCGCGCGGCGTCGAAGAACCGGATGCGAGTCTCGCGGCCGAGGCGGGCATCGCCGTGTTCCGCATTGCGTTCGCGCAATGGGTGAGCGAGGCCGAAACGCGCGGCTACGGCGAGATCGCGGTGGAGTCGCTGGCGCGACTGAGGAAGCTGACGGCCCGGTGAACCGGCAAGATTCAGCGGGCGTCGTCGAAGTCAAACAATCAGCGAATCGATTCGATCTGATTCGTGCTGAGTTCCCACGTATGCGGCGGCAGCGGAATGAAATGCACGGCTTCCAGATACGCCGCGTTCTCGTCCGAAGGCAGGATCGACCATTCGAGGAACTTGCGGATCTCGGCGGCCACGGCGGGATTCGGCTGCTGCTTCGAGACCACGGCGTACTCGTAATTCACGAGCGGATACGTGCCCGAAGCGGGCGCGAACACGAGACTCAGGCGCTCGTCCGGCGGCGTGCGACCGCCGAGCGAGGCGGCGCCCGCCATGATCGTCGCCTTGGTGGGCAGCACGAATTCGCCCGCGCCGTTCTTGAGCGCGGCCGTGCCGAGTTGCGCCGCCGCGATGTCCTTCGCGTAGCTCACGCCCACGTAGCCCACCGAGTAAGGCGTCGCCTTGAGCGTGCTCACCATGCCCGCGTTGCCGGTTGCGGCGAGCGCGCCGGGCACGTTGGGCCACGCGACGGACGTGCCGTAACCGAGCGCGTTTTCCCACGAGGGCGTGGAGAACGTGAGGAATTGCGTGAACACGAACGTGTCGCCCGAGCCTTCGCCGCGGCGCACCGGCACGATGTCGTGATGCGGCAGCGTCACGCCCGGATTGAGCGCGGCGATCTGCGGCGCGTCCCATGCGCGTATCGCGCCCGTGTAGATGCCCGCGAGCGTGGGACCGTCGAGCTTGAGATGCGTGCCGTTGAGTCCCGGCACGTTGTAGTTGATGGTCTGCGCGGCAATCGCGAGCGGCACGCTGATGATCTGCGGATGCTTCATCGCGTCGGCATCGGACATGAACGCATCCGACGCGCCAATGTTCACCGTGCCCGCTACCGCCTGATCGATACCGGCCTGCGAACCCGTCGCGCCCACCGAAAGGTGCACGTCGGGATGCGCCTTCGCGTAAGCGTCGCTCCATGTCTTGAACAGCGGCGCGAGCAAGGTCGAGCCGGTTTCGCTCAGCGTGGTCACCTGTTGCGCGTAGACGTGGCCGCACAGAAAGGCGGCGGCGAGCGCGAGAAAGGAAAGTCGTCGTGCTACGGTCATCGTGTCCCCTGTTGCGTGTGGGCGGCGGCCATGCGCATCGGCATGACCGTCGATCGTGCTTATTTGCCGATTTCATCGAGACGCACGCCGGTCGTCTCGATACGGAACAGCCACGTGACCACCGCGCCGAGCAGCGAGGTCACCACGAGGCAGTACAGCAGCGTGCTCGTGCCGATACTGACGAGCAGGATCGGGAACAGAAACGCCGTCAGGATCGCGCCAATCTTGCCAACGGCCGCCGCGAAGCCCGCGCCCGCGCCGCGAATCGCGGTGGGGAACACTTCCCCCGCGAGCAGATAGGTCTGCGCGTTCGGCCCGACATTCGTCATGAAGTTGAAGAGCATGAAGCCCGCGAAGATCAGCATGGTCTTCGTGCTGCCGTCGAAATTGCCGGACAGCGCCGCGATGAACAAACCCACCGCGCAGCCGACGAAGCCGACCACTTGCAGCTTCACGCGCCCGAAGCGGTCGGCGAGCATCACCGCGAACAGAATCCCCACGATCAGCAGCGACGTGGTGAGCGCCGCGCCCTTCGCCGCAAGAATGTCGTTCATGATGAGATCGCTCACGCTGCGCACGTGATCGGGCTTGCTGCCGAGCGCGACGGCGAGAATCGTCGGCGTGAAAATGCCGATGCCGTACGTACCGAGATCCTGCAGGAACCACGGCGCCGAGGAGAAGATCGTCGCGCGCAGATTCTTGAGGCTGAACAGTTGCAGATACTGCTGCAGGCCGCCGTGTTTTTCGGCTTCTTCCGCGGCGTGCTGCAGCGAGATATCGGCGGGATAGGCCGGCTTGCGATGCAGCAAGCGGCGCGTGGCTTCCTGCGCCATGTCGACCTTGCCGCGCACATAGAGCCAGCTCGGGCTTTCGGTGATGAAGAAGCGGCCAACCGTCACGATCACCGCGGGCACGATGGCCGTGGCGTACATCCAGCGCCACGCTTCGAGCGTCGGCATGAAAGAGAGCACGAGATAGCCGATGCCGGTGCCGCCCAGCGCGCCGAGCGCCTGGAAGCCGAACGCCGCGAGCACCAGCTTGCCGCGGCTCGCGCTCGGGATGCTCTCCGAGATGATCATGTGCGCGGTGGGATAGTCGCAGCCGAGCGCCACGCCCAGACCGAACAGACTCACCACGAGCGAGGTGTAGTTGCCGCACACCGTGAGCAGCACGAGAAAGCAGCAGAACAGCACCATCTCGATGATGAACATGCGCTTGCGGCCGAAGTAATCGGACATGCCGCCCAGCCCGAGCGCGCCCACCAGAATGCCGATCAGACTCGCCGCGGAGACCAGACCGTTTTGCGCCGCGCCGATACCGAACTCGCGCGAGATGAGCGGCAGCGCCACGCCGGTCATGAACACGACGAAGCCTTCGAAGAACTTGCCGGCAGCCGCCAGCGACCAGATGCGCCACTGCATCGCCGTCATGGGCGTGGACAGGAGCCGCGTGCCGTCCGGCCATACGGGACATTCGTCGATATATTCCTGTACCGATTTCGCGCTGGCCCGCGACGCTGCGCTCAAGGTCGCCGTGTGATCCGCCATGTTCGAATTCCTCTGTTGTGCGCCGCTTGCGTGGCAGGGAACGCGGTCACTCGCGTGCTTGCCTGCGTGGCAACCTGCAAGTGACTCGCATTAACAGATTCTAGAAATCGAACCGTGTCACGTCCGTGACAGGCGCAGCGGAAGCCGCGCAGAAGCGAAGCATCGGCCGAAGATGACTACCTTCGTAAATACACTTCGGCCACCTGAATACTTACACCAGGGGTTCAACGAGCCTTTCAGTTTCAATCATGCGTTGCACAGCGGGACGCGCGAGCATGCGTTGCAGCCACGCGCCAATGAGCGGCCGTTCGCGCGCGGGCTTCGAGAAGCCGCGCGTCCAACGGCAGAGCATGAACGCGTAAGCGTCGAGCAGCGTGTACGGCGCGCCGAGCAGCCACGGGCCACGGCTCGCCTGCAGCTGGGCTTCGAGCTGATCGAGCAGCGCGACCACTTTTGCTTCGGCATGCGCCTTCACCTGTTGCGCGCCGCTCGCGTTGTCGACATCGACCCAACGCTCGGGATAGAAGTACGCGATCAGCGCGGTTTGTAGCGTATTCGTCAGCCACATCAGCCATTTGTAAAACTCGGCGCGTTGCGGCGTGCCCAAGGCGGCCGCGAGGCTGCTCGCGGGATGCGTATCCGCCAGATGCAGGCAGATCGCGGCCGCTTCGTACAGCGTGAGGTCGCCGTCGATCAACACGGGAATCAGGCCGTTCGGATTCATGCGCAGATATTCCGCCGACTTGTGCACGCCCTGCGTGCGATCGACCAGCATAAGTTCGAAAGGCTCGCCAATCTCTTCCAGCACGATGTGGGGCGCCATGCTGGCGTTGCCCGGGTAATAGAACAGCGTTGTTGTGGTCATGGAGGTGAGTTCCGTTCGCGAGAGCTTCGTATTTTAGGGGCAGCCTGAAACCCGGAACCGGAGGCCGCGAAAGCAGAGATGTACATAGTCGCTTAAACTTGAGCCTCCGCACGAAAAGCGCGGCATTTGCGCGCCTGCACGGCATTCGCTAGTGTTTTCGCTTGCATTTTCATTACTGGATCTTTCAATGTCGAACTCGAATCAAGCCACCTCCGTGAACGCCCACGGCGTCAACCAGACGCAGATCACGGTCGAGGCGAAAGACGGCCCCACCCAGGTTTGGGTGCTCACGCCGCAAGGCGAAGGCCAATGGCCGGGCGTGATCTTTTACATGGACGCGTTTGGCATTCGCCCCGCCATGATCGAAATGGCCAGCCATATCGCCAGCCAGGGCTACGTGGTCCTGCTCGCCGATCTGTTCTATCGCTTCGGCGCCTACGGCCCGCTCGATCCGAAGGAAGTGCTCAAGGGCGACTTCCGCGCCACGGTGGGCCCGATGATGGCCAGCACCGACAATCACAAGGCCGCCGACGACACCGCCGCGCTGCTCGCGTATCTTGACAGCCGCAGCGACGTGAAGGGCAGCAAGGTCGGCACCGTCGGCTTCTGCATGGGCGGCGGCATGGCACTCACGGCGGCGGCGTGGTATCCGGAGCGCGTTGCCGCGGCGGCCAGCTTCCACGGCGGCAATCTCGCCACCGACCAGCCCACCAGCCCGCATCTGCAACTGCCGAAGGTCAAGGCCGAAGTGCTCGTGGCCGGCGCCGACAACGACCACAGCTACCCGCTCGACATGGCGCAACGCTTCGAAGCCGCCCTGACGGCGGCGGGCGTCAAGCACACGAGCGAGATCTACGAAGGCAAGGCGCACGGCTGGATGAAGCCGGACATGCCGGTGTTCGACGCGCAAGGCGCCGAGCGCGGCTGGAAGGAACTGTTCGCGCTCTACGCGCGCACGCTCGGTTAAACGCGAGCCTGCGCCAGTTCGTGGCGCAATATTCACAACGGGCGATGGGGCCAGCGCGGCCGCATCGCCCGTTGTGTTTCAGGCGGCGCGCGCCAGCACGAGCCGCGCCTCGAGACCGCCCTGCGGATGATTGCGCAGCGTGAGTTGCGCACCCATCGCGACCGCGAGTTGCCGCGAGATGGCGAGGCCGAGACCCGTGCCGCCGGTGCCGCGATTGCGCGACGTCTCCAGCCGGTAGAACGGCTCGAACACTTTCTCCAGCGCTTCCTCGGGAATGCCGGGGCCGTGATCGCGCACGGCGATGGTCACCGCGTCATGCGCTGCGCTCTCGCTCACGGCAATCGCCGCCGCGCCACCGTATTTGAGCGCATTGTCGACGAGATTCCCGACGATCCGCCGCAGCGCCTGCACGCGCGTGACGATCGCCACGTCGAGCCGCGGGTCGTAACTCACGGGCGAACCCGCATCGACGTAATCGCACACGAGACTGTCGAGCAGCGCGTCGAGGTCCACGCGGCGCGGCGCTTCGCCCGTGCCGTGCAGCGTACGGGCATAGGCCACGCCCTCTTTCACCAGTTGCTCCATCTCGCGCAGGTCCTGCGTGAGTTTCGCCGCCTCCGAATTGTCGTCCATTACGTCCACGCGCAAGCGCATGCGCGTGATCGGCGTCTGCAAGTCGTGCGAAATGGCCGCGAGGATCTGCATGCGTTCGGCCACGTGCCCCGCAATGCGCTCCTGCATCGCGTTGAACGCCCGCGCCGCGCGCGCGACTTCGGAAGGGCCTTCTTCGGCGAGACGCTCGGCCTTGAGGTCGGGGCCGAGCGCGTCGGCCACGCGCGCGAGTTCGTTGAGCGGCCGCGTGGCCACGCGCACCGCCAGCCAGCAGCACAGCGCGAGCACCACGAGTTGCGCGACCATCACCGCGGGCAGCCAGTTCGAGAGCGGCAGCGCGGCGGCGGGACGAAAGTCGATGGTGAGCGGCGAGCCGTCCGAGAGTTGCAGATGGATCTGCAGATGCTCGCCCACGCCCGGCACCGAGTTGGACGTGAGCGCGTAGCGGCCCGCGAGACCCGCGGTGATCGCCGCTTCCACCTGGCGCGAACGGCTCGCGTCGGGCGGCTCGCCGGGCGTGCCCGGCCCGAGTATGAAGCCGTAGCTGCGGCGCGCGAGCTGCGGCAGCCACTGCGCGCGTTCGGCCGCCGGCAGATGGTCGAGCAGCGCCACCGAAATGGCCACCTCGCGCGAGATGTAGTCGGTCATCATGGTCGCGGTGGCGTCGTCGCGCTCGGTCATCGTGAGCGTGAACGACAGCACCTGCGAGAGCACGAGTCCGATACACAGGATGAGCGCGAGCCGCGCGAACAGCGTGCGCGGCCAGTAGAGCGCGCGCGTGAAACCCGTGACGTCAGGGGCGCGGGGGGCGCCTGGCGCGCCGAGCGTGCTCATCGACGTGACGCCGCAATCGCAAACGCGCGGCGGTGGCGGTCCGCAAAACCATCGGCAGGCATGGAGAACTCCGGGAATCGAACGGGCAATGTTGCGGTTATACCGCAAGGCGCGCGAGGCTTTGTATCGCAGTGTATCGGCGCGGCGGCGCGACACACTTTATTGCAGCGCGCGGGTCGCGCAAGGCAGGCGCAGGATCGGCGCGGGGAAAAACCTCGCCGCAGAAACGACAACGCGCCGGACATCGCATGCCCGGCGCGCGTATTGCATCGGCAAAGGTCAGTGACCGATCGGCTGCGTGACGTCGGTATTGAACCAGTGCATCGAGATCTTCTTGAGCGTGCCGTCCTGCTTGAGCGACGTGATGGCGTCGTCGAGCGCCTTCGCGAACTTCGGGTTGCCCTTGCGGAACGGAATGCCCATGTCCTGATCGGCGCCTTGCAGCACCGCGCCCGGCCGCAGCGGCAGGTTCGAGTTCTTGATGATGTACGGCAGCATCAGGCGGTCGTCGATGGTGGCGTCGATACGTTTGGCCGCCAGATCGCGCAGCTTTTCGGGCGCGCCCGGATAAGTCTGCACGTTGATGCCGGGCACGGCGCGCGCCATCTGGTCGTAGTTGGTGCCGAGCGTGACGCCGAGTTTCTTGTCGCCCTTGAATTCGTCGAGCGACTTGAAATCGCGCTTGTCGTCGGCGCGCTGGATGAGCTGCGCCGCCGAATACGTGTACGGCTGGCTGAAGTCCACGGCCTGTTTGCGCTGCGGCGTGATGGTCACCTGGTTGACGATCACGTCGAACTTGCCCGCCTGCAACGCCGCGATAATGCCGCTCCACTCGGTGGGAATGAATTCGGGCTTCACGCCGAGTTTGGCGGCCACGGCCTTGGCCACGTCCACGTCGAAGCCTTCGAGCTCGCCCTTGCTGTTGCGGGAGTCGAACGGCGGATAGGTGCCTTCGAGGCCGACTTTGAGCACGCCGGACTGCTTGATGGAATCGAGCACGTCTTCCGCGTGCGCGGCCACGGCGGTAAAGCCGAGCGCCGAGGCAGCGAGCGCGCTGGTGAGCAGGAGCTTCGACAACTTCATTAAACGTCCCCTTTTAGCTGAGCCTGTGAACAGCGCGGCCCGGTGCCGGCAATGACAGCCAAATGCGGGCAACCGTCAGCGCGTCGCAAGAGAATACTACGATCCGCGAGCGCGCCGAAGGGCCAGGACGTGCGGGGTTTCCCGCGTTTTGGGGCGTTTGCGCCGTGTTTGCGCCGTGTTTGAACCGTGCGCGCCGTTACGTCGCTTACGTCGCGCGCGTCGGCACCAGCACCGGCTTGTCGCGATACTGCGCCGGGAAGAGGCGCTTCAGGTCGGCCACCTTCGGCAGATCGTTGATGGCGATATACGGCGCGTCCGGGTGCAGCGTCAGATAGTTCTGGTGATAGGTCTCGGCCGGATAGAACGTGCGCCCCGCTTCGACCGTCGTCACCACCGGCTGCGGGAACACGTGCGCGCCCGCGAGCTGCGCGATATAGGCTTGCGCCACTTTCGCCTGCCCGGCCGTGGTCGGGAAGATGGTCGAGCGATACTGCGTGCCTTCGTCGGGGCCCTGGCGGTCGAGTTCGGTCGGATCGTGCGCCACCGAGAAATAGATCTGCAAAATGCGGCCGAAACTGATCTGCTGCGGGTCGAAGGTCACGCGCACCGACTCCGCATGGCCCGTCGTGCCCGTGCTCACCATCTCGTAGCCGGCGGTCGCGCGCGCGCCGCCCGCGTAGCCCGAAACGGCTTCGGTCACGCCTTTCACGTGCTGGAACACGCCCTGCACGCCCCAGAAGCAGCCGCCCGCGAGCACCACGGTTTCGCTGTGCGCGTTCGCGTTGACCGGTTCGTCGACAGCGGGCGGCGGCACCGCGTGCGCTTCGTCGGCGGCGAACACGCGCGAATGATTGACGCCGAAGGCCGCCACGCCCGCGAGCGCCAGCGCGCTCACCACGGCGCGCAGCGTCTTGCCGCGGCCCTTCGTTGACTGACTACGCATGATGAATCTCCTTGGCTCCTGGGGCGAGCGAATCGAAACAACCCGGCACTGCACGGCCAGCCTCAGCCGAACGTGAACGAATACGCGCGCACGCCGGGATCGAGAAAGCGGATTTCGAACGTGCGATCGACGATGTCGCCTTGTTGACGCACGAGTTGATACAAACGCTGGCCGTCGACGACACCGTTGCCGTTCGCGTCGGTATCGGCGCCATGGTTCGCACCGGGCGGCGCACCGTCCACAGTCACGCGAAAGCGCACGGGCTTGCCGTCCGCGGCCGGTCCGAGCACGAGATGCAGGTCGCGCGCATGGAAGCGATAGACGATGTCGCCGCCCGCCGCGTCCAGGTCGGTGTGCTCGGCGCCCAGCGTCCACGTACCCGCGAGCGCCCACTGGTTCAGATCGAGCGGCCCGGCCACGTAGCGGTGCGGCGCGTCGGCGACCGGATCGCCCTGCGAAGCGAAACCATGCGCGCGCTGATAGCCGAGATAGGTTTCCGGCGACTGCACCGTGTCCATCGCGGGCGGCGCTTCGGCGCCCGTGCCCGTGTCGCTGACGAAACCGCCCGGCACGTTCTTCGCGCCCGCCTGCACCAGCAAGTCGCGAATCACCTGTTCGGATTCCTGATAATTGCCTTCGCCGAAGTGATGGTGGCGAATCTGCCCTTGCGCGTCGATGAAGTAATGCGCCGGCCAATACTGGTTGTCGAAGCCGCGCCAGATCGCGTAGTTGTTGTCGATCGCCACGGGGTAATCGATCTTGAGGTCGCTCACCGCGCGCTTCACGTTGCCGATGTCCTTCTCGAACGCGAACTCGGGCGCGTGCACGCCGATCACGACGAGGCCGGAAGCGCGGTATTTGTCGGCCCACGCCTTCACGTACGGCAGCGCGCGCAGGCAGTTGATGCACGAGTACGTCCAGAAGTCGACCAGCACGACCTTGCCGCGCAGATCGGCGGCCGTGAGCGGCGGCGAGTTGAGCCATTGCACCGCGCCGCTCAGGTCGGGCAGCTTGCCTTCCACGGGCAGCGCGCCCGTGGCCGAGGCTTTCATCGCCAGTGCGTTGCCGGGGTTATCGGCATTCTCGTTGGCGTTGGCGTTGGCGTTGCCGGTGCCGTTTGCATTGGCTTGCGCATTCGGCTGATTCGGCTTCACGCGATCGATCAAACCCTGTTCGATCTGATTCGTGCCCGCGAGCGAGACGCGCGTGAGAAAGCCAGTATCCAGATGCAGCGCGATGGCGGCCACGCCCGCGAGCACGGCCACGCCCAGCGCGCGCCGCACCCATTCGCCCACGCCGAGCGAACGCTTCATGGCCGTGAACACCTTGCCGCCCACCAGCAGCGCGAGCGCCAGCGAGGTGGCCGCGCCCGCCGCATACGCGAGCAGCAGCAGCGAGGTATGCGCGCTCGCGCCCTGCAGCGCCGCGCCCGTGAGAATCAGGCCGAGAATCGGGCCCGCGCACGGCGCCCACAGCAAGCCCGTCGCCAGGCCCAGCAGCAAGGACGCGCCCACGCCCGAGCCCTTTTGCTGCGCGTCGCCGGCCGTTTCCGAGAGGCGCGAGCCGAACGCCACGAGCGGACGCGTGAGCCGCTCCGCCAGCCCCGGCACGAGCAGCGTCACGCCAAAGAACGCCAGCAGCACGAGCGCGGCCACGCGCCCGTACTGGTTCGCCGCCACGGCCCAGCCGCCGCCCACGGCCGCGAGCGCGCCCACGGCGCTGAACGACAGCGCCATGCCAACCAGCAGCGGCAGGCCGCTGCGCACGAAAGGCCGCCCGGTGCGGGCGAACACGAAAGGCAGCACGGGCAGGATGCAGGGACTGACGATCGTCAGCACGCCACCGAGCCAGGCAATCAGGAACACAGCCATTTTGCGGATCTCCACCGCCGTCCGCGCGCGAGCTGCGCTGCGGTTCCGGCGGCTTTCACAGGGATAAACACGGCGGCGGCCCGTCTATTCCGTCGCGGGTCGCGGAAAGAAGGTATCGCCGATGATGTCGAGCGCCGCGCCACGCCACGTTCACGCGCCCGCGCCCGCCTGAAGACAAACCGGGCAACGCTTTGGCACCATTTACGCCGGGCGCCGCCCCGCGACATCGCCCGGTTCGCGGCCTGCTCACCCCGATTTGCATAGAATCGGGGATCGTCGAACCCGCAGCGAGTGATTGAATGAGCGAAGCCGCATCGAACGCCACCTCCCATATTGCGCCGAATCCCGCATTGATTCCGCGCGCCCAGCTCTTCGGCAATCCCGAGAAAGCGCTGCCCAGCATCAGCCCCGACGGCCGCCATCTCGCGTGGCTCGCGCCCGTGGACGGCGTGCTGAACATCTGGGTCGCGCCGGCCGGCGCGCCCGGGCAGGCCGCGCCCGTCACACGCGACACGAAGCGCGGCATTCATTCGTACAGCTGGACGTTCGCGGGCCCGCACCTGCTGTATCCGCGCGACGCCGACGGCAACGAGCGCTATCACATCCACTGCGTGAACGTGACGACGGGCGTCGAGCGCGACCTCACGCCGTTCGAGGGCATTTTCGCGGCCGTGTACGCGAGAAGTCACCTCGTGCGCGACCGCGTGCTGATCGCCATGAACCGGCGCGATCCCAAGTATTTCGACCTTTACGCGCTCTTCATCGAAAGCGGCGAATTGCAGCTGATCGAGCAGAACACCAACATGGCCTCGTTCATCGTGGACGAGCGCTTCAACGTGCGCGTGGCCACGCGTCTGGACGCCGACGGCACGCTCCAGCTATTCGAGCGCGACGGCCATCACGATGTCGATGTCGATGTCGACAAGGCCAGCGCAGCGCCGTGGAAACCGTGGTTCAGCTTCGCTCCGGAAGACGCGCGCGTCTCGCATCCGCTCTTTCTCAACCGCGACGGCACCGCGCTGTTTCTGAGCGACAGCCGCGCGCGCGACACGGCCGCGCTCGTGCGGCTCGACCTCGCCACGGGCGAGCGCCGCGTGCTCGCCGAAGACGCGCGCTGCGACCTGGGCGGCGTGATCGTCGACAAGGACACGCGCGAGCCGATCGGCTACGGCTCGTACTACACGCAGCACGCGTGGCACGCGTTGACGCCCGGCTTCCAGACCGATCTCGACCGCTTCGCGCAGCACGGCCTGAGCGAATGGCACATGGTGAGCCGCACCGAAGACGACAGCGTGTGGGTCATCATCGGCAAGTCGGCGCTCGCACCGGGCAAGGCGTATCTGTACCGGCGCGACACCGGCGCCCTGGAATTGCTGTTCGACACGCGCCCCGATCTCGCCCACGCGCCGCTCGTGCCGATGCAACCGGTCACGATCCGCGCGCGCGACGGCCTCGAACTCGTGTCGTATCTCACGCGCCCGGCGCAGGCCGAAGGCGCGGGACCGCTCGTGCTGCTCGTGCACGGCGGTCCGTGGGGGCGCGACGGCTTCGGCTTTCATCCCGAGCATCAGTGGCTCGCGAACCGCGGCTATAGCGTGCTGAGCGTGAATTTCCGCGCCTCGACCGGCTTCGGCAAGCGCTTCGTCACGGCCGGCGACCTCGAGTGGGGCCGCCGCATGGACGACGACCTGCTCGACGCCGTCGAGTGGGCCGTGCGCGAGGGCATCGCCGACCCCGGACGCGTTGCCATCGTCGGCACGAGCTACGGCGGCTACGCGGTGCTCGCGGGCATGACGCGCAACCCGCAGCGCTATGCGTGCGGTATCGACGTGGTCGGGCCTTCTAATCTGGAAACACTGCTCGCAACCGTGCCGTCGTGGTGGGAGTCGATGCGCGCGCAACTCGTCAACGCCATGGGCAATCCCGCCACGGAAGCGGGTCTCGCGCTGCTGCGCGAACGCTCGCCCGTGCACCAGGCGAACCGCATTGCCCGGCCGCTGCTGATCGCGCAGGGCGCGAACGACCCGCGCGTGCGCCAGGACGAAAGCGACCAGATGGTCGCGGCGATGAAGCACAACGGCATTCCCGTGACCTATCTGCTGTATCCCGACGAAGGCCACGGTTTCGCGCGCCCCGTGAACCGCTTTTCGTACTACGCGGTGGCCGAGGCGTTTCTCGCGCGCTATCTCGGCGGCCGCGCCGAGCCCATGACGGCGGCGGAACGGCAGGCTTCGTCGATGCAGGTGGTCGAGGCCGGAGACATGCACGAACTAGCCTGAAGCGCGGGCGCGCGTGGCGGCGCGCGCGCCGGATACCGGCAAAGCGACCCGTTGCGCACAGCGCCGCCCCCGTGTGCGACCGAAAACCGCGCCGGAACCTCGTCTTGCGGCGCGCGTTCCGGCGTTTTCACCACACTTCGCGCCGAATTCGCGTGCCGGACGTCGACGCAAGTTGACGCCCGTACCGCACCGCCCTTACCCTTGCGCGCTGATGGTTCCCGGCGACGGGATCAAAAGGGAACGCAGTGAGGCGCGCGCGCCGAGTCTGCGGCTGCCCCCGCAACTGTCAGCGGCGAGTTCATGCCACGCGTGGCCACTGGGAAACCGGGAAGGCCGGCATCGAGCGACGACCCGCGAGCCAGGAGACCTGCCATCGCTCGAGTCCAGCAGCCGCAGCGGGCGGGGTCCCCCAATGCGCAAAAGCGTCGCGCGCGTGCTTGCGCGCGTGCGCCCGTTGCACGGACAGCCCGCCATCAGGAGCTGTTTCCAGCCGCATCATGAAGTTTCCCTATACCTTACTCGCCACGGCCGCGCTCGCCTGCGCCTCGCAAGCCGCCCACGCCGACAGCAATACCAACACCGACACCACGCTGCCGAACATCCTCGTCACCGGGGACACGCAGCACTTGCCGCAGTCGTTCGACGGCCGCTACGCGAGCACCCAGGTGCTCACGCGCGCCGATCTCGACCGTCTCTCGCCCGCCGACCCGAGCATCACCCAGGCGCTCGCCACGCTGCCCGGCGTGACCGTGCTGCAGAACGGCGGCCCCGGCACGACGGCGGCGGTCAGCATCCGCGGCTCGTCCGCGACCCAGGTGGCGGTATTCATCGACGGCATTCGCGTGGGCTCGGCCACCACGGGCACCGCCGAGTGGGCCGATCTGCCGACGGACGCGTTCGATCGCGTCGAGGTGATTTCGGGTCCGGCGGCCGCCTCGTTCGGCGCCGACGCCATGGGCGGCGTGGTGCAACTGTTCACGCGCCGCGCCGCGAATCAGCCGAACCAGACCACGGTGTCGTTCGGCGGCGGCTCGAACAAGACCTTCGACACGCAGTTGCGCACCTCGGGCACGATCCCGTCGACGGGCCCGCTCGCGGCGCTCGGCGGCGTCACGTACTCGCTCGGGCTGCACGACTACAACACGGCCGGCATCGACGCGACCGCGCCCTACGCCTACGGCCACGAAAACGGCCGCAACCCGTATCACGCGCAGGACCTCGACGCGCGCCTCGGCTACGCGCACGAGAACTGGTCGATCTCAACCTTCGCGCTCTATCACCGCAGCGATCTTTCGTACGACTTTCTCGGCGGCGACGACCACCAGCGCGACAACCAGCTCACCACGGGCATCGCGTTCCATCTGGACCTCACGCCGACCACGCAGTTCGATCAGTCGCTCGGCTATGCCACGGACCGCCAGTTCCTCTACGCGAACGACCCCACGATCGCCACCGACGAGATCGACTCGACGCGCCTCTCCACGTCCACCTCGATCACGCATCAGGAAACGGGCCACACGTTGTTCGGCCAGCCGCTCTCGGGCGAAACCCGGCTCGCGTACGACTTCACGCGCGAACTGGCGTTCCTGCCCGTGGACATTCCGAACGGCGTGCCCGCGCGCAACGATTCGGCGGTCTCCATGCACCAGGCGGCAACGCTCGGCCCGCTCACGCTGTTCCTCGCGGGCCGCCACGAGATCGTGCAAGGCCGCGCGGTGAACACGGGCAACGCGGCGCTCGCGTGGGCGATCACGCCGGTGTACACGGCGCGCGTCTCGTACGGCAACGCGTTCCGCCTGCCCACGTTCAACGACCTGTACTACCCGGGCTACGCGAATCCGGACCTGCAGCCCGAGCGCAGCGATACGGTGGAAGCGGCGCTCGACGCGACCACGGGCATTGGCACCTTCACGGCCGCGATTTACGACACGCGCGTGCACGATCTCATCAGCTACGACGCCGTCACGTATCTGCCCGTGAACGTGGGCAAGGCACACATTCAGGGCCTTGAATTGTCGTACAAGGGCACGCTCGGGAAATACACGCCGGTGAGTCTCGCGGTGGGCATTCTGAATCCGCAGGACGTGAGCGATCAAACCTGGCTGAACCGGCGCCCGCGCCAGACGGTGAGCCTTGCCGTCGATCACACGTGGGACGAGTTTCATCTGCACGCGCTGAGCACGGGCGTTTCGCTGCTCTACGGCGGCTCGACCTTCGACGACCAGTTCAACAGCACGTATCTGCCGAGCTACACCACCGTGAGCTTGCGCGCGTCGTATCGCGTGAATGCGCATCTGGCGCTCTCGGCTTCGCTGGCGAACGTGTTCAACCGGCAATACGTGACCGCGTACGGCTACAACTCGCTCGGGCGCACGGCGTTCGGCAAGATCAGCTATACGTTCTAAAAACGCGTGTTAAAAGCGCGTTTTAAAGCGCGTTTAAAGCGCTTTAGAGCTGGCGATTCAAAGCCACGCGAATCCCGATTCAAATCGCGCTTTGAGTCACCTTTATCGCGCTTCAACCCTGCTTCTTCGGCGGGCGGCGCACGGCGCGGATCTTCCCGCTCGTGCCGCCGCCGCAAAAGAACTGCCCCGCGCCGTCGGCTTCCACGCCCGAGATCGCGGTGCCTTCGGGCATGTCGAGTTGCTCGATCACGTCGCCGGTTTGCGGATCGACGTGCCGCAAGGCGCTTTCGTCGCCTTCCCACGTGCCATGCCACAACTCGCCCTCCACCCACGTCACGCCCGTGACGAAGCGGCTCGACTCGAGCGTGCGCAAAATCGCGCCCGTTTGCGGATCGATCTGATGAATCTTGCGCGCGCGATATTCGCCCACCCAGAGCGTGCCGTCATGCCACGCGAGCCCCGAATCGCCGCCATTGCCGGGCGCCGGAATCGTGGCGATCACGCGGCCCGTTTCGGGCTCGATCTTCAGAATGCGACGCTCGGCGATCTGGAACAGATAACGCCCGTCGAAGGCCGTGCCCGCATGCGCGGCCATCTCGATCGCGCGCCGCGTCTGGCCGCTCGCCGGGTCGAGCGTCACGAGGCCGTCGCCCACCGCGAACCACACCTGGCGGCCGTCGTACGTGAGACCGTGCACCGCTTCGATGCCGGGAAAGGGGCCGTATTCGCGGAGAATCTCCGCACGCGCGCGCTTCATGTCTGCCTCCGGGTTTTGTCGATGCGAGATGGCGCCGATACATCGTTACATCGATGCGCCGATGCCTCTCGATCGGCTCATGCTAGTCCCCCGGCAGCGGCGCGGGGAGTAACAAGGTCGTCGCGAATCCGGGCACGGGCGGCGTGGTCCAGCGCCGCGCGCGGCCATGGCCGAACGATTGCGCCTTGCCCGCCGCGGCCAGCGCGTCGAGCGCGCGCTGCACCGTGCGTTGGCTCGCGCCCAGCGCGATGGCGAGCGCCGAACTCGACCACGACTCGCCGTCGGCCAGAAACGCCAGCAGCGCGGCGTGCTTTTCCTCCACGGGCCGCGCGAGCACGGCCACCTCTTGCGCCGCGCGCGGCGTCAGCGCAAAGCCCCGTTGCGTGGCGTCGATGCGCGCGAGCGGTTCGATCAGCGCGCGCAGGCGGCCGATCTCCACACGCAGGCGCGCGCGATGCGTGTCGTCCGCGTGCGAGATGCGGAAGGCGCGTTCGATGAGCGCGTCGCGCGGCGTGTCGCCGGGCCACGCCTGCGCGAGCGCGCGAGCGAGCACGAACAAGACGGGACGGCGAGCCAGCTCGATCGACGTGGCCTTCGCCCGCACGACGTAGCGGCAGGCATCGACGATCAAGGCCGGCGACGCGAGCAGCGCTTCCACCTCGTCCAGCAGCAAGGGGCGCTCGACGCCGCGAGCGATGAGGCGCGCGGCGGGCGCGGCCAGCAGTTGCGCGGCACTTTCCACTTCGGCGCTCAAGGCGGCAATGCCGGCGCGTTGCGCGGCGCTCGCCGCCATGGCCAGCGCCTCGCGCGCGGCCTGGGTGCGCACACGCCGCATGGCGATACCCGCGACGATCAGCGCCTGCGCGGCATGCAACGGCGGCGGCAACGTCATGGGCGCGGCCTCGGTGAGCAGGCGCTCGGCGTCGTCGAGACGGCCGATCAGCAGCAGGCGGCGAACTTCGAGCAGGCGTGCGTGCCCGGCGTTGTGATGGTCGTCGTGCGCTTCGAGCGTGCGCCGCGCGGCGGCCAGCGCGGCGGGCGGCCAGTTCAGATCGCGCGAGGCCAGCGCGACTTCGGCCTCGGCCACCACGCAACGTGCGCGCGCCACGGCCTCGCGGGGGCCGAACGCGCGCGCGGCGCCGCGCAACAGCGCCTTCGCGCGTGGGAGATCGCCGAGTTGCGCCATGGCGATGCCGCGCAACGCGAGCGCGGCGGCGTCTTCGCGCAGCGCCACGCGGTTGAGCGCGCCGAGCGGGTCACCGGCGGCGAGGGCGCGCGCGGCAGCGGTGATCAGCGAATCCATGCTCATCGGAATCCCGCCACACTTGTCACTCCCCCGCGGTCGATAAACGGGCCTAATCTAACACGGCGCTAACACGGCGCTAACACGGAGATCCCGCGCTTCCACGATCGAGCGGCGCCTTGCGTGCACCGCACCATTATCAGGAGGAACACATGACGACGCATCGAACCGGAACTCACGAAGAATGGCGCGCCGCGCGGCTCGCCCTGCTTGCGGCGGAAAAGGAACACACGCGGCGCGGCGACGCGCTCGCGCAGCAACGCGCCGCACTGCCCTGGGTACGCGTGGACAAGTCGTATCGATTCGATACCGAAAACGGCGTGGCCGCGCTGCCCGAGCTGTTCGGGGGCCGCTCGCAACTGCTCGTCTATCACTTCATGTTCGGTCCCGACTACCAGGCCGGTTGCCCGTCGTGCTCGGCGATCGCGGACGGCATGGACGGCGTGGCCACGCATCTCGCGCATCACGACGTCACGTTAATGGCCGTCTCGCGCGCGCCGCTCGCGAAGCTGCTCGCGTATCGCACGCGCATGGGCTGGCGCTTTCCGTGGGCGTCGTCGCAGGGCGACGCGTTCAACTACGACTTCAACGTCTCGTTCACCGAGGCGCAGCAGCGCTCGGGCGACCTCGAATACAACTACGCGCGCGAGGGCCACGCCATGGACATGACGCCGCCGCCCGAACCCGTCGCGCAGTTCGCGGCGAGCTGCGGCACCGACGCGGCCACCTACACGCGCGATCGCCCCGGACTCAGCGCCTTCGTGCTCGAAGACGGCGTGGTGTATCACACGTATTCGACCTACGCGCGCGGCCTGGACGGCATCTGGAGCATGTATCAATGGCTCGATCGCGCACCGCGCGGGCGCAACGAAACGGGCGTCTGGTGGAAGCGTCATGATGAGTATCCCGAATCATCGTGAACGCGCGCGGCCACGCGATACGGCGCGCTGGCCGGTTGGGTTCGCGGCACCCGCGCCGTTCGCGCCGAGCGCCGCCGCCACGTTGTGGCGCGCGGCCGCGGCGCGCCTCGTGGGCGCGGTGGGCATCGGCATAGGGATCGCGATGCTTGCGCAGCTGGCCCGATAATCCGCTTTCCTCCCGGCCGATACGACTCCGATGTCATGCCGTTGTCAACGTGGCGAAATATACGCGAGAATATAACGAAACGCGTAGTCAACCCACGACACAATACGAAACGACACGGAGCAAGCCGGTGAGCAGCGAAACGAAAGAAGCAGTAGGCGCACAATTTTCGATGACCGCGATGGAACACGCGCGCGTGAAAACGTGGGAGGCCGTCGAGCGCATCGCCGCCGCCATGCAGCCGGGCATGCGCGAATCGGAAGCCAACGCGCGCGGCAAGGCGATCCTCGCGGAAATGGGCATGGACCGCATCTGGCATCCGGTGCTGATCCGCTTCGGCGAAAACACGCTGCGCATCTTCAAGGAACGCTCGGTGGGCGACCCGGTGCTCGGCGCCGACGACATTTTCTTCGTCGACATCGGCGTGGTCTGGGACCAGCACGAAGGCGACTCGGGTGCGACCTTCGTCACCGGCAACGACCCCGAAATGCAGGCCTGCGCGCAAGCCGCGAAAACGATCTACGACGAAGTGGCCGCTCACTGGCGCACGACCGGGTGCAGCGGCATCGCGCTCTACGACTATGCCGCCGAACGCGCGAAGGCCCACGGCTGGCGCCTGAATCTCGACATCAAGGGCCACCGCGTGAGCGATTTTCCGCACGCGATCTACAAGGCGGGCGACCTCGGCGAATTCGCGCACGAACCCGCGCCCGGCCTGTGGATCCTCGAAATCCAGATCGCCCACCCAACACGGTCGTTCGGCGCGTTCTACGAAG
The DNA here is from genome assembly GCF_009789675.1 of Paraburkholderia acidisoli. Classification (NCBI taxonomy): domain Bacteria; kingdom Pseudomonadati; phylum Pseudomonadota; class Betaproteobacteria; order Burkholderiales; family Burkholderiaceae; genus Paraburkholderia; species Paraburkholderia acidisoli. The sequence continues at coordinate 847,812 of NZ_CP046915.1, read as the reverse complement.
ATCTGCTCGCCTGACCGGCCGGCTCGTTCGAGCGGGCCTCCACCCCGCAACACCGATACGCCGCTTCATCGACTGACCCACGCGCGGTCTCGCGCGCCACGCACGAGGTACGCCGCCGATGTTCATTCGCCAGCTCAACTACCTCGTCACGCTCGCGCGCGAGCAGCATTTCGCGCGCGCCGCCGAAGTCTGCAACGTCTCGCAGCCCGCGCTCTCCTCGGCGATCCGCAGTCTCGAGAACGAACTCGGGCTCGTGATCGTGCGGCGCGGGCGGCGCTTTCTCGGCTTCACCGAGGAAGGCGAGCGCGTGCTCGGGTGGGCGCGGCAAACGCTCGCGACGCTCGAACACATGCGTCAGGACGCTTCAGCGGCGCGCGTGCAACTCGCGGGCACGCTGCGCATCGGCGTGATTCCGACCACCATGCCCGTGGTGAGCCTGCTGCTCGCGAGTTGCCGCGCGGAACACGCGGGCATCCGCTATTCGCTGCGCTCGCTGAGTTCCGACGCGATCCTGCGTCAACTCGACGACTTCGAGCTCGACCTCGGCTTCACCTATCTCGACCACGACGTGCAGGCGGGCTTCGCTGTTTCGCCGCTCTATCGCGAGCGCTACATCCTCGTTTCGCCCGCGCAGGGCGACGCGGGCGCGCGCGCCGGTCTCGACCGCTGGGACGCGATGGGCGGCCTCGAACTCTGTCTGCTCGATGCGTCGATGCAAAACCGCCAGGTCATCAACGCCGCGTTTCGCCGCGCGGGCGTGCAACCCACCGTGATCGCCGAAGCCGACTCGCTGCTCACGCTGCTCGCAACCGTGCAACATGTGCAGGTCCACAGCGTGTTGCCGCATAGCCTGCTGAGCGTCGTGCACGGCAGCGGCCCGTTCGCGGCCACCTTGCTCAAACCCGAACTCACGCGCGAGATCGGCCTCATCGCGCGCAACGCGCCCGTCATGCCGCCGCTCGTGGCGGCGCTCTGGGACAGCGCGCAACGCCTCGATCTGCAAAGCCGCTTCGACGCCCTGCTCGAAGGCGCCTGAACGCCGGCGCACGGACGCACCCGCCGCCCGTTTGATAAGCGCCGCTTATCAGGCCATCTCTCCAAACGATTGGACCCGCCTCGCTGTGTCGACAACACTCTGGCCATCGATCCTTCCCGCACCGAACGATCGACACCGCGGCGCCAAACGGCCAACGCCAGCGCGCCGCCCGCCGAAGCAGTCATCCAACGTGGAGTGAGACATCATGGCCAAGGTTCTTTGCGTTCTTTACGACGACCCCGTGAACGGCATGCCCAAGCGCTACGCGCGCGACACCGTGCCCGACATCACGCGCTATCACGACGGGCAAACCGCGCCCACGCCCAAGGCCATCGACTTTACGCCGGGCGAGCTGCTCGGCAGTGTCTCCGGCGAGCTCGGCCTGCGCCGCTTCCTCGAATCGCAGGGTCATACGCTCGTCGTCACCTCGGACAAGGACGGCCCGAACTCGCGCTTCGAAAAAGAACTCGCCGACGCCGACGTTGTGATCTCGCAGCCGTTCTGGCCCGCGTACCTCACGGCCGAGCGCATCGCGAAAGCGCCGAAGCTCAAGCTCGCGCTCACGGCGGGCATCGGCTCGGATCACGTCGATCTGCAGGCGGCCGTCAAGCGCGGCATCACCGTTGCCGAAGTCACGTACAGCAACAGCATCAGCGTGGCCGAGCACGTGGTGATGATGATTCTTTCGCAGGTGCGCAACTATCTGCCCTCGCACGAGTGGGTCAAGCAAGGCGGCTGGAATATCGCCGATTGCGTGGAGCGCGCCTACGATCTCGAAGGCATGCACGTGGGCACGGTGGCCGCGGGGCGCATTGGCGCGGCCGTGCTGCGGCGCCTGAAACCGTTCGACGTGAAGCTTCATTACACCGACCGCCATCGCCTGCCCGAGCAGGTCGAGCGCGAACTCAACCTGACCTGGCACGCCGATGTCGAGTCGATGGTGCGCGTGTGCGACATCGTCACGATCAACTGCCCGCTGCATCCGGAAACGGAACATCTCTTCGACGAAAAACTGATCGCGAAGATGAAGCGCGGCGCGTACATCATCAACACGGCGCGCGGCAAGATCTGCGACCGCGACGCCATCGTGCGCGCGCTGGAAAGCGGCCAGCTCGCCGGTTATGCCGGCGACGTGTGGTTCCCGCAGCCCGCGCCGCGCGATCATCCGTGGCGCAGCATGCCGCATCAGGGCATGACGCCGCACACCTCGGGCACCACGCTTTCCGCGCAGGCGCGCTATGCCGCGGGCACGCGCGAAATTCTCGAATGCTTCTTCGCGGGCACGCCCATTCGCGACGAGTATCTGATCGTCGATGGCGGGAAGCTCGCGGGCGTGGGCGCGCATTCGTATAGCGAAGGCGATGCGACGAAGGGCTCGGAGGAAGCGAGCCGCTACCAGCCTGCGTGATTGCACCGATTGCGCCTTTTGCACCGACTGCACCGATTGCATCGATTGCATCGATTGATCAGGAATCCTGCCGATGAATTTCATCGGCAGGATTTTCGTCTGGATACGGCAGTTGAAATGGCACACCGGCTTGCGACCGAAAGATCACAGCACAGCGCCTTGCGCCCCATAACGCCACGCACATGCCCACCATGTTTCTCGCCGATCTCGCCACGGCGCGCGAGCCCGCGTAATATACGCGAGGTTATATCGCCCTGACACGCTGGCCGTTCGCGGCCTGGAGACCCGAGGATGGACATCGCGCCCCCCACCGCCACCGCCGAGAACACCGCCCTTGCCGACCTCGCGCGCAACCCGGCATCGACGCAAGCCGCCGGCACGCTGCGCCTCGCGGGCAGCCTGCTGCGCCCCGCCACGCTCACGCTCGACGCGCTGCGCCGCTACCCGGGCACGCTGGGCGCGCCGTTCGACCTGCGCTGCTACACCACGGGCCGCTTTATCCGCACGGTGCCGCCCTATCGCGGCGTGCGCCTCACCGCACTGCTCGAAGAGGCCGGACTGCGCTGCGACGAACCCGGCGACTTCAAGCGCATGGTCTTCTTCGCGGTCGGTCACGACGGCTATTTCGTGACGTTCTCGTGGCACGAGTTGTTCAACACACCAGTGGGCGAGCAGGTGCTGGTCGCGTACGAATGCGGCGGTGCGCCGCTCGACGCCGAAACAGGCGCGCCCGTACTGTATTCGGGCACCGACCTCGTGCCCGCGCCGCGCCACGTGAAGCGTCTCGTGCGTATCGAGGCCCGCGTGCTCGCGCTATAACCTCACTATCACCCGTTTGTTTTCATCCGAACGTTTTCAAATATGGGCCCTGTAAAACAGGGCCAAACCTTGTGCGGCGCAAAATCAAAACTTCGGACGTCGCTCGCCGAGACGCGTAATATTCCTTGCGATACAACGGAGCAGTCTCTCTGTCAACCTGTTGTCGCATGCGAGGAGCGCGTCCCATGAACCACGCAGAACTTCAGTACCTGAGCACGGAATATCCGTTCCGCAAGCAGTATGAGAATTTCATCGGTGGACAGTGGGTCAAGCCAACCGGCGGCGAGTACTTCGACAATATTTCGCCGATCACCGGCGAACCGTTCACCTCGATCCCGCGTTCGCGCGAAGCCGATGTCGAACTCGCGCTCGACGCGGCGCAAAAGGCAAAAGACGCGTGGGGCAAAACCTCGCCCACCGACCGCGCGAATCTGCTGAGCAAGATCGCCGACCGCATCGAAGCGAATCTCACGCGTCTCGCGGTGGCCGAAACCATCGACAACGGCAAGCCGCTACGCGAAAGCATGGCCGCCGACATACCGCTCGCCGTCGATCACTTCCGCTATTTCGCGAGCGCGATCCGCGCGCAGGAAGGCGCGATTTCGCAAATCGACAACGACACCGTGGCGTATCACTTTCACGAACCGCTCGGCGTGGTCGGCCAGATCATTCCGTGGAATTTCCCCATTCTGATGGCGACGTGGAAGCTCGCGCCCGCGCTCGCGGCCGGCAATTGCGTCGTGCTGAAACCGGCCGAGCAGACGCCCGCCTCGATCCTCGTGCTGATGGAATTGATTCAGGACATCCTGCCCGCGGGGGTGGTGAACGTGGTGAACGGCTTCGGTCTGGAAGCGGGCAAACCGCTCGCCTCGAACAAGCGCGTTTCGAAAGTGGCGTTCACGGGCGAGACCACCACGGGCCGCCTCATCATGCAGTACGCGAGCCAGAATCTCATTCCGGTGACGCTCGAACTGGGCGGCAAGAGCCCGAATATCTTTTTCGCCGACGTGATGGATCACGACGACAGTTTCCTCGACAAGGCGCTCGAAGGCTTCACGATGTTCGCGCTCAATCAGGGCGAAGTGTGCACCTGCCCGTCACGCGCGATCGTCGACGAGAAAATCTACGACCGCTTCATCGAACGCGCGATCCAGCGTGTGGGTGCGATCGTGCAAGGCCATCCGCTCGATCCGAAAACGATGATCGGTGCGCAGGCTTCGCAGGAACAACTCGAGAAAATTCTCTCGTACCTCGATCTGGGCAAACAGGAAGGCGCGCAATGCCTCACGGGCGGCGAGCGCAACGCGTTGCAGGGCGAACTCAAGAACGGCTATTACATCAAGCCGACCGTGTTCAAGGGCAACAACAAGATGCGCATCTTCCAGGAAGAGATCTTCGGGCCGGTGGTGTCCGTCACCACGTTCAAGACCGAGGAAGAAGCGCTGCAGATCGCCAACGACACGCTCTATGGCCTGGGCGCCGGGATCTGGACGCGCGACGGCACGCGCGCGTACCGCTTCGGCCGCGCGATCCAGGCGGGCCGCGTGTGGACCAACTGCTATCACGCGTACCCCGCGCACGCGGCGTTCGGCGGTTACAAGCAGTCGGGCATCGGGCGTGAGACGCACAAGATGATGCTCGACCACTATCAGCAGACGAAAAACCTGCTGGTGAGCTATAGCGACAAGCCGCTCGGTTTCTTCTAACGGCGCATCGTGACGCGACGGGCGCCTCGCGGCACGCGAGACGCCCACTTTTGCTCAGGGAGACCGTACATGGCCGACGCCGTTGCTCGCGTGATCGCCACGCCCGCCGCCATCGACTTGATCGAAAAACTCGTAAAGGAACACGGCAACGTGCTGTTCCATCAATCGGGCGGCTGCTGCGACGGCAGCGCGCCCATGTGCTTCCCCGTGAGCGAATTCATGGTGGGCGGCTCGGACGTCAAACTCGGCAACATCGCGGGCGTGCCGTTCTACATGAGCGAATCGCAATTCGAGTACTGGCAGCACACGCAACTCATCATCGACTGCGTGCCCGGCAACGGCGGCATGTTTTCGCTCGAACGGCCCACGGGCCTGCGCTTTCTCACGCGCTCGCGCCTCTACGACGACGACGAAAACGCGTGGCTCGACGCGCATCCGGTAGAGCGCGCGGAAAGCTGAGAGCAGCAGCGCTTTCTCAAAGCGCAATTCGGGTAAACGCCATTCGATCTCTTGCGCAAGGGCGCGCTGCCGCCCTTTTGCCGCTTGCTCACATCACGCGATTCGGCACGACAAAGCGCCTGTGTGCGCGCCGTTTGCGGCCGCAACGCCAGCCGCAGGCCGCGTTGAGAAAAAAGTGCCATCGATTCTTCCTTTTGTGTAGGGACGTTAACGCCCCGGTCAAATATTCTCTCTCCCATTGAAACGCAACGTCCGGCCATGGCCCTTACCGCGCCGCCCGACGTTCACTGAAAGGAGAGGATGTTGACTCAGAAAGTGCGGCTCAAACTCGCGATCGCCGAACACCCGCATACGTCCGCGATCCGCAACGGCTCCATTCCCATCGAGGGCGTGGACGCCGAGTTCGTCACGGTTCAGCCGCAGATCGGCGCGTTCCGCCGCATGGTGCGCGACGTCGAATTCGATGTCTGCGAACTCGCGCCGACCACCTATATCATCGCCCGCGCCTATGGCGCACCGTTCGTCGGCTTGCCGATCTTCGTCGTGCGCCGCTTCCACCACGGCGGCCTGCTCGTGCGCCCCGACGCCGGCATCAAGACGCCCAAAGACCTCGAAGGCAAGAAAGTGGGCGTGCGCGCCTACTCCGTCACCACCGGCGTGTGGACGCGCCAGGTGCTCATCGACGAATTCGGTCTCGATTCCTCGAAGGTCACCTGGGTCGTGGACGACGAAGAACACGTCACGCAGCTCAAGCTGCCGCCCAACGTGATTCACGCGCCCGCCGGCACCTCGCTCGCCGACATGATGGCCAGCGGCGAACTCGCCGCGGGCTTCGCGGCCGCCGCTGGCATCGGCCGCACCGGCGCGCCCACCGGCGGCTGGAAGGAAGTGGAAGCCGACTACCCCGACCTGCTGCCCAACGCCACCGAACTCGAAACCGGTTACTACGCACGCACCGGCATCTACCCGATGCACGGCACCATCGTCGTGAAGGATTCCGTACTCGCCGAGCATCCGTGGGTCGCCAAATCGCTCTACGACGCGTTCGACCAGGCGAAGAAGGAATGGCTCGCCCGCCTCGATGCCGGTGAGGCGAACACCGCCGGCGACAAGAAATACCAGGCATTGCGAAAGATCGTCGGCAACGACCCGCTGCCCTACGGCATCGAGGAGAACCGCAAGACGATCGAGGCGCTCGAAGCCACCGCATTCAAACAGGGCCTCACGCCGCGCCGCATGTCGATGGACGAGCTGTTCGTCGATCCGCTCGCGCAGTGACCCGCACGGAGACACCATGATCATCGATTGCCACGGTCACTTCACGACCGTTCCCGCCTCGTTCCGCAACTGGCGCGCCAAACAGGTCGAATTCGCCAACGATCCGGCTAACGCGCCCTCGCGCAACGGCGCCTTCGTGAGCGACGACGAGATCCGCGAAGCCATCGGCAACGGCCAGCTCAAGCTGCAACGCGAGCGCGGCAGCGACCTCACGCTGTTCTCGCCCATCGCGGGCCTCATGAGCCATCACCTCGGCAACGAGCGCACGAGCCTCGAATGGGCCGAGATCTCGAACGATCTCGTCTATCGCGTGACCGAGATGTTCCCCGAGAATTTCGCGCCCGTGTGCCAGCTGCCGCAGTCGCCGGGCGTGAACCCCGCCAACAGCATTGCCGAACTGCGCCGCTGCGTGGAGCAGATGGGCTTCGTGGGCTGCAACCTGAACCCGGACCCGACCGGCGGCTACTGGACCGGCAAGCCGATGACGGACCGCGAGTGGTATCCGCTCTACGAGGCGCTCGTCGATCTCGACGTGCCGGCCATGATTCACGTGGCCGCCTCGTGCAACCCGTGTTTCCACGGCACGGGCGCGCATTACCTGAACGCGGATACCTCCGTGTTCATGCAGATCCTGCAATCCGACCTGTTCAAGGATTTCCCGAAGCTGCGCCTCGTGATTCCGCATGGCGGCGGCGCGGTGCCGTATCACTGGGGCCGCTATCGCGGCATGTCGCTGGAGATGCGCGACCGTCCGCTCGAGGGCCTGCTCGACAACATCTTCTTCGACTCGTGCGTGTATCACAAGCCGGGCGTGGAACTGCTCACCAAGGTGATTCCGGCCGACAACGTGCTGTTCGGTTCGGAGATGATCGGTGCGGTGCGCGGTCGCGATCCGAATACCGGCGAGTATTTCGACGATACGAAGCGCTATATCGACGCGTGCTCCGCACTGAGCGACGAAGACCGCTACAAGATTTTCGAGGGCAATGCGCGCCGCGTGTATCCGCGACTCGACGCACGGCTGAAAGCGCAGGGCAAGTGAGTTTTTAAAGTCCCCGGCATCACACAGGATCACAAAAGGACAGAGGCAGACAATGGCTTCACCCATCGTTGATATTCACCCGCACATCATCTCCGACGACGAAACGCGCTACCCGCCCGCGCCGCTGTTCGGCAAGCGCTCGGACTGGTCGAAGGAACGTCCGACCACGGTCGAAACGCTGATCGCGTCGATGGACGCGGCGGGCGTCGGCAAGGCGGCCGTGGTGCATTCGTCCACGACCTACGGTTTCGACAACAGTTACGTGGTGGACAGCTGCGCGCGTTACGCGGACCGTCTCGTGGCCGTGGGTTCCGTCGACGTGATGCAGGAAGACGCGCCGCAGCGCATTCGCGAGTGGGTCGGGCGCGGTCTCGCGGGCCTGCGTCTGTTCACGGGCGGCAGCACGAAGGAGTTCGATCCGAGCGAACTCGACGACCCGCGTTCGTTCCCGGCGTGGGAGTTGTGCGCCGAACTCGGCCTGCCGATGTGCATCCAGACCGGGCCGGTGGGCCTGCCGCAGGTGACGGCCCTCGCGAAGCGCTTTCCCGCGGTGCCGATCGTGCTCGATCACCTGGGCCGCCCCGACGTGCTCGACGGCGCGCCTTACGCGAACGCGCAAAGTCTGTTCGATCTCGCGCCGTATGAAAACATTTTCCTCAAACTCACGCCGCGCATTTTCGGCGACGTGAAGAAAGAGAAGGCCAGCGCGGAAACGTTCTTCCCGCGCGTGGTGGAAGCGTTCGGTGCGAAGCGCATGGCGTGGGGTTCGAACTATCCCACCTCGCCGGGCGCGCTAGAAGAGATTCTCGGCACCGCGCAGGCGGGACTCGCGTGCCTGAATGCCGCCGACCGCGCATGGATTTTCGGCAAGACCGCGCAACAGCTTTACCCCGCGCTGGGCTGAGCGCATTGAGTTAGATTGACGCTGCATCGGAGCGGCTGGCCGTACGCCACGCCACACGGCCCACGGCCAGCCGCGCAACAGCAATAGTTTCAGGTCACGAAGAAAAAGCAGATGGAGACGAGCAAAACAGTACGGACGAATTTCGCGTATCACTGGGGCATACTCGCCCTGCTCGCGATTGGCGTCCTGACGTCCTTTATCGACCGAACCAGCATCTCGAGCGTTCTGGCCGACGTCCACTTCATCCGGCATTTCGCGTTGACCAACGTCGATCGCGGCTGGATCAATTCCGCGTTCTTCTGGTCGTACGGTCTCTTTCAGGTGCCGATGGGCTGGGTCGCCGACCGTTATGGCGTGAAGTGGCCGTATGCCGTGTGCTTCGCACTCTGGTGCCTCGCCACCGCACTGATGGGCACGGTCACCACGCTCACGGGCCTCGTGGTCATGCGCCTGATCATCGGTATTGCCGAGGCGATCGTGATTCCGGCCAGCTACCGCTGGATTCGCAACAACTTCGACGAAAGCCAGAACGGCCTCGCCGTCGGCATTCTCGCCATGGGCAACAAGTTCGGCCCCGCCATTGGCGCGCCGGTGGGCGCCTGGTTCATCGTCAACTATTCGTGGAAGGCCATGTTCGTGGCCACGGGTCTCGTCGGCCTGCTCTGGCTCGTGCCCTGGCTGCTCGCGGTGCGCAACGACCTGCCCTCGCGCGAACAACTCAAGCGCGCCGACCGCAGCGCGCGCTCGGTTTCGTTTGCGAGCATTCTCACGAGCCCCGTGGTGTGGGGCGGCATGATCACGAACTTCTGCTACGGCTACTTCACGTTCTTCTGCATGACGTGGATGCCCGCGTATCTCGTGGAGCAGCGCGGCCTCTCGATCGGGCAATCCGGCATCTTCACGTTCTTCAGTTTCGCGGGCATCGCGATCGTCGCGGCCGTTGCCGGCTGGGCCGCGGACCGCATCATCGCGCGCGGCGCCGACGCGATCTTCGTGCGCAAGGCGTTCACCATCGCGGGCTTCGTGGGCGGCTGCACGGTGCTGCTCGGTGCATATGCCCACTCGCTCGAAGTGGCGCTGTTCTGGAACGTGCTCTCGCTCTCGCTACTCGGCATGACCACGGCGAACAACCTCGTGCTGTCGCGCCTCACGCTGATCCCGAAGCCCACTATCGGGCTCGTGACCGGCGTGCAGCAGGTGGCCACGAGTCTGTCGGGCGGCGTGGCGGCCAGTCTCTCGGGCTGGCTGCTGCATATCAGCAAGAGCTACGACCTGCCGATGCTCGTGATCCTCGTATTCCTGCTCGTGGGCGCAACGGCCACGGCCATTCTGTATCGACGCGAATGGGCGCCGAAGGTGAGCGAGCCGCATTGCGAACTGCGCGAAGCCTGAAGCTCCATTCAACGTACTCCTGACGATTCGACCGCGCCGCGATCGGCACGCTCGCGCGCGACCTTGATTCAAGCCAACGGCTTGCCCGTGGTAACCGACTGAAAAACTGGAAACAACATATATGGCGAAGATCGTATTCGGGATGGCGGTGCCGCACAGCGGCATGCTCGGGCAAGCGCCGGAAGACTGGCTCAAGAACGGCGAGCGCGACCGCAACAATCCGGAACTGTGGTTCCGCAATCGCACGTGGACCTACCCCGAACTGGAAGCGCACCGTGAAGCCGCGTTTGCGCCCTTCCTCACGCTCGAAGAGCGCACCGCACGCGCCGCGCGCTGCCGCGTGGCGCTCGACAAAATGGCCGAAGCGTATCGCGAGGCGAAGATCGACGTGGCGATCATTCTCGGCAAGGACCAGAAGGAAATCTTCACCGACTTTTCGCCTTCCATCGCCATTTATAGCGGCGCGGAAGTGCACAACGGGCCGCCGCAACGCTCGGTCTACGCGCCCGATCATCACGTCACGCACGCGTGCCATCCGGAACTGGCCACGTACCTCATCAAGTACTTCCAGAACGAGAACTTCGATCTCACCGATCTGTTCGCGTGGCCCGACAACGTGTGGATGAAGCCGTTGCCCGAGTATCCCGTGGTGCCGCATGCGTACAGCTTCGTGTATCACCAGATCATGAGCGACAACCCGCCGCCCAACGTGCCGGTCATCATGAACTGCTTCTATCCGCCCACGCAGCCTTCCATGGCGCGCTGCATCGAGTTCGGCCGCGTGTTGCGCGACGCGATCACCGCGTGGCCCGAAGACGTGCGCGTGGGCATTTTCGCGTCGGGCGGCCTTTCGCACTTCGTCAACGACGAGGAGTTCGATCACCAGATCATGAAAATGCTCGGGACTTACGACTACGACGCACTCGCGGCGGTCGACGATCGCTCGTATCAGTCGGGCACCTCGGAGATCAAGCTCTACGTGAGCGTGATGAAGGCCTTGCAGGCAACCGGCGCCGAAATGACGCTCGTGGATTACGTGCCCTGCTGGCGCACGCCCGCCGGAACTGGCGAAGGCATGGGCTTCATGTACTGGAAAGCCGCGGAATAAACGCGCTGCATTCCCTTATTTGACCGATTGAAGAGACATACATCATGAGCACTACTACGAATCCGCAACGCCTCAACAGCATCATTCGCGCGTTCGAATCGGGCAAGCCCGCGTTCGCCGCGTTCTCGAAACTCGACAAGCAGACCGCCATCGAAATGAGCGATGCCCCCTACGACGGCATCGTGTTCGAGATGGAGCACAACCCCTACGACGTGGCCGCCCTCGGCGACGCCATGCAGTACATGCTCAACCGCAAGGAGATCGCGGAATCCGGCTCGGTCTCGCCGCGCGTCACGCCCATCGCCCGCATTCCCGCCAATGGCGTGGAAATGAACCAGGCCTTCGCCAAGCAGGTGCTCGACCGCGGCGCGTACGGCGTGGTGTGGCCCCACGTGGCCACCGTCGAGCAGGCCTATAACGCCGTGGCCTCGTGCCGCTACGCGCGCCCCAAAAGCGCCCCGCTCTACGAGCCGAAGGGCGTGCGCGGCGACGGTCCCGCCACCGCCGCGCGCTACTGGGGCCTCAGCATGGCCGACTACTACCGGAAGGCCGACGTCTGGCCGCTCGCACCCGAGGGCGAAATTCTCGTCGGCCTGATGTGCGAAAGCACCCAGGCGATCCAGAACCTCGACGACATTCTCTCGAACGTGCCCGGCATCGGCTTCATTCTCATTGGCGAAGGCGATCTCTCGCAGGAGCTCGGTTTCCCGCGCCAGTACGAGCACCCCGAGGTGGTCGATGCGATGCGCCAGATCGTGGAAACCTGCCACAAGCACAACGTCGTGGTCGGCAACCCGCACGTGACGGCGAAGAATCACAAGCGGCTGATCGAGGAAGGCTACCGCTTCCTGATGTCCGCGCCAATGCGCAGCTACGGCGTGGTCGGCATGGCGCGCGAAATGGCCGGTTACTGAGGCACCTGACGTCACGACATCGACAGCCAATTACCCATAGTAAGGAATCCCAACATGTCCACGACGGCCGGCGCAGCGCCCACGCTGCGCACCAACCTCGCCGACTACGCCGTGACGAAGGCGATGAAGGACGGGCGTGTCACGTCCGACCGCGTCACGCTCGACTACTGCGGCCCCACGCCCGCGCACAACGGCTTCAAGGCGATGGTGCGCGAGAACCAGTTCGACGCGGGCGAACTCGCCATCGTCACGTTCCTGCAGGCCAGGGCGTACGGCAAGCCCTACGTGCTGCTGCCCGCGCCCATTTCGGGCCGTTTCCAGCATCATTGCGCGGGCTACAACCTCGACTTCGGTCATCTCGATCCGAAGGATATCGAAGGCCAACAGGTGGGCGTGCGCACCTACACGCAGACCACGGCGCTGTGGATTCGCGGCATCCTGCGCCACGAATACGGCGTGGATCTCGACAAGGTCACGTGGATGACGCTCGGCGACGGCCATCTCGCCGAGTTCACCGACCCCGCGAACTGCCAGCGTCTGCCGAAGGGTTCGTCGATTCCGCAGATGATGCTCGACGGCGAACTCGCCGCCGCGCTGCTGGGCGAAGACATGCCGAAGGACCCGCGCGTGCGCACGCTCGTGCCGGACGCGCAGAACGCCGCGAAAGACTGGTTCGCGCGCGAGAACGTGGTGCCGATCAATCACATGTTCGTGGTGCACGAGAACGTGTCGAAGCAGCACCCGGAGGCGGTGCGCGAGATCTACCGCATGATCCGCGAAAGCCGCGAGCAGGCCGAAGGCGTGCCGGCGGTGTTTCCGCCGCTCGGGCTCGAGGCGAACCGCAAGGGCATACAGCTCGCCATCGACTGGGCGCTCGACCAGAAGATCATTCCGCATCGACTGGGCGTGGACGAACTGTTCGACGACGTGACCGGCGCGCTCGATTAATTCGCCGTACCCCGCCGTCGCGCTCCCAAGACAACCCGACGCGACGGCATTTCGTTCGGATAACGAACGATAGAAGAACAAGATAAATCGCCGGAAAAACAAGGCGAATCCGCTCGATAACTAGAAATATCATGGAGACACACATGAAGAAGCTGCTCGTAATGGCTACCGGCGTAGCGTCGGCGTGCCTGTTCAACACGGCCTACGCGCAATCGTCGGTCACGCTGTACGGCGTCATCGACAACGCGATGGAATTTCAGAACGGCGGTGCCGGCAAGGTCGTGCGCGCCACCTCGGGCGGCCTGTATGCGAGCCGCTACGGCTTCAAGGGCAGCGAGGACATCGGCGGCGGCCTGAAGGTCAACTTCCAGCTCGAACAAGGCTTCTCGGCCATGACCGGCGCCGCCGCGAACTCGGCCGAAGCGTTCAATCGCCAGGCGTGGGTGGGCTTGTCGGGTGACTTCGGCGAAGTGCGTTTCGGCCTGCAAAATACGCCGCAGTACATCTTCATCAATCGCGAACTCGACCCCGTTGCCGTCATGAGCATGGGTTCGCCGATGCTCAACTTCAATTCGCTGACGATCCGCGTGAACAACGCGATTTCGTACTTCACGCCCACGATGTACGGCGTGACCGCGCAGTTCATGGTGGCCATGCGCGACAGCACCACGAAACCGAGTAACGGCCTGCAGTTCTACAACGCGGCCGTGCGCTATGAAAACGGCCCGTTCCGCGTGGCCGCCGGTTACGAACAGGCCGACAGCGCCACCGGCACTTCGGCGCTGCGCCTGTTCAACGCGGGGGCTTCGGTGGGAATCGGCCCCACGCGCTTCTTTCTCGCGTATCACACGGAACGCCAGACCGACGACAGCGTTAAGCGCGACGTGTTCGAAGGCTCCGGTTCGTGGACGATCTCGCCCGCCGACATGCTCGCGGTCATGTACGGCTACGAGCATGATAAAACGGGCCAGGGCAACAACGCGCAGCAGATCGGCATGACCTATGAGCATTATCTTTCCAAGCGTACGACGCTGTACGCGTCGGCGGCATTCTTGCAGAACCGCAATCAGGCCAAATTCACGCTCAATGGCACTGCCTATGCAGGCGTGACCGTCGCGCCCGGCTCCAACACGCGCGGTGTGATTCTCGGCATCGTCCACACGTTCTGATGCCTTGACCGCGTGACGAACGAGGCCGTTTTTACCGGGGTTTTTTGCATTTTCTTACCGGTTATTACGACCTCGCGTTGGGGTAAATCGCAAGTCGCACTGCACAACGGGATATGGAAAAATATGACGAGCTTCACGCCCGCCGTTTTTCTTGCGGGTCTCGCGAGCATGTCGCACGGAGGCACGGCTTTCAGCCGCAGCGTTCCGGCACAAATTCAATCGCAATGGCGGCGCGCAAGTCCGGCCGCCAAGGAGACGTCATGGCCCAGGGTGCTCACGGTGCGCACAGCGCATCGGTCATCAAACCCCCACGCAAGCTCGCCGGTGAAACGCGACTCACCGCCGTGCCGAAGGTTCGCCTCTACGTCGAGCGTCCCGAAGAAGAAAACTGGTTCGTCCATGTCGGCCACGTCACGGAACGTGGCCGGTGGCGCACCGAACCGCATGCGCATCCCGCCTATGGCCAGTTGATCTTCGTACGCAACGGGCGCGGCGTGATGAATCTGGAAGGCCGCAGCGTGCCGTTCGAAGCGCCCTGCGCGCTGCTGCTGCCCACCGAATGCATTCACGGTCTCGATTACGAAATCGACGTGGATCGCTGGGTCGTTACGATCGAAGTGTCGTATCTCACGCAGGTCAACGCGAAACTTCACGAGTTCATCGCGCTGTGGTCGGCGCCGCGCATGATTTCGCTCGCCGATGCGGGCAAGTCCAACGAGTTCTATACCCTCATTCAGCGGCTGAAACAGGAAGTGGAGTCGGACGCCGTGGGTCAGGTGGCTGGCACCGAAGCCTTGCTGACCATGATGCTGCTGTCGCTCGCCCGTGAAGCGCATCTCGAACAGACGGTCAACGACGGCACGCCGCGCAACGACGTGCGTCTCGTGGAACGGTTTCGCAAGCTCATTGACGAACATTACCGCAGCAATCTGCCGTTGCAGGATTACGCGTCGATGCTCGCAGTCTCGCTCGTGCAACTGCGCGCCGCATGCGCCTCGGCGGCGGAGAAGAGTCCGACCAAGATGATCCACGCGCGCATCATTACCGAGGCCAAGCGCGAACTTATTTTCGGCGACATGTCGGTGGAACAGATCGCCTTCTGGCTCGGCTTTGCCGACGCCGCGTATTTCACGCGCTTTTTCCGCCGCGAAGTGGGCCAGGCACCCAGCCAGTTCCGCATGGAAGCGCGCAAATAGCACCGCGCATTTCGCGGCGCATTGAGCAGTCATTGACCACGCATTGATACTTTCCACTCGTTCGAACCACGCCTTGCGCCGCGTGGTTCGAACGACGCTCCACGCTCGCTTCCCTCAGGCTCGCCGCGCTATCGATACGCCCATACCGCACCGGGACTATCCCTGGTTCGTGCGGAAAGTGCCAGCGAAACCGGATTTAGTACCGGGACCGGCGATGTCACGAGGCCTATCCTTTTTCCGATCACACCCCTCAATCGCATTCTTTCTTTCCGCCTTTTCCACTCAATTCGAATATGGCGCAATACCCAGATAGAAGAAACTCGCGACACCGCCTCATGATTGCGGCGCTGGTCGCATTCGCTTCCGCCGCGCCGGCCTTCGCGGCGGACGCGCCGCCTACCGAATTCGTCTATATCGGCAGCCTGCAACCGCAGATCCATGCCTTGCGCTTCGACACTGCCACCGGCGCGCTGACGCCGCTCGGCACCGTTGCCGAAGGACTGCGCGCGACGTGGGTCGAAGCGCATCCCTCGCTGCCCGTGCTCTACGCCGTGAACGACGACCGCGCGAAAGACGGCAGCATTACCGCCTACGCCGTGAATCGGTCGAGCGGCGCGCTCACGAAGATGGACGACGTGCTCACGGGCGGCCGCGGCACCACGTTCCTGCGCTTCGACACGCCCTCGTCCACGCTGCTCAGCGCCAACTACAACAGCGGCTCCGTTTCGAGCGTGGCCGTGAACCCGGACGGCAGCGTAGGCGCGCTTGCGTCCACGCTCGAAGAAACCGGCTCGGGACCCAACCCGCGGCAGGCCAGCGCGCACGCGCACGGGGTGACGATCGACCCCACTGGCCAGTACGCGCTCGTGCCCGACTTCGGCGCCGACCGCATCTTCATCTACCGGTTCGACCGCGCGACGCACGCGCTCGCGCAACTCGCGGGCGCCGCGCCGCGCGCATTCGCCTTGCCGCCGGGGAGCGGTCCCCGCCGCATCGCGTTTGGGGCAACGGGCGACTATGCGTACGTGCTCACCGAACTCAGCGCGCAAGTCACCGTGCTGCGCTGGGACGCGGCCACGGCGACGCTCACGCCCGTGCAAACGCTGCCGGTCAGCAGCGAGGGATTCAGCGGCCAGAAAAGCGGCGCGGAAATGGCGCTCAGCCGCGACGGCAAGTTCGTCTACGTGGAGAATCGCGGGGAAAACTCACTCGTCGTGTATCGCGTGAATGCGTCCACCGGCGAACTCGCGCTGGTCCAGCGCATTGCCTCCGGCGGCGACAAACCGTGGGGCTTCACGCTCGATCCTTCGGGCAAGTGGCTGTTCGTCGCGAATCAGCGCAGCGGCAACGTGAGCGTATTCGCCGTGAATACCGAAACGGGCGAACTCACGGACAGCGGTCGATCCGCGCCCGTTCCAGACGCAAGCAGCGTCACGTTCGTGCAGTAAATTCCATTGACGTTTTCCGGGCCGGCGGCTATTTCAGCGCCGGCTTTCTCGCGCCGGTCCGATTGGATTTTCCCGCTTAAAACTCACTTCAAAAAATGCCAGTGAATCCAGGTTTTATACCGGGACTCACTCTAATTCCTTGCCTACCATTCTCCGAGCACTGAAAACGTGCTCCGTTATTCGAATGCAATAACGCAAATCGAATACGGTAAAAACGAAATAAACAATATCCGGAGGCAAATGAAAAAGGCAATTCTGGCTGCTTCAGCCCTCGTATCCGCGTGCACGTGGCAACTCGCACAAGCTCAATCGTCGGTCACGCTTTATGGCGTGGTCGATAACGGCATCGAATATCAAAACGGCGGTAAAGGCGGCGTGGTGCGCGCTTCGTCGGGCGGTATGTTCGCCACCGTCTACGGCCTGATCGGCCACGAAGAGATTGGCGGCGGCACGCGCGTCAATTTTCAGTTGGAGCAAGGCTTTTCCGCATTCACGGGCGCCGCATCCAATGCGGCCGATGCCTTCAACCGGCTCGCGTGGGTCGGCATGTCGGGGCACTTCGGCGAATTTCGCTTTGGGCGCCAGAAAAAGCCGCAGTACCTCTTTCTCGACGGCGAACTCGATCCCACCGCCGCCAAATCCATCGCGTCCTCGCTCAACGATTTCGATTCGGTCACGGTGCGCGCGAGCAATGCCATTGCCTATTTCACGCCCACGTGGAACGGCTTGACGATACAAACGATGGTGGCCATGCGCGACTCCACCACCAAACCGTCCAACGGGCTGCAGTTCTACAACGTCGCGTTCAAGTACATCAATGGGCCGTGGCACCTGGCCGCCGGTTACGAGCAGCAGGACAACGCGGCGGGCACTTCGGTGCAGAAGGTCTTCACCGCCGCCTCCTCGCTCAAGGTGGGCGCGGCGCGCTTCTACCTCGTCTATCACACGGAAACGCAATCGGATCACAGCGAGAACGAGGCCACGTATTCGGCATCCGCCTCCTACCTGTTCAATCCGTTCAACGAAATCGCCGCGTTCTACGGCTATCTGCACGATCGCACCGGCAATGGCAACAATGCGCAGCAAGTGGGTTTGGCGTACGAGTATTTTCTCTCGAAGCGCTCGATGATCTATGCGGCGGGCAGCTTCATCCAGAATCGCCATCAAGCCGCCTATACGCTCAACGGTACGGAATATTCGGGCGTTTCCGTGTTGCCGGGCTCGAATGCACGCGGCATCATCGTCGGCATCTCGCACAAGTTTTGAACGCCCGAGGCGCTGAATTCAGGCTTTGCGCGTGATATAACGGCGAATCGACCGCCAGTCTCGCTCCGCATTACGATGTTGAATCGCCGGAAAAACGCACGCCAATTCGCCGTGAATCGCTCATGAATTCAGACGACCTCGCCGTCTTCGCGCACGTCGCGAAGACGGGCAGCATCTCGCGCACGGCCATGGAGCTGGGCGCGAACCAGTCGACCATCAGCCGCCGCATTGCCGTGCTCGAAGCCGAGCTGGCCGTGCGCCTGTTTCGCCGCAGCGGCCGCGGCGTCGGGCTGACCGAGCGCGGCGCGCAATTGCTCAATTACGCGCAAACCCTGGAGCGCACGCTCGACGAGGCGCGTAGCGCCATGCGCAGCGGCGTGGAGAACGGTCCCGCGCGCCTCGCCATCGCCGCGCAACCCACCATCGCGCGCATCATGTTCGGCAGTCTCGGGCACCGGCTGCGCGCGCGCTATCCGAACACCCGCATTCGTTTCGTCGAAGGCCTGGGCAGCCAGATCCTGAGCCGCCTCACCGACGGCGAGATCGATCTCGCACTCATGTACGTGCCCGAGCATCGCGGCGCCATGCAGTTCGACACGCTGCTCTCCGAGCAGGTGTGCCTCATCACGCCCGCGCGCTTCACGCTGCCCGTCAAATCGGCGAGCAGCGCCAACGTGAGTCTGCTCGGCGAAGTGCCGCTCATTTTGCCGAGCACGCATCACGGCTTGCGCGTGCTGGTCGAATCGCTGGCCGGGCGCCATGGTTTCACGCCGCGCATCGCGCTCGAATGCGACGGCTCGATCTCGCTCACCAAGCGCCTCGTCATGGCCAGTTGCGGCTGCACCGTGCTGCCCGCCGCCTCGGTGATCGAGGAAGTCGCGGAAGGCCGCCTCAACTGCATCCCGCTCGCCAATCCCGTGGTCAAGCGCGACGTCGCCATCGCCTGGCCGCAAAATCGCGCCATGCCCGAAGGCGTGTGGAGCGTCACGCAGATGATCCGCGAACTCGCCGCCGATCTCGTCAAAACGGACGAATGGCCGGGCACGTCGCTGCCCGCGGCGGCGGAGAAAACGTGATCGGCTCATAAAAAAACGCCCGCATGACGACCATGCGGGCGTTTTTACGTGACGGCTCGCGTGGCCGACGCAAGACACAAGCGCAACGCGAACCGCAACGCAGCAGCGAACTCAATCGCGCGTCAGTTCACCGTCGACAAGACGCCAGATGGCGAGCGGATTGCCGTGCTTGAGCGCTTCCGGCAGCAGCGTGTCGGGCACCGACTGATAGCACACCGGCCGCAGGAAACGGTCGATGGCGGTCGCGCCCACCGAAGTCGTACGCGTGTCGGAGGTTGCCGGGAACGGGCCGCCGTGCACCATCGCGTGGCAGACTTCCACGCCGGTCGGAAAGCCGTTGAACAGCACGCGGCCGGCCTTGCGTTCGAGCGTGGGCAGCAGCGTGCGCGCCTGTTCGTAATCGCCCTCGTCGAGTTGCACCGTGGCCGTCAACTGGCCGCTCATACGGCGCAGCACCGCACGCAGTTCGCCGATATCGCGGCATGCCACGATCAGCGAGCTTGGCCCGAAGATCTCTTCTTCCATGGCGGCTTGCGCGAGGAACGCGCGCGCCTCGGTGCGCAGGAGCGTGGGCACCGCGTCGTGCGCGCCGCTCGTGGCCACGCCGTGCGCGAGTTCGCTCACGCCCTCGAGCGCGCTCAGGTGCGAGACGCCGCGGCAATACGCGGCGTGAATGCCGGGCGTGAGCATGGTCGCGGCCTGCTTCGCGGCGATGGCTTGCGCGGCCGTTGCGCAGAATGCGTCGAGCGCCGCGCCTTCGAGCGCGAGCACGATGCCGGGATTCGTGCAGAACTGACCCACGCCGAGCGCCACGGAATCGGCGAAATCACGGGCGATCTGCTCGCCGCGCGCGGCCAGCGCCTCGGGCAACAGCACGACCGGGTTGATGCTGCTCATTTCCGCGTAGACGGGGATCGGCTCGGGGCGCGCCTGCGCGATACGTAGCAGCGCGAGCCCGCCCTGACGCGAGCCCGTGAAGCCCACCGCCTGGATCTCGGGATGCGCGACAAGCGCTTCGCCGAGCCAGATGCCTTCGCCGATCAGCAGCGAGAACACGCCTTCGGGCATGCCGGTTTCGCGCGCGGCGCGCTGGATCGCGCGGCCGACGAGTTCCGAGGTGCCCAGATGCGCCGGGTGCGCCTTCACGATCACGGGGCAACCGGCCGCCAGCGCCGAAGCCGTGTCGCCGCCCGCCACCGAGAACGCCAGCGGGAAGTTGCTCGCGCCGAACACGGCCACCGGGCCGAGGCCGATGCGGCGCAGACGCAGGTCGGCGCGCGGCAGCGGCGCGCGCTGCGGCTGGGCGGGATCGACGATCGCGCCGTGCCAGCGGCCTTCGCGCACGAGCGTGGCGAACAGCTTCAACTGGCCGACGGTGCGGCCGCGCTCGCCTTCGAGACGCGCGATGGGCAGCGCCGTTTCGGCATGCGCGCGCTCGATCAGCTCCGCGCCCAGATCGACGATCGCCTGCGCGATCGCTTCGAGAAACGCCGCGCGCTGCGCGTCGGGCAACTGGCGATACGGGTCGAACGCCTCGCCCGCCAGCGTGCAGGCGCGTTCGAGATCGTCCTTCGTGGCCGTGCCGAACGCCGGTTCGAGCTTTTCGCCCGTGGCGGCCGCGACGGCATAGGTTGCGTTGCCCGCGCCCTTGATGGCCGCGCCGCCGATAAACATCTCGCCTTGAATGGTGCTGGTCATGATTACTTGCTCAAACGGCTAACGGGAGTGATCTGCAGCGGGTCGGTGCGCAGTTCGATGAGAGCGGGCTTGCCCGCCTGCTGGGCGCGTTCGAACGCCGCCGCGAAGTCTTCGGTGCGCTCCACGCGTTCCGCGTGCGCGCCGAACGCCTGCGCCATCGCCACGAAATCGGGGTTGACGAACTGCGTTGCCGAAACGCGGCCCGGATACTCGCGCTCCTGGTGCATGCGGATCGTGCCGAGCATGTTGTTGTTCACGACGATCGTGATGAGCGGCGCGTTGAACTGCACGGCCGTGGCCAGTTCCTGCGGATACATCATGAAGCAGCCGTCGCCCGCGAAGCAGACCACCGAACGCTTCGGGTCGGCCAGCGAAGCGGCCACCGCCGCCGGGAAGCCGTAGCCCATCGCGCCGTTGGTGGGCGCGAGTTCGGTGCCGGGGCTGCGATAGCGATAGAAGCGGTGCACCCAGACCGTGTAATTGCCTGCGCCGTTCGAGATCACGGCGTCTTCGGGCAGCACGTCGTTCAGATGCGCGACGACCTGCGCGAGATCGACGCCCTGGATCTGCGGATTCGCGGGCGGCGTCGAGTGCGCGAGGTAGTCGGCGCGGGCCGCTTCGGTCCAGCCGTGCCAGCGTTCGCGCGCGGCCGTGCTCGCGGGCGCCACGCCGTCGAGCGCGAGCGCGAAGGCGCGCAGCGAGGCGTGGATCGGCAGACGCGCCTGATACACGCGGCCGAGTTCTTCGGCGTCGGGGTGCACGTGGATCATCGGCTGCTTCGTCACCGGGCTCGTGAACAGCGTGTAGCCCGACGAGGTGGTTTCCGCGAGACGCGAGCCGATCACGAGCACGAGGTCGGCGTTGGCCGCGCGCTCCGAGAGCTTCGGCGAGATGCCCAGACCGAGCTGGCCGACGTAATGCGGATCGCGATTGTCGAACAGGTCCTGGCGGCGGAACGAGGCCGCCACGGGCAGATTGTTCGCGTGCACGAAGCGCTTGAGCGCCGCGAGCGATTCGGCATTCCAGCCCGTGCCGCCGACCACGACGAGCGGACGCTCGGCCGCTTCGAGCAGCGTGCGCATTTCCTCGAGCGCGGCCGCTTCAGGCGCGGCGTGGGCGATGCGCACGGGCGGCGCGTCGGCGACCGTGGCCGAGCCGAACAGCACGTCTTCGGGCAGTGCGATCACGACCGGACCCGGACGGCCCGACTGCGCGATGCTGAACGCCTTCGCCACGATCTCGGGAATGCGCTCGACGCTCTCGATCTGCGTGACCCACTTGGCGAGGCCGCCGAACATCTGGCGGTAGTCGACTTCCTGGAACGCGCCGCGCCCGATCATGCTTTGATCGACCTGACCGATGAAGAGAATCATCGGCGTGGAGTCTTCGTTGGCCGTGTGCACGCCGTTGCTCGCGTGCGTGGCGCCGGGGCCGCGCGTGACGAAGCAGATGCCGGGGCGGCCCGTGAGCTTGCCGTAGGCGTCGGCCATGTTCGACGCCGCGCCTTCGTGGCGCGTCGTGATGGTGCGCACGCCATGCGTGTCGTGCAAGGCGTCGAGCACCGGCAGATAGCTTTCGCCGGGCACGCAGTAGACGGTGTCGACGCCGTTGCGCGCGAGCGCATCGACGAGAATGCGGCCGCCGTTGCGCGGCTGTGCGGTTTCGGACATGAGTTTCTGGCTCCTTGGATCGGGGTCGGCGCGCGGTGCCCGCATGCGCGTTGGAATGCCTGAAATTATGCGCGGCGTCCCCGGCAACGGCCGTGCGCGCACCGCATAGCAGCTATGCGCCGCTTTCCGGCTTCCGCCGCCGGCATGCGCTCGCCCCGATAGTGTAATCAAGGCGACCGTAAGCAAGCTTACGGTCTGTTACCAAACTAGCAGCGTCGTATCACCTGTGTCTTTACGCGCTTCTTACACTCGAATCCATGCTCATCAGCAACGCACGCGAGTGCGAAGGAGTCAGACATGAAGCGAACGATTCTTGGCGCGGTTAGTGTGGCGATCGGCGCGGCGGCGCTGGCCTTCTCGGCGGCGGCGTCCGCGCATGTGGATGTGGCCGTGGGGATCGGCGTGCCGGGCGCGGCCTACGCGCCGGCACCGGTCTACGCGGCGCCCGCGCCGGTGGCGATCGGCTATCGCGACGACTGGCGCGAACGCCGCTGGCGCGAACACGAATGGCGTCGCCGCGAGTGGCGTCGTCACGAATGGCGCGAGCACGAGTGGCATGAACGCGAGCGCTACCAGCAAGGCCGCTGGGGTTATTGATACGGCTTTCGCGTGAGGACGCGCGGCGGCCATCGGCAAACGTTTTCCGCTTGTTTTCGCCGATGGCCGCCGCGTGCGTTTTATCGTGTTTGACTGAACCGCTCAGGCGCGAATCAAGCCGGGATCAGCCGCTGCGCCTTCAATGCCTCGAACAGATCGAAGAACGCGTCCGGCGTGCTCTGATAGTCGAGAAAACCGGCCTTGCGGCTCTTGGTCATGTCGGTGACGACTTCCATCGGGCGGCCGAGGTCGGCGTCGGTGTGCCACCACGACGCGAGGCGCTCGATCTCCGGTTCTTTCAGATCATGCTTTGCGGCGATCTCGCGCCATTCGTGCGCGGCGTTTTGCATGCGGCCTTCGAGCGGCCGCACGGTGCCGTCGAACGGCGCCGCCTCGACGCCGAAATAGTCCGCCAGCAACGTCCACAGCGTCTTCCAGCGGAACACGTCGCCGTTTGCCACGTTGAAGGCTTCGTTGCGCCCCGCGGCGTTCGTCGAGGCCCATTCGAGATGCCGCGCGAGCAGGCGCGCATCGGTCATGTCCGTGAGACCGTGCCATTGCGCGGCCGAGCCGGGAAACACGAACGGCTGGCCGCTTTGCTTGCAGAGCGTCGCGTAGACGGCGAGCGTTTGCCCCATGTTCATGGCGTTGCCGGGCGCGAACCCGATAACCGTATGCGGACGATGCACGCTCCACGTGAAGCCGTCGCGGGCCGCCGCCTCGAACAGGCGATCCTCCTGCTCGTAGTAGAAGTTCTCGACCGGCTGGCGCCCTTGCGCCTCGCGAAACGGCGTGTCGGGCACCGCGCCCGACGCATAGGCTTCGAACGGCCCGAGATAGTGCTTGAGGCCGGTCACGAGCGCCGCGTGTTGCAACGTCTTCGTGCGGCCGAGCGCGTCGAGCACGTTGCGCACCATCGCGCCGTTCACGCGAATGTTGTCCTGCTCGTTCGCCCGGCGCGACCACGCGGTGAAAAACACGTGCGTGGCCGCGAGATCCGCCGTGGCATGCGCGACCGAAGCGGCGTCGGTGAGATCGGCCACGATCGGCGTGCAGCCCGTCACGCCCGCATTGCGTCCGCGCGACAACCCGTGCACGCGCCAGCCGCTCGCCAGCAGGCGCTGCGCCAGCGCGCGCCCGACAATGCCGCTCGCGCCCACGATCAGCGCCTGTTTATCCGCTTCTTTGCTCATTCATCGCTCTCCGTGCGTCGAAGTCACGATGTTAATTCGGACTGAAATTCCTATCTCCGATAAAATTTCGTCACTTTAGCGAATTCACGTCATCAATCGATCATGTCCAACGTGCCGGCCACCGAGCGCCTGAAAGGCATCGTCCCGTTCGTCTGGGCCGCCGATGCGGGCAGTTTCACGGCCGCCGCCGAGCAGTTGAATCTCACGAATTCGGCGGTGAGCAAGAGCATCGGGCGGCTCGAACAGCGGCTCGGCGTGAAGCTGTTCGAGCGCACCACGCGCAGCCTCGCGCTCACCGACGCGGGCCGCGCGTTCTACGACACCTGCAGCCGCATGCTCGCCGACCTGAGCGAGGCCGAAGCGACGCTCGCCGCGCAGCAGCGCGAGCCGGTGGGCACGGTGCGCATCGCCTTGCCCGCGTCGTTCGGGCGGCTATGTGTCGTGCCCGTGCTGCTGGCGTTCGCGGCGCAATACCCGGAAGTGCGTCCGCAGTTGCTGTTCGCCGATCGCTTCGTCGATCTCGCCGAGGAAGGCATCGATCTGGCCGTGCGCATCGGCGGCCCGCGCGACTTGCCGGCGTCGCAAACGCAGCGCGTGCTGGGCCGCGAGCGGCTGATCTTCTGCGCCGCGCCCGCGTGGCTCGAACGGCGCGGCACGCCGCGCGCCATCGACGATCTGCAGGATCACGACTGCATCGTCTACGGCCGCCCCGACGGCACGCCATTGCCGTGGACCTATGCGCAGGCGGATGGCCGCGTCGGCCAGTGCGCGGTGCGCCCGCACGTCGTGGCCGGCGACGCCGAAGCGCAACTCGCCTTCGTGCGCGCGGGACTGGGCATCGCGCAACTCGCGACCTGGCTCGTGCGCGACGACCTGCGGGCGGGACGCCTTGTCGAAGTGCTCGCCGACGCCGCCACCGACGGCCTGCCGCTCAGCGTGCTCTGGCCCGTGGCGCGCCAACGCGTGCCAAAGGTCAGCGTGCTCGCGCGTATGCTCGAAGCCCAGTTGCGGATTCGCTGAACGCGAGGTGGTCGATAATGCCTTCATCGCGCGCGCCTTGAACACAGCGCGCCGCCGAACCCGGACCGACTCATGAAAAGACTGCTACTCGCCGCCGCGACCGTCGCGACGCTCGCCACGTGCACGGCGTTCAGCACCCTCGCGCACGCACAAAGCCACGAGCCCGCGCTCGCCACGCCAGCGGGCACGCTGCAATTCACGCACGCGGGCCGCGACTTCGCGGCGACGCTCGACAACGCCGAGCTCGACCGCTTCGGCGCGGCGTCGCTCACGCATTTCGACGATGTGAGCGAGCACGGCGACACGGTGCCGCGCCTGCTCGTGCAAACCGACAACGGGCCCGTGCTCTACGACCTGCGCCGCCGGCCCGCGCTGGTGCAGCGCACCGGCGTGCGCATGACGGTCCGGCGCGTGTTCTGGCAGCGCGACGAAGTGGTGCTGCAGGGCTCGCAGGGCTGGTATCGGCTGATGAACGGCAAGCTCACGAAACTGCAATCGTCAATGACGATTTATCATTGAACGCGCGGCGCCCTAGGTGCTGATTCGTAGCGTCCCGCGCTTACGCGGGCTCCTCGTCCCGCACGCCCCAGGCGGGAAACGGATCGGCGTAACGCACCCAGTTCGCGGGGCCCTCGGCCATCTCGGCGTCGCTCAACAGGCACGCGTCGAGCCGCTTGCGCAGTGCGGCTTCGTCCATCTCCATGCCGATCAAGACGAGTTCCTGGCGCGCGTCGCCCACCTCGGAATGCCAGTTCTGTTCGATGAACGCGAGCGATTCGTCGTCGCTGGGCCATTGCGACTTCGGCACCGCCGCCCACCAGAGCCCCGCCAGGCCGTGACGGCAGACCGCGCCCGCCTGCGACCACGACCCCGCGTGCGTCGGGCGGCTCGCGAGCCAGAAGAAGCCCTTCGAGCGCACCACGCCCGGCCATTCGCTGTTGACGAGCGCCCAGAAACGCTGCGGATGCAGCGGCCGGCGCGCCCGCCATACGAAGCTGCCGATGCCGTATTCCTCGGTTTCCGGCTTGTGGTCGCCGCGTAGTTCCGCGAGCCAGCCCGGCGCTTTGGCGGCTTCGTCGAAATCGAACAGCTTCGTGTCGAGCACGCGCTCGAGCGCGACGCGGCCGAACTCGCTGATCTCGATGCGCGCACGCGGATTGAGCCCGCGCAGGATCGCCATGAGCCGTTCGCGCTCGGCCTCGCTCACGAGATCGATCTTGTTCACGACGATCACGTCGCAGAACTCGATCTGCTCGATCAGCAAGTCCACCACGGTGCGATTGTCCTCCTCGCCCAGCGACTCGCCGCGCGCCTCCAGGCTGTCCTGCGAACCGTAATCGCGCAGGAAGTTGAGGGCGTCCACCACGGTCACCATGGTGTCGAGGCGCGCGACATCGGCGAGACTCTTGCCCGCCTCGTCGGCGAACGTGAAGGTTTCCGCCACCGGCAAAGGCTCCGAAATGCCCGTCGACTCGATCACGAGCTGGTCGAAGCGGCCTTCCTCCGCGAGCCGGCTCACTTCCACCAGCAAGTCCTCGCGCAGCGTGCAGCAGATGCAGCCGTTGCTCATCTCCACGAGCTTTTCGTCGGTGCGCGACAGCTCCGCGCCGCCGTTGCGCACCAGCGCGGCGTCGATGTTCACCTCGCTCATGTCGTTGACGATGACGGCCACGCGCCGCCCTTCGCGGTTGCTCAGGATGTGGTTGAGCAGCGTGGTCTTGCCCGCGCCCAGAAAGCCGGACAGCACCGTCACGGGCAGTCGCGAATCCATGGAATGACTCCTTCGATGTGGGGAACGGCGCGCCGCGGCATCGGTAAGACATCGTTTCGCGCATTTTTGTTATGTTATAACATTACCTATAAGCGGTACAAATCCGGCGGCAAATTTCCGCGTCATCGAGGCGGTGCGGTGCCTGTACAATCCCCTCGCCATGTCCGGAAGCTGGTGCAAATCCAGCGCGGTCGCGCCACTGTAATCGGCCTCCATCGCGTATCGAGCCGAAAGTCAGACCTGGGCATCGGCACATTCCAACCGCAACTCGGGGCGCGAAACCCCAGGAGAACCCAGCATGACTGCACCGGTCAGCGCGGCGCGCAGCCGCCCGCCGTTCCTCGTCCCGCCCGACCTCTGCGTGGTGCCCCCCGCCGTTCGCAACTCCGTCTAGCGCCGGCGTTCACCGTTTTCCCGTCATTGCTCGCGCCGGCTTGCCGCGGCGCGAGTTGCTGTCGCGCGCGTTGGCCTCGGCGCCTCGCCCGCGCGGCCCATAACAACAACGACTCACCACGCACCGTCGAACATGGACGCATCCACACCGCTTTTCCGCGCGCGGCGCCTTGCCGTGCACAGCGCTTTCGCCTGCACCTGCCTCGCCAACGCGGCCCCGGTTTTCGCCGATGCCGATAACGCCGCGCCCGCCGCATCGACCTCGACATCGGCATCGACATCGGCATCGACCTCGCCGACGCTACCCGCCGTCAACGTGACGGGCACCGCCGCGCGCCGCGAAGACGCCGACACGCCCGACCTCGCCGCGCCGCTCGCCACCGGCAGCCGCCTGGGCCTATCGAGCCTCGACACGCCCGCGAGCGTCGAAGCCATCACCGGCACGCAACTCACCGAACGCGGCGACAACAACGTCACGCAAGCCATCACGCGCGCGGCCGGCTTCGCCACCGACGCCGCGCCGGGCAATGGCGGCACCTCGGTGTCGGTGCGCGGCTTCAGCGGCCCCGAGTCGGTCACCACGCTCTACGACGGCCTGCGCATGTACGCGGGCGCGGGCACCGTGTCGTTCCCGTTCGACACATGGTCGGCGGAACGCATCGAAGTGCTGCGCGGCCCGGCTTCCGTGCTGTACGGCGAAGGCGGCATGGGCGGCGTCGTCAACATCGTGCCGAAGGCGCCGCAGCGCGAGGCCGCCACCACGATCCAGCTCGGCGCGGGCACCTACGGCGAAAAGCGCGTGGCACTCGACACCACCGGCGCGCTCGGCCCGATGCTTTCGTACCGCTTCTATCTCGCCGACGACCGCAACAACGGCTGGGTGCCGCGCGGCGAGTCGCACAGCACGGCCCTCGGCGGCGCACTCAAGCTCGACGTGAATCCGCGTCTCTCGTTCACGCTCGATTACGACTACGGCCGCCAGCTGCCGGCGCGCTACTTCGGCGTACCCGTGACGAACGGCGCACTCGATCCCGCGCTCGAACGCCAGAACTACAACGTCGGCAATGCGTCGATCGCGTATTACGACCAGTGGACGCGCCTCAATACGAAGTGGAACGCCGCGCCCGGCATCACACTGCGCAATCAGCTCTATTACCTGCTGACCAACCGTCATTGGCACGACAGCGAAAGTTACTCGCTGACCGGCGACGGCAACGTGCTGCGCAGCGACTACCTCGAGATCCTGCATCACGAAAAGCAGGCCGGCGATACGCTCGACGCGACCTTCGACGGCCATCTGCTCGGCCGCCAGGATCGCCTCGTCGTGGGCGCGGACTTCAACGTGATCTCGTTTCTCGACACGAGCAATTCGCCCTATGACGGCTCCTCCGTCGTACCGCAGTTCGGCTTCGATCCGGGCGTGTTCGCGAGCCCCGATCCGACCGTGCCGCAGTTCCAGACCACCACGCATCAGGCGTCGGTCTACGCGGAAAACCGCCTCGAACTGACCGATCGCCTCGCGTGGATCGCGGGCCTGCGCTACGACCATCTCGACTATCACCGCGACACCTTCGCGACCGTCAACGGTCCCGCTTCGTCGTTCGATCGCACCTTCGCGCACACGGGCTGGCGCACGGGTCTCGTGTTCGCGCTCACGCCCGACTTCTCCGTGTACGCGCAGTACACCACGGGCGCGGACGGCGTCGGTTCGCTCGTCACGCTCTCGAAGTCGAGCAGCCAGTTCTCGCTCGCGAGCGGCACGCAATGGGAAGCCGGTGTGAAGCAGCAACTGTGGGGCGGCCGCGCCTCGTGGACGCTCGCGTTCTATCAGATCGTCAAGCGCGATCTGCTGAGCGTCGACCCGTCGAATCCCGACGTCACGCAGCAAGTGGGCAAGCAGTCGTCGCGCGGCGTGGAGTGGACGGGCGCGGTGCAACTGGGCGGCGGCTGGTCGATCGACGCCAACGCCTCGCTGCTGCGCGCGCGTTACGACGACTTCAACGAGGTCGAGAACGGCCAGAGCTTCTCGCGCGCGGGCAACGTGCCGTACGACATTCCCGAGCAGACCGCGAACGTGTGGCTCGACTGGGCTTTCGCGCCGGGCTGGCGCGCGGGCGCGGGCGTGCATTACGTGGGCCGTCGTTTCGGCGATAACGCCAACACCGTCGCCATTCCGAGCTACACGCTGATCGACGCCTCGGCGTCGTGGCGCGTCACCCGCAACCTCACGCTCGCGCTGTATCTGCGTAACCTCACGAACCGCGTCTATGCCGTGACGACGCAGAACGACGGCGGCGAATGGCTGCTGGGCGCGCCGCGTTCGGGCTGGGTCACGGCAACGATGAAGTTCTAGCCGCCGGTTCCTCTTCGCGAAGCCCGTCATGTCCTTGCATATCGACGAACTCACCTGGTCGCCCGCGGGCGGCTCATCCGGGGGCGCCGCCGCCCGCGCCCTGCTCAGGTCGATCGCGCTCGCGGTGCGGCCCGGCGAGTTCGTCGGGCTGATCGGGCCGAACGGCAGCGGCAAGACGAGCCTGCTGCGCTGCGCGTTTCGCTACGCGAAGCCGCAACGCGGCACGATCGCGCTCGACGGCAGCGAAGTCTGGGCGCAATCGGCGCGCTGGAGCGCGCAGCGCATCGCCGTGCTGTTGCAGGACGCGCCCGACGACTTCGGGCTCAGCGTGGAAGAAGTCGTGGCGATGGGGCGCACGCCGCACCGGCGCGCGCTCGACGGCGAGACGCCCGACGACCGCGCCCGCCTCGATCGCGCGCTCGCCGACACCGGCCTCGCCAATTTGCGCACGCGCCCCTTCGCGACGCTTTCGGGCGGCGAGCGGCAACGCGCGCTGCTCGCGCGCGCGCTCGTGCAGGCGCCGCGCGTGCTGATGCTCGACGAACCGACCAATCATCTCGACCCGCGCCATCAACTCGAGCTGCTCGCGCTCGTGAAGCGGCAGCGCATCGCCACGCTCGCCACGATCCACGACCTCAATCTCGCCGCCGCGTTTTGCGACCGGCTGTACGTGATCGCCGCTGGCGAGATCGTCGCGCATGGCACGCCCGAAAGCGTGCTCACCGAGGCGCTGCTCGAACGCGTGTATGGCGTCGAGGCGCTCGTGGATCGACATCCTGTCAGCGGTTGTCCGCGCATCACGCTCATCGCACCGACTTTCGAATCGCCATGATGAAAACGACCCGACTCTCCGCGTTACTGCTGATACTCGGCAGCGCCGCTTTCCACGCTGCCCACGCGGCGCACTATCCCGTGACCGTGCCAAGCTGCAACCGCCAGGTGACGTTCGCGCACGCACCCTCGCGCGCCGTGAGCAACGACGTCAATCTCACGGAAATGCTGCTCGCGCTCGGCGTGCGCGCGCGCATGGCGGGCTACACCGGCATCAGCGGCTGGAAGACCGCGAATCCGCAACTCGCAGCCGAACTCAAAGGCTTGCCCGAACTCGCGCAGCGTTATCCCTCGCTCGAAACGCTGGTGGCCGCGCACGCCGATCTCTACGTCGCGGGCTGGAATTACGGCATGCGCGTGGGCGGCCCGATCACGCCCGCGACGCTCGCGCCGTTCGGTATCGCCACGTACGAACTCACGGAGTCGTGCGCGCACGTGATGCCGCGCCCGGCCGCCTCGCTCGACGACGTCTACAACGACTTGCGCAATCTGGGCGCGATCTTCGACGTCGATGCGCGCGCGCAAAGCGTGATCGCCGCGATGCAGGCGCGCGTGGCCGCCGTCGCGAAGGCGCTGAACAGCACGCACGAACGCCCGCGCGTATTCGTCTACGACAGCGGCGAGGACAAGCCCTTCACGGCGGGCGACCTGGCCATGCCGACCGCGCTGATTCGCGCGGCGGGCGGCCGCAACGTCATGGACGACCTCGCGCAAAGCTGGGCCCAGGTCAGTTGGGAAAGCGTGGTGGCGCGCGACCCGCAAGTGATCGTGATCGTCGATTACGGCGCGGTCACGGCCGCGCAGAAAGCGGCGTTCCTGCTCGGCTCGCCCGCGCTCGCGAACGTCGCGGCCATCCGCAACCGGCGCTTCGTGGTCGTGCCGTACGACGCCGCCACGCCCGGCGTGCAGAACGCGCAGGCCATCGAAACGCTCGCGCGCGGCCTGCATCCCGAAGCGTTCGCCGCCGCCCCGCAACGATGAAGGTGCGCGCCTCGCGGGTTACGTTGCTCGCCGCGCTCGCGGCCGTGCTCGCCGTGTCCGTCGTGCTGGCCGTGGGCTGCGGTTCGACGCCGATCGCCGCGCGCGACGTGCTGCACGCGATCGCCGCGCACGTGCTGGACGGCGTGCCCGCGAGCGCGACGAACGACGCCATCGTCTGGGAAATTCGTTTGCCGCGCGTGCTGCTGGGCGCGCTGGTGGGCGCGGCGCTCGCCCTGGCGGGCGCGGTGCTGCAAGCCGCCACCGCGAACCGGCTCGCCGATCCGCATCTGCTCGGCGTGAGCGCGGGCGCGAGCGTCGGTGCCGTGGCGGCCACGCTGTGGCTCGGCGCGGCATGGGGCGCGCTCACGCTGCCCGGTTGCGCGTTCGCGGGCGCGCTCGCGGCCACGGCGCTCGTGATCGCGTGCGGCACGCACGGCACGCGGCATCGCCAGTTCGACGCGCAGCGCCTGCTGCTCGCGGGCGTGGCCATTTCGTTCGTGCTGATGGCGCTCGCGAATCTGCTGCTGTATCTCGGCGATCAGCGCTCGGCGACTTCGGTGCTGTTCTGGATGCTGGGCGGTCTCGGCCTCGCGCGCTGGTCGCTGCTGGGCGTGCCCGCGGCGCTCGTCGGGATCGGCGCGCTCCTGCTGCTCGGCCGCCGGCGCGAACTCGACGCCCTCATGAGCGGCGACGTCGCCGCCGTGACGCTCGGCGTGAACGTCGCGCGCCTAAGGCGCGAACTCTTCGTGGTGTGCTCGCTGCTCACGGCGGGCATGGTCGCGGTGAGCGGCGCGATTGGCTTTGTCGGGCTGGTGGCGCCGCACGTGGCGCGGCGGTTCGCCGGTGCGAGCCACGCGCGCATGCTGCCCGTTTGCGCGCTCGTGGGCGCGATCATGCTGATCTGGGCCGACGTGATCGCGCGCACGCTGATCGCCCCCGACGACTTGCCGATCGGCGTGGTGACGGGCTTGTTCGGCGGCGTGTTTTTCGTGTGGCTCGTGCGCGGCGCGCGCTGAACCGGCGTCACCGCGCCCGCGCCCTCACTCCGGGTCCACCGCCGCCTCTTCCGCATACGCCGGCCAGAACAGCTGCTCGAAGCACTGCGGCGAAACCGGTGTCGAATACAAGAACCCTTGCGCGAAATCGCAGCCGATGCCTTTGAGAAAATCGCGCTGCTCGACGGTTTCCACGCCTTCGGCGATCACCTGAATGCCGAGCTTGTGCGCGAGCACCACCATCGCCTCGCAGAGCACCTGATTGCCTTCGTCGACGTTGAGGTTCTGCACGAACGAGCGGTCGATCTTGAGGTAATCGATGTCGAAGCGCTTCAGATACGCCAGCGACGAATACCCCGTGCCGAAGTCGTCGATGGAAATGCCGATGCCCGCGCGGCGGAAGTCCACCAGTTTGTCGTCGATCTTCGCTTCGGCGTGCAGCAGCAGCCCTTCGGTGATTTCCACCGCCACGCCCTGGCCCGGCATGCCCGCGTGGTCGAGATATTCGCACCAGCGCTCGCACATCAGCGTGTCCTGCCGGACCTGCACCGGCGACATGTTCACGCTGATCTGGAACGACGCGTCGTAACGCGCGCGCCATTGCCGCGCCTGCTCCACGGCCTGCTGGAACACCCAGTCGCCGATCGGCACGATCAGGCCCGTGTCTTCGGCGAGCGGAATGAAGTCGAGCGGGCTCACCATGCCGCGCTCGGGATGCTGCCAGCGAATCAGCGCCTCGGCCTTGCACACGCGGCCCGTCGCGAGATCGACCACGGGTTGGTAAAGCACGCGCAACTGGTTGCGCGGCAGCGCGGCGCGCAGGTCGCTCGTGAGGCGCAGGCGCTTTTCCGCTTCCACGGGCATGTCGCGCGTGAAGTAGCTGAAGCCGTTGCGGCCCGCGTTCTTCGCGGCGTACATCGCCTGGTCGGCGTGCTTGAACAGCGTGTCGAGTTCCTCGGCGTCGTCGGGGAACACCGTCACGCCGATACTCGCGGAGATATACGCCTCGTCCGTGCCGAGCTTGAACGGCTCGGTCAGCTTGCGGTTGATGTCGCGCGCGGTCTGCTCGACCAGCGCCATGTCGTCGAGGTCGGGGAGGATCACCGTGAACTCGTCGCCGCCCAGCCGCGCGACCGTGTCCACTTCACGCACGCATTCGCTGATACGCCGCCCCGCCTCGATCAGCAGCACGTCGCCGGTGTCGTGGCCGAGCGAGTCGTTGACTTCCTTGAAGCGGTCGAGATCGATCAGCATCAGCCCCATGCGCCTGCCGGCGCGGCGCGTCTGGGTCGCCTCCTGGTTCAGCCGGTCATGGAACAACTGGCGATTCGGCAGGCCCGTGAGCGCGTCGAAATTGGCCTGCTTCCAGATGGTCGCCTCGAACGCCATGCGATCGGACAGATCGCGCCCAACCGCCAGCACCGAGGTGATATGCCCCGCGAGATCGACTTCCGGCGTGATGCGGATATGCGTGCATTGCTCCTGGCCGTCGCGGCCGGTCCAGCGCAGCTCGAACTGCGTCTTCTGGCCCGTGGCGATCACTTCCTGGATCTTGCGCTCGTACACGAGCGCGTTCGGGCCGCCCGGCAACTCCGAAGGCCGCTTGCCGAGCGAGGCGGCAAGCTCGCAACCGGCCGAGGCACAGAACGCCGGGTTCGCATAGGTGCGCCGCAAGTCGCGGTCGTAGCGCGTGATCGTGTCGGGCGAATTGTCGATGAGCGTGCGCGCCTCGCGCTCGCGCGTGACGAGCTCCGAAGTGCGCTCGACCACGGTCTGTTCGAGCGACGCGTTGATCTCCTTGATCTTCTGGATCTTCTGCCGGATGGCGGCGCGCATGCGCTCGAAGCGGTGCGAGAGCCGCGCGAGTTCGTCGCCGTCGCCTTCCTCGTCGCCGTCGACGTCGTCGAGCGCGCCCGCGCCGCCGCCGGTCGCGTGCATGCGGCGCACGAGATCGCGCAGCGGCGCGGAAATGCTGTGCGAAATGAACCACGCCAGAAAGATCGACAGCAAAAAGCCCGAGATGCCGATCACCACGATCTGCGTGCGCACGGCCTGCGCTTCGGCCGTCAGGCTTTTTTCGGCGATGGTGCTCACCACGAACCACGTCGTGCCCGGAATGCGCGAGTAGGCGGCAAGATAGCGCCCGCCGTGCTTGCCCGAGTACATCACGAAGCGGCTCGCTTCGCCCGACTCGGCGTGGCGCGCGATATCGTCGGCGAGTCCCGGTTCCGGCGTCGTGCCCGCCGCGGCGGCGGCCGAGTTGTCGGCCACCACGATCAGCTTGTTGTCGCTCGCGTCGAGCACGTAGATTTCAGTACCGCTGCCCG
This sequence comes from Paraburkholderia acidisoli, assembly GCF_009789675.1. NCBI lineage: Bacteria > Pseudomonadati > Pseudomonadota > Betaproteobacteria > Burkholderiales > Burkholderiaceae > Paraburkholderia > Paraburkholderia acidisoli. Next base: position 812,814 of record NZ_CP046915.1, on the reverse strand, counting down.
AAGCGACGTCGTTGAAGATGGTCGAGAAGAACTCGGGGCGCACCACCAGCACGAGATTGCCGATCTTGCGATTGTTGGTCTTGTCGTAGATCGCGCGCACCATGCCGAGATTCTGCTGGCCCACACCGTCGTCGTAACTGCCCCAGTAGCTGCGCTCATGCGCGGCCTCGGCGCGCGCGACGAGCGTGGTCACGCCCGCCGTGAGCTGCGCGAACGCCTGCGTGTCGAGAATCTTGTCGTTGCCGTCGAGCAGATACTTCTGGTTGATGAAATCGACGGAACCGTAGTGATCGAGCAGCAGGCGCGTCATGTCCTGGCGCGCCTCGCTCTGCTCGCGCGCGTTGCCGCTCGCGACCCGCGCGAGCGCACCCTGCACGCGGTCGGAAAGCACCAGCAGGTTGCTCTCGGTTTCGATCTGCTCCATGCGCAGTTGCACATTGCGCGACACCTGGCGCACGACTTCCTTCGAGAAGATCTGCGCGTTCTCCTTGATCGCCGCAATCGACTTCACATAGGAAATGCAGCCCGAAATCACCACGGGCAGCAGCGAGAGCACGATGAACGCCGCGATCAGCCGATACCGGATCTCGACGCGCCGCAGCAGGTCCTGGCAGAAGTAATCGAAGGCGCGTTTGAGCCACGCGGAAAGTGAGTTCATTTGTAATGCATCTTCGCTTCAGTCTTGACCGATTCGTCGAGGCGCTTCGCGGCTTCGCGCGGCGTGATCTTCTTCAGCAGCACGTCGTGCATGAGGTTGTGCACGAGTTCGATCGTGTTGGAAGGCAGCGACGAATAATACGGGCTCGCCGTGACGGGATAGCGGCTGAGCGTCTGCGTATAGGCGACGATCTCGCGGTCGCTCACGGCCGTGCCCGCGCCGTTCTCGAACGGCGAAATGTTGTGGCGCTTGCGCTGCAGAATGGGGAAACCCCGGCCGGCGATGAACTCCAGGAAGCGCATGGCGGCGGCCTTGCGCGGCGTCTCGCACACCGCGAAGCCGGTTTCGCTGCCGAGCACGGGCACGACCGTCTGGCCCGGCGCGTTCCACGGCGGCACGAAAACGCCCGCCTCGAAGCGGTTGCCGCGCATCATCATGCCCGCCGCCCAGCTGCCCTGGAAGGCCATCGCTGCCTGGCCGTCCTTGAAGAGGCGCATGCCTTCGTCGTAGCCGGTGGTCATGAACGCGGGCTGCACGTAGCCGCGCTCGGGAATCAGCGCGATGCGCGCGAAGATGTCGGCGACTTCCGGCGTGTTCAGGTTCAGCGTGCCGTCGGCCATCTTCTGCTTCCAGTCGGGCTCGCGCGCCACCACGTTGTTCGCGAACCCCGAGGCGAACGGCCCGTTGCCGAGCATGTTCGGGAAGCCGCCGTTCCACATGATGGGGATCATGCCCGCGCGCTTGAGCCGGGCGCACACGTCGAGAAACTCGTCGAAGTTGGTCGGCAGCGTCTTGATGCCCGCTCGCGCGAACATCGCGCGGTTGTAGTAGATCATCGTCGTGGCCACGCCGCCCGAGATGCCGAAACCCTTGCCGCGCCGGCTGGTCCAGTCGCCCTTGAGCGGTTCCAGCATCTGGCTCCACGCCGTGGTCCCGCGCACGTCGGCCAGAATGCCCTGGTCGGCGAGTTCCGCCGCGTAGGCGTTCGGATTCACGCTGATGAGGTCGGGCAACGTGCCCGCGGCCACGCGCGGCTTGATGTTCTCCTCCACCGAGTTGCCGATCATGAACTGCACGTTCACGTGCACGTCCGGATTGGCCTGGTCGAACTCGGCGGCGATCTTGAGCATTTCCTCGGGCCAGTCGGGCGCCCACACGAGCGCGGTGACGGTCGTGCGCACGGGCGCGGCGGCGGTAGCCGCGCGCGTCGCGTCGCGCGGCTCGCAGCCGCCGAGCGCGAGCAGGCAGAGCAAGCCGGTCAGGCCGCCAATCAACGCCGCAAACTTGAGTCCTCGCACGTCACGCTCGCTTTCGGGTTCGGGATAGCTGGGGTCAGAAAACCACCCTGCTTATCGGCAGAAATCGGGGGCAGCTTGAGGGTTTGGCGCGGAGCGCGGCGCGTCAGTCTTCTTGCCAGGGCGGTTGCCGGAACCGCTCGCTCAACCAGTCGACGAACGCGCGCGTTTTCGCGGGCTCGTTCTTGCGCGAGGCGCGCACGACGCTCAGTTTTTCGTCGTCCGACACGGTCCATGCGGGCAGGATGCGCACGAGCTTGCCTTCATGCAGTTCGCGCCCGACCAGCCAGTTGGCGCCGAGCATGATGCCCGCGCCGCGCATGGCCGCGTGGATCGCGGTATCGACGTCGTCGGTGGCGAGTTGCGCGTGCACGCGCACGGCGTGATGCTCGCCGCGCCGCTGCAGGTGCCAGACCGGCCAGCTCGCGAGGGGCGTGAAGCCGATGCACGGCCGGTGCGCGAGATCGCGCGGATGCGCGACGTGGCCATGGCGGCGCACCCACTCGGGCGAGGCGCACAGCAGCCGCTGCATGGTCGCGAGCGGCTTCGCGACCAGCCGGCTGTCCTCGAGCTTGCCGATGCGCAGGCCCACGTCGTAGCGCTCGGCGATCAGGTCGACATAGCGGTCGCTGAGGCTGCACTCCACTTCCAGCGACGGGTAGCGCGCCAGGAATTCCGGCAGATGCGGCGCCACCCAGCGGCGCCCGAAACCGGCAGGCAGGCTCACGCGCAGCAGGCCCGTGGGCGTTTCGGCCATCGAGCGCGCCTCGTCTTCCGCCGCGCGCAGGATCGCGTGCGCCTCGCCGAGGCGGGCCCGGAAGCGCGCGCCCGCCTCGGTGGCCGCGACGCGCCGGGTCGAGCGCTCCAGCAGCCGGATACCGAGGCGGGCTTCGAGCGCCGCGACCCGGCGCGAGATCACGGAGCCGTCGCGGCCCAGCATGCGCCCCGCCGCCGTGAAACTGCCGGTTTCCAGCACGGCGAGAAAGGCTGTCGTCTGATCCGCTTGCAGGCTGTCCATTCATGCGCCCCATGCAGCAATGTCGTGTTTTGGCGATCGATTTTAGCGTGCGCGGCTCGGTAGCATGGTCTTACCCCATTCGAAGGAGAACACCATGCAAGCCTTCCAGTTGACCGCCGGCGAGACCTACCGTTTGCAGCGCAGCGACCTGCCCACACCCGCGCCGCGTGCCGGCGAAGTACTGGTCAAGCTGCACGCGGCCAGCCTCAACTATCTCGATCTGATGGTGGCGCGCGGCCGCTTCGGCGAGATTGCGCCCGGCTTCATCCCCGGCACGGACGGCGCGGGCGAGATCGCCGCGCTGGGCGAGTGCGTGGAGGGCTGGGCGGTGGGCGAGCGCGTGATCGTCGGGACTTTCGCCGACTGGGCCGCCGGGCCTTACACGCATGAGGCCGGCAAGCGCATCCGCGGCGTGTCGATGCCGGGCTCGCTCGCGCAATACGCCGTCGTGCCGGTCACGGCGCTCGTGCGTCTGCCCGCGTCGCTCTCGTACCGCGAGGCCGCGAGCTTGCCGATTGCCGCGACCACGGCGTGGAACGGGCTCGTGGCGGGCGCGGTGCGGCCCGGCTCGACCGTGGCCCTGCTCGGCACGGGCGGCGTGAGTCTCTTCGCGCTGCAACTCGCGAAGGCGGCAGGCGCACGCGTGCTGATTGCCTCGTCGTCCGATGCCAAGCTCGAACGCGCGCGCGCCCTGGGCGCCGACGATCTCGTCAACTACCGCACCACGCCCGCATGGGACGAGGCCATGCTCGCGGCCACCGGCGGGCGCGGCGCCGATCTCGTGCTGGAAACCGTGGGGCCCGCCACGTTCCAGCGCTCGATCAACGTGGCGGCCATCGGCGGGACGATTTTCACGCTGGGCTTCGTGAGCGGCATGGACGTGACGTTTCCCGTGCTCGCCATCATGCTCAAGACGCTCAAGATCGTGGGCAGTCAGACGGGCTCGACGGCCAATCTCGCCGAGGTCACGCGCGCCATCGCCCAGTCGCGCATCGAACCGGTGATCGACCGCGTCTTCGCTTTCGAGGAAACGCCGCAAGCCTATGCGTATCTTCAGGAAGCGCATCACTTCGGCAAGGTGGTGGTCGACATCGCGGCCGGTTGAGCCCGGCCCGCGCGCAACCCGATTGTTCGTCTCATGCCACCAGTCAATTCGTCTGCGGCCGCTTTATCGCGGCGTCGCGTCCCCCTACATTGATACCCAACGCCGGCGCATCGTTCGCTGCTTCGCACGCCGAGGTGCGCCGGCCTCCATCCATGGCACGAGTTACGCAGAGGGATTCATCATGAGCAAGCTGGCAGGCAAGGTGGCGGTGGTCACGGGCGCGTCGAAGGGCATTGGCGCGGGCATCGCGAAGGCGCTCGCGGCGCAAGGCGCGGCGGTGGTGGTCAACTACGCGAGCAGTCAGGCGGGCGCGGACGCGGTCGTGGCCGCGATCACGGCGGCCGGCGGCAAGGCCGTGGCCGTGGGAGGCGACGTCTCGAAGGCCGCGGATGCGCAAGGGATCATCGATACGGCGATCGAAACTTATGGCCGCCTCGATATTCTCGTGAACAACTCGGGTGTGTACGAATTCGCGCCGATCGAAGCAATCACCGAGGCGCACTATCGCCGGCAATTCGACATCAACGTGCTCGGCGTGCTGTTCACCACCCAGGCCGCCGTCAAGCATCTCGGCGAAGGCGCGAGCATCGTCAACGTGAGTTCGGTCGTGACGAGCCTCACGCCGCCCGCCACCGCCGTGTACAGCGGCACCAAGGGCGCGCTCGATGCCATCACCGGCGTGCTCGCGCGCGAACTCGGGCCGCGCAAGATTCGTGTGAACGCGATCAATCCGGGGGTGGTCGTGACCGAAGGCGCGCACAGCGCGGGCGTGATCGGCTCCGAGTTCGAAACCAGCGCGCTCGCGCAAACGCCGCTCGGCCGCCTCGGGCAACCGGACGATATTGCCGCGGCCGTGGTGTTCCTCGCGTCGGACGACGCGCGCTGGCTGACCGGCGAACATATCGTCGCCAGCGGCGGCATGCGTTAAGCCAGGTAGATCACCGGTCCACGATCCGGAGCGCTCGACACGCGCCGGGTCGTGGCGTCAGCCAATCGATCCCATGCTCGACTGCTGATAATTCTCGATGCCGATCTTGTCGATCAGGCCGAGTTGCGTTTCCAGCCAGTCGATATGGTCTTCGGTGTCGTCGAGAATTTCGACGAAGATTTCACGCGATACGAAATCGCGCACCGACTCGCAATACACGATGGATTCCTTGCACTGCCCCTGCGCGATGTACTCGAGTTTCAGGTCGCATTCGAGCGCTTCGCGCACGCTCTCGCCCACGAGCAGCTTGCCCAGATCCTGAAGATTCGGTAAGCCGTCGAGCATCAGAATGCGCTCGATGAGTTTGTCGGCATGCTTCATCTCCTCGATCGATTCTTCATACTCATGCTTGCCGAGCGCTTCGAGCCCCCAATGTTTGTAAAGCCGCGCATGCAAAAAGTACTGATTGATGGCAGTGAGTTCGTTCTTCAATTCCGCGTTCAGGTACTGAATCACTTTCGGATCGGCTTGCATGGCGGCTCCCTTGTTTTCGGCGGACTGGGTTGACCGTATCAGCATAGGCTTTCAGAAGCGAGGCCGCGCGAACGGAGGCGTCAATCAGAAGCATTCCCGTCTCGCCGAATATGGCGATTCCGCCTATCGTGCCGAGGTTGCCGACACACGCGTCATTGGGGCATGAACAGCTCGCGCGGCCGTGTCAGTCGACGCGTCAGGCTTCGGCAGACCGGAAGCACGCCAAAAGCACCGCGCGTGCTGAAACGGCATCATGGCGACAGCGCGCAACACACTCCGGGAGACGCCATGCGCACGCTCAAGATCATGGAACACATCTCGCTCGACGGCGTGATTCAATCCACCGGCGAAGACGATTTTCCCTATGCCGACTGGACCGTGCCGTATCGCACGCCCGCCGGCCGCGACGCCGTCCTCGCCGAACATGGCGAAAACTTCGACTTGCTGCTCGGCCGCCGTACCTACGATCTGTGGTCGGACTACTGGCCCAAGGCGCCAGGCGGTCCGATGGCCGACGGCCTGAATGCGGCCACGAAGTACGTGGTCACGCATCGGCCCGAAAGCCTGAAATGGGGCCCGCACAGCTGCGTGGGCGAAGACCTTGCCGAAGGCGTCCGGCGGATCAAATCGCAGGACGGCCCGCAACTGATCCTGTGGGGCAGTTCGACATTGACCTCGACCTTGCTCGAACACGGTCTCGTCGACGAACTGCTGCTCATCGTGTATCCCGTGCTGGTGGGCGCCGGCAAGCGCTTTTTCGCGCAAGGCACACCGGCGTGTTCGTTCGAACTCCTAAAAACCCACACCACGTCAACGGGCGTCAATCTTTGCACCTATCGTTGCGCGGGGCCGCTCGAAACCTGACGCGCTCAGTCGAGCGGCACGGTCAGCCGGTCGATCACGCCCTGGGTCTGCGGCCGCACGCCGCGCCACCATGCGAAGGCTTCAGCCGCCTGCTCCACCAGCATGCCCACGCCGTCCGCGACTCCGGCAACGCCCGCATTGCGCGCGAGCCGCAGAAACGGCGTGAGGCGCTTGCCGTAGGCCAGTTCGTAAGCCGTGCCCTGTGGACTGAACACGCCCGGCGGCACGGGCGGCAAGTCGCCGGTCAGGCTCGCGGAGGTGGCGTTCACCACCAGATCGAAGCGCCCCAGGCGCTCGAGTTCGCCGTAAGCGCAGGCCAGCACCGGCCCCTGCGCAGCCACTTGCGACGCCAGCCTCTGCGCCTTGTCGACATGACGATTCGCGATCACGAGTTCGGCGGGGCACGCGCCCAGAAACGGCAGCAACGCGCCGCGCGCCGCGCCGCCCGCGCCGAGCAGCAGCACGCGCTTGCCTGCGAGCGGGGCATGCAGATTCACCTCGATGTCGCGCAACAGGCCGATGCCGTCGAAGTTCTCGGCGAGAATGCGGCCGCCTTCGAACCGGAACGCGTTGGCCGCGCCCGCGAGCGTGGCGCGCTCGCTGCGCTCGTCGGCCATGTCGAATGCGGCGAGCTTGAACGGTGCGGTGATGTTCATGCCCTTGCCGCCCGCCGCCATGAATTCGCGCACGGTCGCGGCGAACGCCTCGGCGGGCTCGCGCGGCCCTTCGATCGCCGTGTAGCGCAGCGCCTGCCGCGTGGCTTCGGCGAACAGCCCATGAATCAGCGGCGATTTGGTGTGACTGACTGGATTGCCGATCACGGCGTAAGTGTCGCTCATGGTCTCCTCACTGTTCGAACAGCACGCCGTCGGTTTGCATCGCGTCGATCTCGGCGGGCGTGAAGCCGAGCGACTGCGCGACTTCGGCGTTGTGCTGGCCGAGATCGGGCGCGACTTCGCGTATCGTCGTGTCGCACGCGGAAAAGCGGAACGGCAGGTTCGGCAAGCGCAGCGTGCCGTAACGCGGATGCTCCTGTTCGACGATCATGCCGCGCGCCTGAATTTGCGGGTCCGCGAGCACTTCGTCGATGCGTTGCACCTTCGCGCAGGGCACGTCGATGCCGTCGAGCAATTCGAGAATCTGCGCTACCGAGCGTGCCGCCACCCACGGCTCGACCACCGCGAGAATCTCCCGCCGATACGTGTTGCGCCCCACGCTGTCGTGAAAACGCGCGTCGGCGCCGAAACCCGGCGGCCCGCCCTGCGCTTCGACCAGCGCGGCGAAGCGTTTCCATGCATCGTCCACTTGCGCCGCGATCACCAGATCGCCGTCGGTCGCTCGAAACACGCCATACAACGTGGAGCCGGGCATGTCGTGGCCCGTTTGTTCGGGCAGCACATCGGCGAGCGTGTAGCACTGCACCGCGTATTCGTGCATCGAAACCAGCGTGTCGTACAGCGCCATGTCGATATGCTGGCCGCGCCCGCTTTTCACGCGCCCGAGCAGCGCCGCGTTGATCGCCGCCACCGCGTGAATGCCCGTGTACATGTCGCCGAGCGAAATGCGCAGGAGCGGCGGCCGCTCGCCCGGCGTGCCGACCATCTGCATGATGCCGCTTTTCGCCTCGGCGATCAGGCCGAAACCCGCGCGGTGCGCGTCCGGCCCCGTGTGCCCGTAGGCGGAAATCGAGCAGTACACGAGGCCCGGATTACGCGCGGCGAGCGCCTCGTAGCCGAGCCCGAGCTTGTCGAGCGCACCGGGACGATAGTTCTCCACGAACACGTCCGCCGAATCGCACAGACGCTCCATGAACGCCTTGCCGCGCGGGTCTTTCATGTTGACGCTCACGCCGCGCTTGCCCATGTTGAGCTGCAGGAAATAGCCGCTGCTGCGCGCATCGAGCACGGTCGCGTGCTGGCGCCCCGCGTCGCCGCTGCCCGGCCGCTCGACCTTGATCACTTCCGCGCCGAGCGCCGCGAGACAGCGGCCCACATACGGACCCGCGAGAAAGTGGCTGTAATCGACAACGCGCATGCCTTCGAGTGGACGAGCCTGGTTCATGGCGTGACTCCCGGCCGGCGCGGCACCATCAAGCGATGCTCGCCGCGCTGCACCACTTCACCGTGCTGGTTGATGAGTTCCGAAGGCAGCACGACGATGCCCCAGCCGGGACGGCTCCGGCTCGCCCGCATCGCGCCCACGCGAAACTTCACGTGCAGCACATCGTTGACCTTGATCGGCAGCACGAAGTCCCAGCTCCAGCCCAGCGACATGCCCGGCAGAAAGCGGTACGCGCTCTGCGTTTTCAGGCCGTCGGCAATGGAGAGGCCGAACAGCCCATGCGCGACGAGGCAGCCGAAGTGGCTCGCGTTCGCGTAGTCTTCGTCCACGTGCACGGGCGTGTGATCGCCCGTGAGATCCGCGTACGCGAGAATGCGCTCCTTCGTGACGGTGTACGACGGGCTCACGCAGGCGTCGCCTTCGCTCGCGTCGTCCCAGTATTTCTCGACGATCGGGGTGGTCGTCATGTCATGCCTCCGCGCGCGGGTCGATGGCGAGCGCCTGCGCCACGCAGCGCGCCGGTTTCGCCTGAATGAATTCGATGGCGAGGCCATCGGGCAAACGCAGCCAGTTCGCGCCTTGCGGCATGGGCTGCACGTCGTGGCGGCGCGCGGCGGCGAGCGCCGCTTCGACGTCTTCGCACATGATGCCGAGATGGCCCAGCCGCCCTTCCGGCCCCGCGAACCCGGGCTGGTGGATGAACTGCATGCCGCCGAGCGTCCAGTACTGGCGCGGCGTTTCGGGCGTGCCGTCCACTTCGCGCATCGTCATGCCGAACACCTGCTCGAAAAAGCGGATATGCCAGTGGATGTCGCGCACGAACACGGCCACGTGTTCGAGGTAGGCGCGCGGCGCGCTCATGCCCGCACCTCGCTGCGCCCGTGACGCTCGCGATCGGCCATGGCGCGTTCGAGACCCTTGATGCAGGCCACGAGCGTCGCGTTCACCGGCGTGGGCACGCCATGGCGCGCGCCCCAGCGCACGACCGAGCCGTTGATGAAGTCGATTTCGGTGATGGAGCCTTTTTCGAGGCTTTGCAGCATCGAGGTCTTGAAGGCGGCGGGCAGGCCTTGCGCCGCCAGCGTCCACGCCTGCTCGGGATCGGTCATCGAGAGCGTCACGCCCGCGGCCTGGGCGGCGGCGATCGCTTCGGCCACGGCCGCGAGCGAGGCGGCCTTGAGCAACGGTTCGTCGTAAAGCTGGCCGTAGGTCAACGAGGTAATGCCGGTGAGCGCGCCCGTGGCGACGTTCACGAGCAGCTTGTCCCACATGGTGCCGACGATGTTGTCGCTCACTTGCGTGGCCAGGCCTGCGCCGCTGAACGCTTCGGCGATCCGACGCGCGCGTTCCGTCACGCGCCCGTCCAGTTCGCCGACGATAGTGGGCTTGCCCACCACGCCGGACTCGATATGGCCCGCGCCGCGCAGCACGCCGCCCACGTAGGTCTTGCCCGCAAGCACGCGTTCGCGGCCCACGACATCCGCGAGAATGTCTTCGTGACCGAGACCGTTTTGCAGCGAGAGCACCACGGTTTCGGGGCCCGCCAGCGCCAGCGCGCCGCGCATGGCCGCCTCAGTATGAAACGACTTGACGAGCACGATCACGACGTCGGCCACGCCCGCCTCGCCCGGCTCCGTGGTCGCGCGAACCGGAACCCGGCGCGTACCGCGCGCGTCGTCCACGCGCAAGCCCTGCGTTCGCATCGCCTCCACATGCGCGGGCGAGCGGTCGATCAACCAGGTCTCGTGGCCGCCTTCGGTGAGTGTCGCGCCGATCGCGCAGCCCAGCGCGCCGGCACCCAGAATGGCAATTTTCAAGAGCGTCTCCTTAACGTGTGACGTCACGATAAGAGCCGCCGCGCGATGTCGCAATGCAATGGTTACAATGGCGTCATTGCCTCACGCAATGATGGCGAAGAACGATGACCCCGACCGAGCTGCCCGACCTCAAGCTGCTGCAACTGTTCGACCTGCTCTACGACACGCGCAACGTCACGCGCGTGGCGGAGCAACTCGAACAGAGCCAGCCCACCATCAGCATCTGGCTCGCGCGGCTGCGCGAGCATCTGCACGATCCGCTCTTTATCCGCACGCCGGGCGGCATGGCGCCCACGCCGCAAGCCGATGCGCTGATCGGCCCGTGCCGCGAAATTCTCGAATCGCTGCGGCGCTTCGCGGCCTGGGAGATCGCCTTCGATCCGGCCACGGCGCAGCGGCGCTTTCGCATCTGCATGACCGACGCGAGCCATGTGACGCTGTTGCCGCGCCTGCTCGCCCATGTGCGCGCGCAGGCGCCCGGCGTGCGGCTCGAGGCCGCGCGTATCGACGGCAATACGGAACGCGCGCTCGAATCGGGCGAGGCCGATCTCGCGATCGGCTACGTGCCGTGGCTGAGCGGCGGCATCTATCAGCAGCAGCTTTACGCGCAGGACTGGGTGTGTCTCGCGAACCGGCATCATCCGCGCATACGCAAGCGCTTGAGCCTCAAGGCGTACCGCAGCGAAGGGCACGTGGCGATTACCGCGGGAACCGGCACGGCGCTGCTCGAACAGGCGCTCCTGCGCGAGCGGATCGAGCGGCGCATCGCGCTCGAATTGCCCGGCTTTCTGGGGCTCGGCGCGATCGTGCAGACCACCGACCTGATCACGACGCTGCCGCGCCATATCGGCGAAACCCTGGCGCAAGCCAGCGACCTCGCCGTGCATGCGTGCCCGCTGCCGGTGGACGGTTTCGCGGTGAAACAGCATTGGCACGCGCGCTATCACCACGAGGCGGGCAACCGCTGGCTGCGCTCGGTGGTGGCGCGGTTGTTCGGGGCTTCGGCGGGCGGCGCGTAGGGCCCACGCGCAGGCCGAAGTCCGCGCCAACGTTCAGGCCATGATCGTGCAACGCCTCGCCAGCGCGAGCCCTCCTCGGGCTCACTCCGCGCCCGTGACCTCGAACAAACGCTGCATTTCGGCGTACGGCAACGGCTGCTCGGCGAGCGTCCCGGAGCGGCCGTTCGCGAGAAAGTCCTGCGCCATCGCCTTGACCCGGCCGAGCACGACCTGCGTGATCCCGCTGCCCGCGCTCAACCGGCGCACGCCGAGCTGCCCAAGCGTGGCGGCATCGGCGAGACCCGGCAGCGCCATGACGTTCAGCGGCAGCCGCGTGGCCGCCACGATCGTTTCGATATCCGAAGGATTCATCAGCGCGGGCACGAACACGCCGTCGGCTCCCGCCTGCGCATACACGTTGCCGCGCGCGATCGCCTCCTGCGGCTGCCGCGCCGGCTCCACGAGACTCGCGAGAAAGACGTCGGTGCGCGCGTTGACGAAGAGATCCGCGCCCGCTTTCGCCACGGCGTTCTTGATCGCCTCGATCTTCGCGGCGAGCAGCGAGGCTTCGTCGGGGCCGTCTTCGATATTGATCCCGGCGATGCCGAGGTCCACGAGCCGCATCACGTGCTCCGCGACCTGCTTCGGGTCGTCGGCATAACCGTTTTCGACATCGACGGAAAGCGGCACCTTCAGCACGCGCGCGATGCGCCGCACCGAAGCGACAACCTCCTCCACGGGCAGCACGCGGCCGTCGGGATAGCCCAGCGCCCACGCGAACCCCGCGCTGGTGGTGGCGATGGCGGGCGCGCCCTGCGCCTCGATCAGACGCGCGCTGCCCGCGTCCCAGGCGTTCGGCAAACGGAGCGGCGTGGCGTTGTGGTGCAACTGGCGAAATGCGCTCGCCGATGCGTTGACGTTGGACATGACGGTTTCCTCGTAACTGGAACGAATGATGAAAGGGAGCATGCGAAGCGATGGCGCCATTCAGGCCGCTAGCGCGCTTTTGCCGCTTCGTGCAAACGCAGCGATGCGGCGCGTCGCGAGTTGCGACACCATGATCGCGATCACGACGGGTATGGCGGAGAGATACCCCAGGTTGTGACTGCCGACGACAGGAATCATCGCCGCGCCGAGCGTGCCGGCAATCGAGACGCCCACGTAGGTCGCCGAGGTATTCAAGCCGACCAGCACGGCGGTCATCGGCGGATTGAGACTCGCGAGACGGAACTGCTGCGGCACCAGCACGCCCCACGCACACGCGCCCCAGAGGGTTACCGCGAGTGCCGCGCTCCAGAGGTGCGCGCTCGTGAGCGGCAAGGTCACGAGCACGAGCGCCACGAGGCTCAGCTTGATGATCACGACCTTGTGCGAACCGATGCGGTCCAGCACCCGGCCCGTCAGCAGGTTCGAGAACGTGCCCGCCAGACCCCACAACACCAGCAGGCCGCCCAGCACCAGCGCGTTGTGCCCCGTCGCGCGGTCGAACACCACGGAGAAGTAGCTGAAGATGATGAAGGTGCCGACCTGCGCGAGCACCGTGGTCGCGAGCGTGAGCCCCACGCGCGAATCCGTGAGCGGCGAGAGGCGCTGGCGCAGCGAGATCGCGGGCGGCAGCGGCACGTGCGGCATGAACGCGAGAATGCCCGCGAACGCGGCCGCACCGAGCGCGGCGACCAGCACGAGCGTCCAGTGCCAGCCCGCCAGACCGCCGATCACGGCGCCGATGGGCGAGCCGAGCGCGGTGGCGGTGGTGAGCCCCGCCACGATGATGGAAAGCGCGTAGCCGCGGCGTTCGGGCGCGACGAGTGCCGCGGCGGTGCCGCTGGCCGTGGGCGAGAACATCGCGGCGCCGAGGCCCGCCAGCGCGCGCGTGGCGAGTGCGATAGCCAGATTCGGCGCGACCAGGGTGCCGAGATTGGCGAGCACGAACAGGCCAATGCCGCTCAGCAGGAGACGTTTGCGTTCGACATTGGCGGCGAGCGCGGCGAGCGTCGGGCCGAGCAGCGCATAGCTCAGCGCATACACGCTGATCAGCTGACCGGCCGCGCCGATGCCGACGTGAAACGAGTGCGCGATTTCCGGCAGGATGCCCGCGAACACGAAACTGTCCGTGCCCAGCGCGAACATGCCGAGAGAGAGTGAGAGAAGGCGGCGATCCATGTCGGCGGCTCCAGAAAAATGGCAATGAACGAGTTGAGTTGCGTGACGAAACTATAGAAGCGCCGCCGGCCTCGCACTACCGGGCGGAACCGGGAAGCTGTTCCCCGGAAACCGGCGAGGTCTGCGCGACCTGCTGCTGCGGCGCCGCCCAGCCGCCGCCGAGCGCGCGGAAGGTCCGCACGGCGGCCCGGGCCGCGTCGGCGCGCGTGGCGTCGAGCGCGTCGCGCGCGTCGAGCTGTTGCCGGTCGGCGTCGAGCACGTCGGTCAGCGTGATCGAACCCGCGCGATACGCCTTCTCCGAGAGCTCGCGCGCCTTCGTCAACGCCGCCACTTCCTGCTGGAGTTCCTGGGCGCGCAGCTCCGTTTGCGAGAGCGCCATGAACGCGTCCTCCACGTCTTCGGTGGCCTTGAGCGCCGCCTCGCGGTATTGCGCCAGCGCTTCGGCATAGGACCCGCGCGCGTTCTTGACCTCGGCATCCACCTTGCCGAAATCGAACAGACGCCATTGCAGCGCGCCGGTCCCGACCGGCTGGAACGATTTCGCGCTCAGGAAGTGACTGCCGCTGATACTGTCGAAGCCCAGCGCGCCCGCGAGCGAAATCTTCGGGTAGTAGTCGGCGATGGCCACGCCGATCGCTTCGTTGGACGCCGCGAGATGCCGCTCCGCCGCGATGATGTCGGGGCGGCGCCGCAGCACGTCGAGCGGTTGATCGCCGCTGCCGATGGCGGGCACCGCGGGAATCGCGCCCGCGTGCGCGCCGAGTTCGGCCGCGTAGGTGCCGGGCTGCGCGCCCATCAGCACGTCGAGCCGGTTCAGTTGCGCTTCGAGCGCCACGCGCAGATCCGGCTGGCTCGCGCGCGCATGGCGCAGCAGCGCCTCGGCTTGCGCGACCTCGCGCTCGTCGGCCGCGCCCGCCTGCTTGCGCGCCTGCACGAGTTGCAGCAGATGCGCGTCGGTTTCGACCTGGTCCGCGGTCACGGCCAGTTGCGCCTGCAAGCCGCGAATCTGCAGGTAGGCGTCGGCGGCATCGGCGGCCACCGTGACGCGCGTGCCCATCTGCGCGGCCTCGGCGGCCTGTTCTTCGTCGGTGGCCTGCGCGTGCGCACGGCGCAAGCCGCCCGCGAGGTCGATCTCCCAACTCGCCGAAGCGCCCGCCACGTAGTCCTTCTGATCGCGGCTGTAGTTGGGAAACGCGCTCGCGAGCGTGCCGAGCGGACTCTGCTGGCTCTGATGCTCCGCCGTGTACGACGCATTGGCGTCGACCGTGGGCAGCAACTGCGCGCCCGCCGCTTGCGCCGCCGCCCGCGATTGCGTCACGCGGGCGATTGCCGCCTGAATGCCCAGGTTCTGATCGAGCGCGCGCTGCACCACCTTGACCAGCTCGGGATCGTCGAAGCCGGTCCACCAGTTGTCCAGGCTCGGCGCCGGCAGCGCGGTTTGCCGCTCGGCCACGCGCTGCGCGTTGTGGAACGACGTCATCGGCATGGCGGGCTTTTCGTAGTTCGGCCCCACGGCGCACGCCGCAAGAAAGGCGCTCACGAACAGGCCACCCGCGACGGCCTTCGCGGTTCTGGCGAGAAAGGCATTCATTTCGCTTCTCCACTGCTGAGTTTGCGGGGCAACGCGGGCGCGTCCTTGAGGCCGAGCTTGCGCACGAAGGCGTAGAGCGCCGGCGTGAACGCGAGCCCGAAGAGCGTCACGCCGAGCATGCCGAAGAACACCGTGGTGCCGAGCGACTGCCGCATTTCCGAGCCCGCGCCGCTGGCGATGGCGAGCGGCGCCACGCCCGCGATGAAGGCAAACGACGTCATCAGGATCGGGCGCAGCCGCACGTGCGCCGCATGCGTGGCCGCGTCCTCGGCGCTCACGCCGTCTTCCTCCTGACGTTGCTTCGCGAATTCGACGATCAGAATGGCGTTCTTCGCAGCCAGCCCCACGAGCACCACGAACCCGATCTGCGCGAGGATGTCGATCGGCATGCCGCGCAGGTTCAGGCCAATGGCCGCCGCGAGCAGACACATCGGCACGATCAGCACGATGGCGAGCGGCGTCTTCCAGCTTTCGTACTGCGCGGCGAGCACGAGGAACACGAACAGCGCGGACGCCGCGAAGATCACGAGCGGCGACATGGTCTGCCCCTTCTGCTGATGCGCGAGGTCGGTCCATTCGTACGCAATGCCGTTCGGCAGCACCTGCGCGGCAAGCTGCTCCATATGCGCGATGGCTTCGCCCGAGGAGTAGCCGGGACCGGCCGCGCCCATGATCTCGGCGGCGGGGTACATGTTGTAGCGCGGCACGCGATACGGCTGCGTGGTGTTCTCGAACGTCGCCACGCTGCTGATCGGCACCATGTCGCCCGTGGCGTTGCGCACCTTGAGGCGGCCAATATCTTCCGGCGTGCGGCGGAACGCTTCGTCGCCCTGCACGCGCACCTGGTAGGTGCGGCCCATGAAGTTGAAGTCGTTCACGTACTGCGAGCCGAGATACAGCTCCATGGTCGAAAACACGTCGGTGGGCGTGAGGCCGATCTTCTCCGCCTTGAGGCGATCCACGTCGGCATAGACCGAGGGCGCGCCCGCGTTGTACAGCGTGAAGACGCCGCCGAACACCTTGTCCTTGTTGGCCGCCGCCACGAGCGTGTGGGCCGCGTCGGCGAGCGCCTGCGGACCGAGTCCGGCGCGGTCTTCGAGCATCAGCTTGAAACCGCCCGCCGCGCCCAGGCCCTGCACGGGCGGCGGATTCACCACCACGACCACGGCGTCCTTGACCGTGGCCACGCGCTTGCGCAGTTCGACCAGCATCGACGCCGCATTCACGCCCGGCACGTGCTTGCCGTACAGCGAAGGCAAGCCGTAGAACAGCGTGCCCACGTTCGGCGCGATGGTGCCCGTCGTCACGTCGAAACCGGCCACGGGCGAGGTGTGCGTCACGCCTTGCATACCCGGCGTGGTGAGCACGATGTCGTTGATTTCGCGAATCACCTTGTCGGTGCGCTCGAGGCTCGCGCCCGGCGGCAGGAACGCGATCACGGCTTGATAACCGATGTCCTGATCGGGGATGAAGCCCGTGGGCATTCTCGACATCTGCACGCCCGTGGCGGCGATCAAACCGGCGTAGACGACCAGCATCACGGTCGTGGCGCGCACCGCGCGGCCCGTCATCTTGCCGTAGCGCGAGGAGAGCCAGTCGAACGAGGTGTTGAAGCGGCCGAACACGGCGTCGTGCAGGCGGCCGAGCGCGGTCGCACCGCCGTGGGCCTTATCGGCGGAATGCGGCTTGAGCAGCACCGCGCACAGCGCCGGGCTCAGCGTGAGCGAGACGAAGCACGAGATGACCGTGGACGCCGCGATCGTGATCGCGAATTGCTTGAAGAACAGACCCGAGATGCCTGACATCAACGCGGTGGGCCCGAACACGGCGCACAGCGTGAGCGCGATGGCGATGATGGCCGTCGACACTTCGTCCATCGTGCGATGCGCAGCCTCGCGCGGCGACATGCCAAGCGCCATGTTGCGCTCGACGTTCTCGACCACCACGATCGCGTCGTCCACCACGATCCCCACCGCGAGCACGAGCCCGAACAACGAGAGATTGTTGATCGACGCGCCGAACAACGAGAGGATCGTGAAGGTGCCCACCAGCGACACGGGAATCGCCACCACCGGAATGAGGGTTGCGCGCCAGTTCTGCAGGAACAGATACACCACGCCCACAACGAGCAGCACCGCGATGAAGATGGTCTTGGCCACCTCGTGGATCGACTGCGAAACGAAGGTGGTGGGGTCGTAGATCTTGATGTAGTCGACGCCGGACGGAAAACTCTTCTTCAGCTCGGCCATCTTGTCCCACACCTCATGCTCGACCTTCACCACGTTCGCGTCGGGCGTGGCGATCACGAACCACGGCGTGGACGCGTAGCGGTCGGCGTACGCCTTCGAGCCGTAGTCCACCGAGCCCAGTTCCACGCGGCCAATGTCGCGAATGCGCGTGACCCGCCCTTGCGCGTCCGACTTCACCACCACGTCGCCGAACTGCTCGGGCGTGGAAAGACGGCCCAGCGCATCCACGTTGATCTGATACGCGCCCGTGCCGTTGTGCGAGACCGGCGGCTGATTGAGCACGCCCGCCGAGACGGCGGCGTTCTGCGCGCGCAACGCGGCGAGAATCTCGCTCGCGCTGATGCGGTACGACGCCGCCTTGTCCGGATCGATCCAGATGCGCATGGCGTACTGCCGCTCGCCGAACAATTGAAAGTCCGACACGCCCGGCAAGCGCGCGATCTGGTCGCGCACCTTGAGCATGTAATTCGACAGATATTCAGGGCTGCGCGAGCCGTCGGGCGAATACACGTGCACGCCGAGCAGCAGCGCCTGGATGGTCTTTTTCACCTGCACGCCCTGCGCCTGCACTTCCACGGGCAGGCGCGAGAGCGTGTCTTCCACGCGGCTGCGCGTGAGCAGCAGCGCCGCGTTCGGGTCGGTGCCCACCTTGAAGATGACCGTGATCGTCAACTGGCCATTGCTGGTGGACTGGCTCGAAATGTAGTCCATGTTTTCGACGCCGTTGACCGACTGCTCGATGGGCGTGGCGACCGTGCGCGCGATGGTGTCCGCCGAGGCGCCCGGATACGACGTCGTGATCTGGATGGTCGTGGGCACGATGTTCGGATACTGCGCCACGGGCAACGACAGCATGGTCGCGAGACCGACGAGCACCGCGAAAATATTCAGCACGGCGGCAAAGCGCGGATGCTCGATAAAGAAGTGCGTGAGTTTCATGACTTCGCTCCTGCGTCGCCTTGTGCCGGCGAGAACGGGATAACGCCGGCGTGCGGGGCAATCTTCGCGCCGGGATGCACAGCCGGAATGCCGTCGATCACGATGCGATCGCTCGGCGCCAGCCCGGACTTGATGACGCGCAGACCGCCGCGCAGATCGCCCACCTCCACCTTGCGCGGGGTGACGACGTCGTCTTGCCCGACCACGTACACCATGTGATCGGTCTGATCCTCGAGCACGGCTGCGTCGGGGACGAGCAAGGCGGGTTGCGGCGCGGTCGTGGCGAGCCGGATGCGCGCGAAACCGCCGGGCGTCAGCGCGAGATCGGCGTTCGGGATCGTGGCGCGCGCGTGAATCGTGCCGCTCGAACGGTCCAGGGTGTTGTCGATGAAATTGAGCGTGCCGCTGCGCGAGAAGCCGCTGTCGCCGGTGGGCGAGACGGCCACCGCGTCCGCGAGCGGTCCACCGCGGTTGTCGCGCGAACGTTGAAACGCCGCGTAGTCGTTTTCGCTGATGTCGAAGTCGAGATAGATCGGGTCGAGCGACACGAGCGTGGCGAGCAGCGTGGTCGGGCCGCTGCCCGCGCGGCTGCCCGAGACCAGATTGCCGGTGGAAACGAGATGCGTACCGATCCGGCCGGTGAACGGCGCCACGATCCGGCAGCGATCCAGGTCGAAGCGCGCGTCGCGCACCAGCGCATTGGCGCTGTCGACGGCGGCTTGCGCCGCGCGTTGCTCGGCCACCTTCTGATCGACGTTCTCGACCGTGCCCGCTTCGGAGCGTTGCAGTTCCTGGGCCCGCGAGAGTTCGCGCGTGGCGAGCGCGAGGCGCGCATTGGCCGCTTCGAGCGCGGCCGTCGCCTCGCTCAGTTTGATCTGATACGGCTCGGGATCGATCTCGAACAGCAGATCGCCCTTGTGCACGACATCGCCGTCCTTGAAGTGGATCTGCGTGAGCGTGCCGCCCACTTGCGCGCGCAATTCCACGCGATTCACGGGCGAGAACTGGCCGAGAAAGCCGAGCCGTCCTTCAATATTGCGTTGCAACGGCGTGCTCACGGCCACCGAGGGCGGCGGCGGCGTGACCACGGCCGTCGCGCCCGAACGGTGCAGATGAAACGCGGTTGCCGCCACGGCGACCACGACCACGGCGGCCACGCCTTTGCCGACCCAGCGAACGGGTCGAGGCGGAACGGGACGCTCGGCGGTCGGCACTTCGAGCGCGACTTCTTCGGCTGGAGTATTCATCGCATTCCTAACGATAGGGACAGGCGATCCGTGAGCAGATAAGTCGCGGCTCGCCCGTGGGGTGATCCTGCTTTGCCGCCGACGATGCCGGCGGCGCGCTAAACCTGGAGAGGGCAGCGGACCGGTAAGACCACGCCGGGACCACCGCCGCTTGAGTTTCGTGACGCAACTATAGGGAACACAGTTGCGTCACGCTACGGGACGAAACCGGGAAGCTGCTCCCCACAAACCGGTTAAGTTGCATGATGAAACTTGCGCTAAGATGCGCTTCATCATGTACAGAAAACGCTTCGATGGAATGGATTGCTCGATCGCTCGCGCCCTCGACGAGGTTGGCGAGTGGTGGACGCTGCTGATCGTCCGCGAATGTACGCAGGGCAGCCGGCGCTTCGACGAGTTCCAGAGCGGACTCGGCATCGCCCGCAATATCCTCACGGCCCGGCTCGAACGCTTGATCGAGCTGGAAATACTCGAGCGCTTCCCGATCGCGGAACGCGCGAACACGTTTGGTTACCGGCTGACGGAAAAAGGCGTGGATCTCTACCCGGTGCTGGTCGCGCTCATGCAATGGGGCGACAAGTGGCTCGCGCCGAACGGCAAGCCGCATATCCAGCTCGTGGACCACGCGAGCGGCCAGCCCGTGCAGACGGTGGAGGTGCGCGCCACGAACGGCCAGCCGCTCACATATCAGGACGTGCGTTTCGCGGCCGGTCCCGGCGCGACGAAAAAAACGCGCAGCGTGATCGAGAATCGCAACGAGCGCGTGCTCGGCGAGTTGGACGGGTTGGAGGGGTCGGGCGAGTCAGTCGACTCGGGCCACGAATCGTGAAGATCGGCGCAAACGGCTAGGACCGCTTGCGCTTGCCGAACCGCGCAAGCGATTCGCGCAGCCGGGGCGCCGCGAAGTCGATGAAATGGCGCAGTTTGACGGCCATGAGGTTGCGCGAGACATGCACGAGATGAACGGGCACGGGCTCGATCTCGAACTGCGGCAGCAGAATCTCGAGCTGGCCGCCGCGTACCGCTTCGTCGGCGTCGTGCTCGAACACGAAGGTGATGCCCGCGTTGTCCACGGCGGCGCTCACGGCGGCGTCGGGCGCGGTGACCTCGAGCCGCGGCTTCACTTCGAGCAGATAGGTTTTCTTCGTCGCGGGCAGCCGGAAGCGCCACGGCGAAAGATACGGGCTGTTGAACACCACGCACGGATACTTCACGAGGTCGTCGGGTTCGCGCGGCGGCGCGCGGTCGGCGAGAAAAGCCGGGCTCGCGCACACGACGGGCCGCAATGCGCCGATGCGCGTGGCGATCAGATTGCTGTCGGGCAACTCGCCGATACGCACCGCGAGATCCGCATGCGCGTCGGTCAGGTCGACGTTGCGATCGGACAGCAGCAGCCGCACGGTAATGTCCGGATACTGCGCGAGAAACTGGTTGATGATGGGCAGGACATGCAGGCGCCCCAGTTGCACGGGCGCGGTCACGACCAGTTCGCCGCGTGCGGTGGCGAATTCGCCGGTGGCTTCGTGCTCCTGATCACGCACGAGGTCGAGAATGCGCCGCGCCGCCGCGACATAGGCCATGCCGGTATCGGTCAAAGTCAGCTTGCGCGTGGTGCGGATCAGCAGGCGCGTGCCGAGCAGCGCTTCGAGGTCGGCGACCTTGCGCGTGAGCGTGCTGACCGGTGTTTTCAGTTGCCGCGCGGCGGCCGAAAGGCTGCCGCCATCCACGGCGGTCACCAGCATTTCCATGGCTTCGAGTCGGTCCACGCGTTCGCTCACGGGGAATCAAGGTCGACCTATTGTAGGGGAAACGGGCGGCCGCCACGTGCCCCACTTCTTTTCACGGAGATCAACGATGTATGCACAAGCCATGGCGCAATGCGTGCAGGCCGTTCGCACGCTGGAGACGTATCTCGACAAGGCCGAGCGCTTTGCGAACACGAAACAGTTCGACGTGGGCGTGCTGCTGACGACGCGCCTCGCGCCCGACATGGCCGGCCTGCTCTATCAGATACAGAGCGCGTGCGACTATCTGAAGGGCGGCGCGGCGTGGCTCTCCGGACAAGAGCCGCCGCGCCACGAAGACAACGAGCAGACGCTCGCCGAGGCACGGGCGCGCATCCGCAAGACCCTTGCGTTCGCCGAAAGCGTAACGGCCGACCACTACGCCAATGCCGCCAGCCGGATCGTGAAGGTATCGTGGGTGCCGGGCAAACTGCGCGGCGAAACCTACCTGCTGCAGATCGTGATTCCGAACATCTACTTCCACGTGTCGATGGCGTACGCGATCTTGCGCGCGAATGGCGTCGACCTCACGAAGCGCGACTTCATCGGCCCGGTGGATTCGTTCGATGTGTGAGCGGCAGCCTTGGTGTGCATGTGCACCGCTCGCGTTCGGGCAGGGCTGTGGCCCGTGGTGCAGCGGGCCAGGCCGCGCTCCTCGCCCCGATTGTGCCAACGATCCAGCGATGAACCGCGCGGCTAACGCAGCGCGATGGGCGCCGCTTCGGCGTTGAGCGCGGCTTCGAACAGCGGCTTGCCCGGACCCGCGAGCCAGGCGTCGAAGCTCAGCAGCGGTCCGAAGGCTCGCCCCAGCGCCGCGATATCCGCGTTGCCCGCGAGCCGGCCATTGTCGAACAGATCGGCCAGGCGGCCGAGAAACGCGTTCTCCCGCAACAGGCTCTCGGGAAAGCGGGAGTAGGCGATAGGCTGGCCCGCCGCGCGGCTCAGGCTCGCCTGCAAACTCGCCCCCGTGACGCTGTCCCCGGCGATCTCGATCGTCTGGCCCGCGTAGCGCTCCACGTTGCCGAAAATCGCCGCGACGATGCGCCCAATGTCCTGCGCCGCGATGATCTGGCCGCGCTGTTCCGGCCGCAAAAACGACGTGAACCTGCCCTGGTCGAGGCCCATGCCCGGCAGCATCAGCAATTCCATGAATCCGGCGGGCCGCACGATCGTGTAGCGTATGCCGATCTCGCGAATATGCGCCTCGATCTCCGCTTTGCTGTCGAAGTGGCCCATGCCGGTTGGTTCGGCGCCCGCGGCGTTCACCGAGGTATAGACGAGATGTTTTACACCGGCGGCCTTCGCCAGATCGGCGACGGTTTTGCCGTAGCGGATCTCGTCGGCGTCGGACACGTTGTAGGCGGCGCCTTGCCCCGAACTCGGCTGCACGCTGAAGACGCCATCAACGCCACGCATGGCCGCCTGCAACGCGTCGGCGTTCGAGAAGTCGCCCTCTACCACGTCCACGGCGCGAGCCGCGAGCCGCGAGCGCCTGCGCCTTCGCGCTCTTTGCGTCGCGCACGAGCGCCCGCACGGGCCAGCCTTTCGCGAGCAACGCCGCCGCGACCGCGCCGCCTTGCTGTCCCGTTGCGCCGAACACCAGCACGCGTTGCACGCCGTGATTCGCGCCCTCATCCACCTTGTTTTCACGCTGATCGACCATGATGACACTCCGTCAAGTTGAGTGTTTCCCATGGTATAGAATTTATACCTGAATACAATCAGGCACTTGAAGACAACCAGGTATCACGGAGTATCCCGTCATGGCAACGCAGGATCAGGAAGCGCTCGAACTCAATCGCCTCGTGCTCGAAGAGATCACGAGCAAATGGTCGTTGCTGGTGCTCGGGCACCTTTGCGCGGGCCCGATGCGCTTCAACGCGTTGCGCCGCGCCAACGACGGCATCACACAACGCGCCTTGACGCAATGTTTGCGGCGGCTCGAAGCGAGCGGCTTCGTCAAGCGCTCCGTGGTGAGCACGGCGCCGGTTGCCGTGATGTACGAGATCTCGCTGCTGGGCCGCTCGCTGGAGCCGCATCTGCGTGCGCTGCTGCAATGGGTGGACGCGCACCGCGACGACATCAAGGCCGCGCAGCAGGCGTTCGCCGCACAAGGCCCAGGCGACGATCGCTAACCCGCGCGCGCTATCGCACCTATCGCACCCGGGCGCCCTCGCGCAACGCATTAGCCACCACCACGAACGCCGGCGTGGGTTGCCGGCGGCTCGGGTAGTACAGATGAAAGCCCGCAAACGACGGGCACCAGTCGGGCAACACGCGCACCAGTTCGCCGCTTTCGAGGTGCGGCAACACGCGCTGCTCGGTCACGTAGGCTAGACCGGCGCCCGCCAGCGCGGCCTTCACGGCCATGGTCGCGCTATTGAAGATGAGTTGTCCTTCCACGCGCACGTTCAACTCGCGCCCCGCTTTCCTGAACTCCCACGCATAGAGTCCACCGGCTGTTGGCAGCCGGATATTGATGCAGTTGTGCGCCGTGAGGTCGCGCGGCGTTTTCGGTTTCGGGTGCCTCGTGAAATAGCCCGGCGTGCCCACGACGGCCATGCGCACGTCGGGGCTGATGCGCACGGCCACCATGTCTCCGGCGACCTGCTCGCCGAGCCGCACGCCCGCATCGAGCCGTTGCTCGACGATGTCCGTGAGCCCGTTGTCGATGACGATTTCGATCGCGATGTCCGGATAGCCGGGCAGCAGTTTCTCGATCACCGGCCACAGCACCATTTCCGCCGAATGATCGCCCGCGGCAATGCGCACCGTGCCCGACGGCTTGTCCCGCAGCGCCGTGAGCGCATTCAGTTCGGCCTCGATCTCGTCGAGACGGGGACCGACCGACTGGATCAGCCGCTCGCCCGCCTCGGTGGGCGCCAGATTGCGCGTGGTGCGAGTGAGCAGACGCAGCCCGAGCCGCGCCTCCAGATTGCGTACGGTCTGACTGAGCGCGGACTGCGACACGCCGAGCTTCGCGGCCGCGCGCGTGAAGCTGCCTTCCCGCGCGACCGCGAGAAAGGCGGAAATATCGGAGAGATCGGAGCGCGCCATTGATAAGCCTCACTTATAACTTCATGCGGATTCTAGCGCTTTATCGCTTGACGCCGGATTGCTACATTGAACGCCTCAAGACACGCTCGCAAGGACCATCATGCAGATCACCCGATGCGGTTCGCAATCGTCCGTGGCCGGACCCGCCGACTACTTCACCGGCACGGTGCGCATCGACGCGCCCTTCGCCGGCACCGGGCCGGCCCGGACCGGCGGCGCCACCGTCACCTTCGAGCCGGGCGCGCGCACGGCGTGGCACACGCATCCGTTCGGCCAGACGCTGCTGGTCACGGCCGGCCGCGGCTGGGTACAGCGCGACGGCGGCGCGGTGGAAGACATTCGCGCGGGCGACATCGTCTGGATCGCACCCGGCGAAAAGCACTGGCACGGCGCCACCGCCACCACCGCGATGACGCATATCGCCATCGCCGAACAACTCGACGGCAGTCCGGTCACGTGGATGGAACCCGTTTCGGACGCGCACTATCACGCGGGCGCAACCGCACGCTAAGGAGCGAACATGCAAAAACGGATGCTGGGGAATAGCGGCCTGGAAGTCTCGGCAATGGGACTGGGCTGCATGGGATTGAGCTACGGCTACGGGCCGGCCACGAACAAAGCCGACGCGATCGCGCTGATCCGCGCCGCGTTCGAGCAGGGCGTGACCTTCTTCGATACCGCCGAAGCCTATGCGCAAGGCGAAAACGAAACGCTGCTCGGCGAGGCGCTCGCGCCCTTTCGCGACCAGGTCGTGATCGCGACCAAGTTCGGCTTCGAAGGCGGCGACGTCCAGCAGGGCGTGAACAGCAAGCCGGACAACATTCGCGCGGTCACCGAGGCGGCGCTCAAACGCCTGCGCACGGATCGCATCGATTTGCTGTATCAGCATCGCGTCGATCCCGAGGTGCCGATGGAAGACGTCGCGGGCGCGGTCAAGACGTTGATCGAGCAGGGCAAGGTCAAGCACTTCGGCCTGTCGGAAGCGGGCGTCGAGTCGATTCGCCGCGCGCATGCCGTGCAGCCCGTTGCCGCGTTGCAGAGCGAATATTCGCTGTGGTGGCGCGAGCCGGAACACGCGATCCTGCCGCTGCTCGCAGAACTCGGCATTGGCTTCGTGCCGTTCAGCCCGCTTGGCAAGGGCTTTTTGACGGGCGCGATCGACGCCAGCACCGGCTTCGATCAAACGGACTTCCGCAATATCGTGCCGCGCTTCTCCGAGGAAAATCGCAAGGCGAATCAGGCGCTCGTGGACGTGCTCAAGCAGATCGCCGCGAGCCTGAACGCAACGCCCGCGCAAATCGCGCTCGCGTGGCTGCTCGCGCAGAAGCCGTGGATCGCACCGATTCCAGGCACGACGAAATTGCCGCGGTTGACGGAGAATATCGGCGGCGCCGCCATTGCGCTTTCGGCGGAAAATCTGCGTGATATCGAGGCGCGGCTTGCGCCCATCGCCGTGCAGGGCGAGCGCTATCCGGCGCATTTGCAGGCGCGCGTGGGGAAGTGAGGCGCGTGGGGAGGAAACTCATCCCCCCTTCCCCCGCCCCGCCCGCTTCCGCCCGCCAGCCGGCTTGCCAATATCCACCGGCACGAATGGCGCCTCGAAATGCTTCACCAGAAAGTCGATGAACGCGCGAGCGCGAATGGATTCGTTGCGTTGCCCCGGGTAATACACGAAGAGATCCGCGGAAGGCAGCACCACCTCCGGCAGCACGAGGCTGAGCCTGCCGCTCTGAATGTATTTGGCGAGATCCCATTCCGAGCGAATCAGAATGCCATGGCCATCCAGCGCCCAACGCAGCACGATATCGCCGTCGTTGCTCGCGAGCGAGCCGTTCACCTTCAGCGCCTCCAGATGATCTTCCTGCATGAAACGCCACACGCCGAACGCATCGTCGTTTTGCGTGTGGATGA
Source organism: Paraburkholderia acidisoli (assembly GCF_009789675.1). NCBI lineage: Bacteria > Pseudomonadati > Pseudomonadota > Betaproteobacteria > Burkholderiales > Burkholderiaceae > Paraburkholderia > Paraburkholderia acidisoli. Next base: position 786,595 of record NZ_CP046915.1, on the reverse strand, counting down.
TGCAGCGGTGATCGACCAGATCCTCCTTGCGCCGCGGCATGCCGTGCCGCTCCAGGTACTTCGGCGAGGCGCAAAGGAAGCGGCGGTTGCTCATCAGCCGACGCGCGCGCAAGCGCTGATCCGGTAACTCGCCGAAGCGGATTGCCATGTCGAACGCGCCTTCGACCAGATCGACGGGGCGGTCCGTCACGACGAACTGGATATCGACATGCGGATAGCGCTTGGCGAATTCCGATACCAGCGGCGCGATCGTGGTGCGCCCGAAACCGAGCGTCGCGTTGATGCGCAAGCGCCCGTGCGGGTCGGCGGGCGAGCCCGCGATCGCGTCTTCCATTTCGCGCACCTGTTCGAGGATCTGCGAGGCGTAGCGCGCGAATGTCTCGCCTTCGGGCGTCAGGCTCACGCTGCGGGTGGTGCGGTTGACGAGCCGCGTACGGAAACGCGCTTCGAGTATGCCCAGCCGTTTGGTGGCCGCGGGCGGCGTGATGCCCATTGACCGCGCCGCGCCGGAAAGGCTCTTGAGCTTCGCCAGTTGCACGAAGAACTCGAAGTCGGAAGTGGCATCGGTTCTCATACCGTTCTCACTTTTGGTAAAAAATGAAATGAATCGAGGTGAAGTATAGGCGGTTCTTCCAGGGCTATGCTACGGGCCATTGCAGCCATCAACCGCGCTGTGAAACGTCCAGCCATCGCGCCAGTCCAGGAGACCGCACCATGAGAATCGTTGAGATTCGCGAGAAGACCGTTCCGATCAGTTCCCCGATCCGCAACGCCTATATCGACTTCAGCAAGATGACGTTGAGCCTCGTCGCCGTGATCACCGACGTGATCCGCGACGGCAAACCCGTGGTCGGCTACGGTTTCAATTCGAACGGCCGTTATGGCCAGGGCAAGCTCATGCGCGAGCGTTTCATTCCGCGCCTGCTCGAAGCCGACCCCGCCACGCTCGTCGACGAGGCCGGCGACAACCTCGATCCGCACAAGATCTGGGCGACGATGTTCACCAACGAAAAGCCCGGCGGTCACGGCGAGCGCTCGGTCGCCATCGGCACGATCGACATGGCCGTGTGGGACGCGGTGGCGAAGATCGCGGGCAAGCCGCTCTTCCAGCTGCTCGCCGACCGCTACGGCAACGGCCAGCCCGACCGCAAGATTTTCGTCTACGCGGCGGGCGGCTATTACTACCCGGGCCAGGATCACGAAAAGCTCAAGGACGAAATGCGCAGCTATCTCGACCGCGGCTACACGGTCGTGAAGAAGAAGATCGGCGGCGCGTCGCTCGACGAGGATCTGCGCCGTATCGACTCGATCCTGAGCGTGCTCGGCGACGGCCAGAAACTCGCGGTCGATGCCAATGGCCGCTTCGATCTGGATACCGCGATCCAGTACGCGAAGGCGCTCTCGCAATACGACCTGTTCTGGTACGAGGAACCGGGCGATCCGCTCGATTACGAACTGCAGGCCACGCTGCGCAACTATTACGACAATCCGATGGCGACCGGCGAGGATCTGTTCTCGATGCAGGACGCGCGCAACCTGATCCGTTACGGCGGCATGCGCCCGGACCGCGACTGGCTGCAATTCGATTGCGCGCTGAGCTACGGTCTCGTCGAATATCTGCGCACGCTCGAGATGCTGCGCCAGCATGGCTGGTCGCCGAGCCGCTGCATTCCGCACGGCGGCCACCAGATGTCGCTGAACATCGCGGCGGGCCTCGGCCTCGGCGGCAACGAGTCCTATCCGGATCTGTTCCAGCCGTACGGCGGCTTCCCCGACGGCGTGAAGGTCGACAACGGCTACATCACCCTGCCGGATTTGCCGGGCATCGGCTTCGAGGGCAAGGCCGATCTCTACGCGGAAATGCAGAAGCTCTCGGCGTAAGGCCGCTCGCGGGCGCCGGCCATTTTTGGCCGACGCCCGCGTTCGCCACGCACAAGGCGCGACGACGGCAACACAGCCGCGACCGGAAACATAATCGCCGCATGCACGGCGATTGGCGGTCGCACGAACTCATCTGGATGGCGCCATGCTCAGGAGACAGACATGCGGCCCCCGAAACTCAGAAAATATCTTTCGAAGCTCTACGTCCAGGTACTGATCGGCATCGTGGCCGGCATTGCCGTCGGTCACTTCTACCCCGACATAGGCGCCGACCTCAAACCGCTGGGCGATCTCTTCATCAAGCTGATTCGCATGGCGCTCGCGCCGATCATCTTCGCATCGGTTGTCGTGGGCATTGCGCGCATGAACGATCTGCACGAAGCGGGCCGCGTGGGCGTGAAAGCGCTGCTCTACTTCGAGGCGGCATCCACCGTCGCGCTGCTGATCGGCATGGTCGTGGTCGATACGATCAAGCCCGGCAGCGGCATGAATATCGATCCCGCGCATATCGACAGTTCGGCCATCGCCAGCTACGCCCACGCCGCGCACGATCACACCACGCTCGGCTTCCTCATGAGCATCGTGCCGAACAGCATTGTGGGCGCGTTCGCGAACGGCGAGATCCTGCCGATCATCTTCTTCTCCGTGCTGTTCGCCATCGCGCTCGCCAAGCTCGGCCCGCGCACCGCGCCGCTCGTCGACATGCTCGACATGTTTCTGCAAGGCATGTTCGGCATCGTGCGCATCGTCATGTACGTCGCGCCCATTGGCGCGTTCGGCGGCATGGCCTTCACCATCGCGAAGTACGGTCTCGGCACGCTCGCATCGTTCGGCGAGTTGATGCTGTGCCTTTACGCGACGTCGATCCTGTTCGTCGCGGTCGGGCTCGGTCTCGTGATGCGCGTGTGCGGCTTCTCGCTGTGGAAGTATCTGCGCTATATCCGCGACGAAATCCTGATCACGTTCGGTACGGCGTCGACCGAAGCGGTGCTGCCGCAAATGCTCGTGAAGATGGAGCATCTCGGCTGCTCGCGTCCGGTGGTGGGCATGGTGCTGCCGACCGGCTACACGTTCAATGCGGACGGCACGGCGATCTATCTCACCATGGCCGCCCTGTTCGTGGCCCAGGCGATGAACATTCATCTCACGCTGCTCGATCAGTTCGTGGTGCTCGGCGTGCTGCTGCTGACCTCGAAGGGCTCGGCCGGCGTGGCGGGCGCGGGCTTCGTCGCGCTCGCCGCGACCCTCGCGTCCATGCACAAGATACCGGTCTCGGGGCTCGTGCTGCTGCTAGGCGTGGACCGCTTCCTGAACGAAGCGCGCGCCGTGACCAACCTGATCGGCAATGGCGTGGCGACGATCGTGGTCGCGCGCTGGGAAGGCGCGCTGGATGTCGATCGTGCGCGCGCGATCCTCAATCGCGACCCCGACTTCGACGCGGGCGATGCCGATACGGCGCATGCCGCGCCGGAGTCGACCGGTTTTGGGTTGTCGGTGGGCGACCCGGTGGCGGGCACCGGCCGGCGCTAAGACCACACAAATGCGGGGAGCGCACGGCATCAAGGCATTGCTCACTCCCCGCTCGCCCGAACCACCGGCAGATCGCGGAAATAATCCCGTAGCGCCTGCACCGCCGCCCGCACCTTGGCGGGCTGGCCTTCCTTGCGCGGCGTCACGAGCGTCACGGGCAGCGGCGCAAACGCCCACTTGGGCAGCACGTGGACCAGCCTGCGGCTCTTGAGTTGCGCCAGCACCTCGACATACGACACGCGCGCGATTCCCATGCCTTCCTCGCAAAGTTGCTGAACGGCCGGTTGCGACGTACTCATCGCGCGCACGTTCACGCGTACCGTCTGCTTCACCCGCTTTTCCGTACGCTTTTCCGGGCGTTTTTCCGGGCGTTTTTCCGCCCGACTCTCCGTGTAGAGCGTCACCGGAATCGCAGGCGCCGCGCCGTCCGCGGCATCCAGCGAGCGCGCGGCCTCGACCTCGCGCTCCAGCGCGATCCAGTGATGCCCGCTCAACGCCTGGGGCGTACCGGGCGTGCCATGACGCTCCAGATAAGCCGGTGACGCGCACAGGATGGTGTCGAGCTCGCACAGCTTCTGGGCCGTCCAGCCGGAGTCCGCCAGCTTGCCGATGCGAATGGCGAGATCCACGCGCGCATCGATCAGATCGACCATGTCGTCGCTCACCATGAGACGCAAGCGCAGTTGCGGCCAGGTGGACAACACCAGCGAGAGCGCGGGCGCGATCAGCGGCCCGAGACCGAGCGGCGCGGCAATCCGCAGCTCGCCGCTGGGCGCGTCCCGCGCCTGCGAGAGCGAATCGCTGGCCGCTTTCCACGACGACATCAGCCGCTCGCAATGCGCGTAGCACTGCTTGCCGTCTTCGGTGAGCGCGAGCTTGCGCGTCGAGCGATGCAGCAGGGTGACGCCGGCCTGCCGCTCCAGCGCCTTGATGGTCTGGCTCACCGCGGAGGGCGTCATGCCGAGCCGCGCAGCGGCGGCGCTCATTGAGCCGCTGGCGACCGTTTCCGCGAACACCACCAGCTGGCGCAGATCGCCCATTTTGAAGTCGGACTTAAAAGAGTTAGTAGCTTTCACGGTATTTTAAAGTGACGACCCGGCCGGTAGCATACCTCCGTATCTACCCACCGCGTGCCCATGCAGCACCGCCTCATGAGCACGCACCCAGGAGGTTTCATGAAAGTTGCGTTGATTGGCGCGTCGGGGTTCGTTGGCAAGCACGTGTTGCGCGAACTGCTCGCGCGCGGGCACGAGGTCACGGCCATCGCCCGCAAGAGCGGCAGCCTCGCGCCGCAGGAAGGTTTGACCGTGGTTAGCGGCGACGCGTATTCGCAAGCGTCGATCGCGAGCGCCGTGCAAGGTCACGACGCCGTCGTGTCGTCATTCAATCCCGGCTGGAACGATCCCGAACTGTTCGACAACTTCCTGCGCGGCAACGACGCGATCGTGCGCGGCGTGGAAGCGAGCGGCGTGAAGCGCTATGTGGTGATCGGCGGCGCGGGCAGCCTGTTCGTCGCGCCCGGCGTGCAACTCGTGGATACCGAGGGCTTCATCGCGCACGTGCCGCCGAATATCGTCCCCGGCGCGAAGGCCGCGCGCGACGCGCTGACCGACTTGCGCGGCAACACCGTGCTGGACTGGACGTTCGTGAGCCCGCCCGCCTTCCTGGAAGAAGGCGAGCGCACCGGCACGTATCGGCTTGGCAACGAGGATCTGCTGATGGATGGCGACAAGCCCGCCGGCATAGCGGTGGCGGATCTCGCCGTGGCGATTGTCGATGAACTCGAAACGCCGCGTCACATCAAGGCGCGTTTCACGGCCGCGCGCAACGTCTAACGCCGTGTCGCGCCTGGCGCGGCCACCGCAAAAAAAACGTTGCAAAAGGCCCGCGTTACGCAGCGCCTCGCACGGCCCAGGCGTGAGCGCGCGAGCCTGAAGCCGCTTCGAGAGCGCCGGTCAAGCCGCCTGAAATGCCGCCACTTCGTTCACGGCATCGACGGCTTCGATCGGGTCGATTATCGGCTCGATCACTTCCTCGTGCGTGACTTCGGCAAAGGCCTGCACCGCCGCGCGCGCCGCGGCCTTGCGCGTCTTGCCCGCGCGTGACGGCGGCTGGCACGCACCGCACACCACACCCTTCTGCAAGTCGTGCTTGTGCGCGACGAACTTGCCCGTGCAGCGGCAACACGGCGTGAGTTGCAGCATCTCGGCTTCGAAGAAACGCACCAGGGTCCACGCACGCGTCAGGTCGAGCACGGGCTCGGCGTCCGTGCGCGTGCAATGCTCCAGATAGAGCTTGTAGCCTTTCGTGAGCGCGTCGAGATGCGAGCAGCTCGCCTCCTTTCGCAAGAACAGATACGTGTTGAAGAACAGCGAGGCATGGATGTTCGGCAGCCACGGCATATACCAGTCGGCGGAAAACGGCAGCATGCCTTTGGGCGGCGAGACGCCGCGCAACTCGCGATACAAACGGATGAGGCGGTCGCGCGAAATCGACAATTCGCTCTCGAGCACCTGCATGCGCGCGCCGAGTTCGATCAGCGCGATGGCGCGAAAGACTTCCTGAGCGTCTTCCGTGACGCTCTTTCGGGTCATTGTGTTCATGACGGAACGGGCTTAGACGAGAAGTTCGACGGGATGACCGGCCATGAGAATGGCGGCATGGGCGGAGCCGACCTCAACGTGCTTCGCGGGCTGCGTGAGCGCCGAGAGCAGCATCTGGTCGTTGAAGCGGAACGCGCATAACAAGTGATCCGACGACGCGAGCTTGATGACCTGCGCGAGCGACAGGCCCATCAGCAGGTCGGCGACCTCGCCGGATAAACCGAGCCGGAACATGCCGATCGCCCGGTCTTCGCGCAGCATGCGCTGCGCCAGCACGAGATAAGACAGATTGACTTCGCGAATGCTTTCCTGAATGTCGAGCGTGTTCATGGTTGTTAGCCTCGATCGCTGAACCTTAGCGACTACGCTAAACGCCTGGCTCCCTTCATCAACCAACTTCGCCGGCAAACTCCGCAATGATGCGTTCCCAAAAAGGCCGACGAACCGGGCGCTTGGTAGATGTTTGCAATTCCCAGATTAGTCCGGCACCTGGGGTGGGTCAATATTCATACGAATAAATTTAATCAATCGACAACAGTTCTCGGTGATAAAGCCGTTATCGGAAATTGTTCTACGGCACGATATAAACGCTTTCGTTTTGACATTCGCGCCCTTAAAGAGCGCGTAGCGCGAATGCCGGCGCAGAGCGTGTTCGCACATTTGAAGCCCGCTTCGCACGCGGCGGCAAAGACGGCTCGCGGGGCCGCTACGATGACGGATCGACGATCTTCGGAGACCCGTCAACCATGGTGCGCATAGGCTCGAACGACGCGATTCACGAGAGCGGCAATCACCACACCGGCGAGCCCGCCGGCGGCAACCGGCCCAATGCCGGTACGCCCACGCGGCCGCCCGAGCATCACGCGCTAGGCGGCCTCGCTCGTATGCGCGCGCCCTCGCCGTCGCGCAGCGGGTCGACGAAACGCACCGGCTCGCCCGTCGACGAATCCGGCGCCGACACGCCGAACAAGCGCCCCCGTTTCAACGCGATTCTGCCCGAGCGCGCCGAAGCCAAATCGCCTGCTTCGGAATCCGAATGGCATCATTCGATGGCGATGGCGTCGAGCAACGTGCAGACGTCGCCGGTCGCGGCCACGAGTGCGGTCTCGGCCGCGGCGGGGGTCAAGCCGCTGGGCGGCAAGGTGCTCGACGCGCCCGGCCTTGCCCTGCATACGGGCGTGCCTCAAGGCGCGCAGGTGGGCAAGATGGAAGCCCGTATCAAGGAAACGCTGCGAGCCGAGCACGGCGAGGTCGAGGTGTTCGGCTATCACGTGACGACGCAAGAGAACGCCAACGCCATCCGGCAGCACGGTTTTTCCGCCGAGGCCAACCAGGGCAAAGGCGGCGGTATCGGCGGCAAGAATTTTCACGGCGCCGGGCTCTACACGTCGAGCGAACCGACCGACGGTTATGCGCAAGCCGACAAAACCAACGTCATGTTCGCCGTGGTTCATCCCGCGAAAGCGGAGTTGAAACCCGGCAAGGTTCACACGCACAACGCGTGGGAAGCGCCCGTTTCCGCGCCGGGCCATCAGGGCGACTACATCGCAGGCACCGACACCGGCGAATCCGAGCGCAAGATTCATCCCGAAGCCATTGCCAAATTCGGCCTCGTTGAAGTGGCGCACATTCCCCCTTCCATGCCGGACCACCTGCTCAAGATGCGTGCGAACATGGCGGCCGCACCCACGTCCGGGCCGCCGAAACACGTGACGCCCGAACTGGCGGACTGGGTTCGCAACAAGACCGCGGGTACCCCCGAACTGGCGGCGATCAAGGCCGAACCCGATCGCGAGCAGAAGGTCGATCTCATCTACCATCACGCCGGGCAGCTGGCTGCCCAGGCGCGTGACCCCAACATCACGCAGCGGCTCGTGACGATGGCGCTCAAGCAGGACCATCTGCCGCCGGAATAAGTGGTGTCGCGACCCAGCAAAAGCGGCGAACCGAAAACCGGTCCGCCGCTTTTTTATCGCCGCGCGCCGGTGCTTATGGCAGCGCGCGACACGCTTGATGCCGCCACGCTCAAGCCGGCCGGATCAGCCACGTCATCACCAGCGAGAGCGAAACGATCGCGCCCAAGGTCGAAAACAGAATCACGCGCGAGGTGATGCTCGCTTCACGCCGGTAGTACTCGGCCAGCATGAACGGCCCCGTGCCGGTGGGCAGCGCCGCCAGCAGGATCGTCACGTTGACGAGCGCCGTGGGCAGCGCGAACACGCGCGTCGCGAGCCACCAGGCGATCAACGGTTGCGCGATCAGCTTGATGAGCGTGAGCACGACCGCGTCGCGCACCACCGCGCCGCCGACCTGCTCGCCCTCGGGCTTCTTCTTCGCGAGAAAGAGGCCGAGGCTCACGAGCGCGCACGGGCTCGCCGCGCCGCCCAGCAGCTTGAGGAAGGTCTCCACGCTTTCCGGCACCGTGACGTGCCCCGCGGACGCGAGCGCGCCCACGATCGGCGAAACGATCAGCGGGTTGCGCGCCAGCGCCATCAGTACCTTGGCGGCCAGCTTGTGCGGCGCGCGCTCCACCTGCAAGCCCACTTCGATCAGCACGATCGCCACCGCGAACAGCACGCACGCGACAAGAATCGTGGCGATGGTGGTCGGCGTCAGCGACGACTGGCCGAACAGCAGCAGGCACAGCGGAAAGCCGATATAGCCCGTGTTCGGGTACGAGGCGGCAATGGCGTCGATGCTCGCGTCGGCGAGGCGGCGGCGCGCGATCAGGCGGCCCGCGAGCGTCACGAGGAACGGCACGGCGCTCGCGATCGAGAACACGGCAATGAAGCCCGGCTGGTCGAGCTGCTGCCAGGTCGAGTGCGCCATGATGTTGAACAGCAGCGCGGGCAAGCCGAGCCACACCACGAACTTGTTGAGTTCGGAAGCCGCCGTCGGGCCCAGTACACCGCGTTTCGCACACACGAAGCCGGCGAGAATGAGCCCGAAAATGGGCAGAAGAATCGAAAAAGTGGAAAGCATGGCGGCGGGACGGAATCGGAACCGCGCACTATAGCGAAGCCGATTAATACATTCCAATGCTATTATCGGCAAGCAACAATACCTTTTCTGCATTGATTCGGTTTCGCTCACGGCGCTTCCGTTCAATGCGTTTGATCCACCGGGATCGGCCATGCTCGATATCAAGCCGCTGCGCTACTTCGTCGTGCTCGCGGAAACGCGTCACTTCGGCAAGGCGGCGCAAGCGCTGCATCTCTCGCAGCCGCCGTTGAGCCGCCAGATCGCGGCGCTCGAGGCATCGCTCGGCGTACGCCTGTTCGAGCGCAATTCGCGCCACGTGGAATTGACGGCTGCGGGCCGCCAGTTTTATGCCGATGCGAAAGCGCTGCTCGCCTCCACCGGCGCGGCCGCGCGCAACGCCGTGGCCGCCGAGCACGGCAGCATCGGCAAACTCACACTGGGCTTCACCATGTGCGCCGCTTATGGCGTCGTGCCGCGCTTCGTCACCGCCTTCAGCGGCGCGTTTCCCGAAGTCACGCTGGCACTGCGCGAGGTGGTGTCCGAAGACCTCGCGCCCAAAGTGCGCGCGGGCGAAATGGACGCGGCCATTCTGATTCCCGGCGCCGCGGAACTCGGCCTGGAACGCCGCACAGTCACTTCGGAGCCGCTCTGCGTCGCGCTCCATCGCGGCCACGCGCTCGCGCGCGCCCGCCGCATTGCCGCCAGGCGTCTCGCCAGCGAAGCCTTCGTCGTGGCGATCCCCGACGTCGCGCCCGCGCTGCGCAACGCCATCGTCGATCACTGTCTCGCGGCGGGGTTTTTTCCGTCGATCCGCTTCGAGGTGCAGCTTCAGCAGACCATTCTGAGTCTGGTGAACGAAGGCGCCGGCATTGCGCTCGTGCCGCTTTCCATGACGAAGGCCGCGTTCGACCAGGTCGTGTTCCGCCCGCTCCTGGACGCGCCGCATATCGAGCAGGTGCTGGTCTGGCGCGCCGGGAATCCGAACCCGTGCCTGCGCCACTTTCTCGATCTCACCCAGCGCGCGGCATAACGCGCGTGCGAGCGCGCGGCGAAATCCAGCCGGTCGGACTTATTCGCCCACCCACGCGCCGCGCAAATCGCTTTCGTGCAGCAATTCCAGCAGCGTTTGCGCGGGTCGCGAGAGCCGCTTCGCCGCGAGCGCGATGAATTCGACGTCGGGCAACAGCGGCAAGCTCGCCACGTTCAGCGGCGGCGCGAGCCCGCGCGCGGCCAGATATTGCGGCCGCACGGTAATGCCCAGCCCGCCGCGCGCCGCCGCCACGCAACCCGAATGACTGCTGCTCGTGCACACGAGTTGCCAGCGGAAGTCGGTTTGCGCGAGCGCGTCGAGCACCACCGCGCGCGTCACGCTCGGCTCGGCCACCAGCAGCAGCGGCAGCGGCTGTTCGAGATCGACCATCGTGCCGGTGCGCGCGAGCCATTCGAGGCGGCCCGTGAACAGCGCCGTGCCGCGCCGGTCGCCGAGCCGCCGCTTGCCCACCATCAGGTCGATGGCGCCCGCGTCGAGCAACTCGTACAGCCGTCCCGTCATGCCGATGGTGATCTCCAGCTCGACGTCCGGGTGCGCGTTGCGAAACGCCGCCAGCACGGTGGGCAGCGGACCGAGCGCGATGTCATCGGAGGAACCGAGGCGAACGCGGCCGCGCAGGCGCGGCGCGCGAAACTGTGCCTGCGCGCGGTGGATGGCCTGGAGTATCGCGCCCGCATGCGCGAGCATCGCCTCGCCGTCGGGCGTGATGGCGAGCGAATGCGTGTCGCGCACGAACAGGCGGCGGCCGACGGCCTCTTCTAGCCGCCGCACGTGGTCGCTCACGCTCGACTGCGTGAGCCCGAGCTGGCGCGCCGCCTCCGTGAAGCTGTGGCACGCCGCGACCGCCGCGAAAGTCTTGAGCCAGATGGGGTTGAGCATGGTCTGCACGGTGAGCAAGGATCGACGGTTATCGGCAACCCCGATGACAGTGAGTGCCCTTAGTGGGGTTCCCGATGGACAGCGGTGACAATATCATGACCGTATTCAAGATATTGCGCCGCCGATCTGGCCCCACTCCCGAGCATTCGCGCGGCGCATCAAGACGCTGCAATGACCCGAGATTCAAGCCAGACCGCGCTACTGTGGATCGTCGCCACAGGTTTTTTCATGCAGGCGCTCGACACGACGATCGTCAACACGGCGCTGCCGTCCATCGCCCATAGCCTCGGCGTGAAGCCGCTCGTGATGCAGCCGGTGATCGTCGCCTACACGCTCACGATGGCCATGCTCACGCCCGCCTCGGGCTGGCTCGCCGACCGTTTCGGCACGCGCCGCGTCTATTTCACCGCCATCCTCGTGTTCGTGCTCGGCTCGCTGTGCTGCGCGAGCGCGCACTCGCTCACGCAACTCGTGGTCGCGCGCGTACTGCAAGGCGTGGGCGGCTCGATGCTGCTGCCGATCGGCCGGCTCGCCGTGCTGCGCTCGATCCAGGGCGAGGAATACGTGGCGGCGCTCGCGCTCATCTCGGTCGCGGGCCAGGTGGGTCCGATTGTCGGGCCGACGCTCGGCGGCTGGTTCGTCGAGGCCATTTCGTGGCACTGGATCTTCCTGATCAACGTGCCGATCGGCATTGCCGGCCTGTTCGCCGTGCAGCGTTATTTGCCGCGCGCCTCGGGCACGGCCGCGCCGCCCTTCGACGTGGCCGGCTGCGCGCTGCTCTCGCTGTGCATGATCGCGCTCTCGCTGGCCTTCGACGCGCCGGTGCAGACGCATCGCGGCGCGTGGTCCGCGGGTCTGTTCGTGCTCGGCATCGCGGCCGCGCTCGCCTACGTGCCGTACGCGCGCCGCCGCCGCAATCCGCTGTTCCGTCTCGCGCTGTTCCGCGAACCGAACTTTAGCGTGGGCCTGATCGGCAATCTCGTGTGCCGCGTGGGATCGAGTGCCGTGCCGTTTCTCGTGCCGCTGCTGATGCAGCTCGAACTCGGCTATTCGCCGCTGCGCTCGGGCTTGATGATGCTGCCCGCCGCGCTCTCGGGCACGCTCGCGAAACGCTGGATCGCGCCGCTGATTCGCCGCTACGGCTACGAACTGTTCCTGCTCGTGAACACGGTGATCGTGGGCGCGTCGATCGTCGCGTTCGCGCTGATCTCGCGCGGCACGCCCATGGCGGTCGAGGTGATCGTGCTCGCCGTCTTCGGCGCGGCCAATTCGATGCAGTTCGCGGCGATGAACAGCGTCACGCTCAAGGGGCTTTCGCACGAGGACGCGGGCAGCGGCAACAGTCTCTTTTCGATGGTGCAGATGCTCGCGATGGGTCTGGGCGTGACGATCGGCGGCGCGCTCGTGAGCCTCGTGGCCGCGCAATGGGGCTCGGTGGCGCTGGGCTTTCGCGTGAGCTTCGCGGGCGTGGGCCTGATCACGCTGGTTTCGGCGCTGGTGTTCCGGCGCATCGAAACGGAGCCGCCCACGGGCGCGAAACCCGTTGCGTCCGCGCCCGGCGCCGGCGAAGCGGCGGCGAGCGGTCGCTGAGCGCTTTTTTCTTTGTCGACCTTTTGCAGTGATACGCGCCACGCGCTCGCAACATCGGCGTCATTTCACATCGACAATCGCGGTCTTCGCTAACTGGCTCTACACCGCGCGCACGATCTCGATCGCGTCGCCGCGCGCGCGCAAACGCACGGGCAACACACGCGGCAGCGCGTACACGAAGCGGCTCGCCTGGCGCACGTCGAAGCTGCCGGTGAGGCGCATGGCGGCCACCGCGGGGGCGTCCACCCGCACGTTCGTCGCGCCGTAGCGCTCGAATTCCTGCAACGCGCGCAGCAACGTGGTGTTGTCGAAAGTCACGCGATGGTCGCGCCAGGCGGCCACGTCGGCGGCGGGGATCGTGCCGATGGCGCGCAGCGCGCCGCTGGCGTCCGTGGCCACGGCTTGTCCCGCCGTGAGTTCGACCACGTCCTGTTGCGCCGGCACCGATCCCGCAGCCGATGCCGACCCCGCCGCCACCCGCACGCGCCCTTCCTCCACCGCCACGCGCACGTTGCCGTGCTCGAGGCCTGTTTCGGTGCAGCGCACGGCGAAGCGCGTTCCCACCACCGTCACCGTCACGCCGCGCGCGAGCACCTCGAACGGGCAACCGGCATTGGAACGCACGGCGAACATCGCCTGGCCGCGCACGAGACGCACTTCGCGCCGATGCCGGTACAGACGCGCCTCGACGCGCGTATCGGTGTCGAGGTCGAGCTTGCTGCCGTCGGGCAGCGACACGGTCTGGAACGCGCCGCGCGGCGTTTCGTAGCTCGCGCTGAACGTCGGCGTGGTTTCCCAAAGCCGCCAGGCCAGCGCGCCGCCGCCCAGGAGCGCGAACGCGGTGCCGGCCAGCGCGAAGCGCGGCACGAAGGCGCGGCGGCCGGGAGACGCGAGCGCGCGGGCTTCGGCGCCGGCTTTCGCCTGCTCATGGGCTTCGGCACGCCAGCGCGCGATCTCGTGCGCGGGCAACCGGTCGAGCGCCTGCCAGGCGTTCGCGATCTGCTCATAGGCCGCGCCGTGCGCCGGGTGTTCCCCGAGCCACGCGCGAAACGCGGCTTCGTCGCCGGCGCCGCCCTGCCGCCGCCCGTGCGCGTCGCCCTGCCGCCGGACGAACCACGCCGCCGCCTGCGCTTCGATATCGGCGTTGGCGGGAGAGGGATGCGGGGGCTCGTTCGGGGGAGAGTGGGGTCGTTCCATCGTCATGTCGTCAGCGCGTATATCTGGAAGACGCGCGACACCGCGAAAACCTGACATCAGAGCCGTTTGCATCGCGCGTCATTCGGCCCGCGCTTCGGCGCGCGGCCTGGCGCACGTTTCCGCGCTCGCGGATTCCGCCGTCGCGCACTCGAACGCCGCCAGCCGCTGCCGGCACGCGACCACGCCGCGTATGACGTGCTTCTCGACCATGTTGCGCGAAATGCCCATGCGCGCGGCGACTTCGGCATGGCTCAGGCCGTCGAACTTGTGCAGCACGAAGGCTTCGCGGCAGCGCGGCGGAAGGGCGTCGATGGCGGCGACCAGCGCGGTCGTGCGCCGCGATGCTTCCCACGCGGCCTCGGGCTGGCTCGACACGGGCGCGACGGGCTCGTCGATCGTCTCCAGCTCGTCCACGTGGTGAGCGCGGACTGTAGCACGCCGGTGCGTATCGATCACGAGATTGCGCGCGGTGCGATACAGCAGGCCGCGCGGGTCGCTGATCGCCGCGCCGGTATTGCGCAGCGAAAGCACGCGAACGTAGCTTTCCTGGGCGATATCCGCGGCGGTATCGCCGTCATTGACCAGCCGGGAAAGGAAGCGAACAAGTTCGCGGTAGTAGCGTTCGACCACGGGAATCGGCGGGTTTCGTCTATGCCGGATCCGGGCGGGGCGCGGTCGAGCAGGTTGCTTGCAGGTGCTAATTTCTAAATGCGAATCATTCTTGTTCCATTATCGTCGCGAACCGGGGATGGGAGCAAGAGGGAAATGCGGATGGGAAAGGTTGGGAAAGGGAATGCGGGCCATTCGCGCGTTCGCGGAATCGCGGATTCGCGCGTTCGCGCGTTCGCAGGATCGGAACGCGCGGCGCGGCCGGTCAGGCGGTGGGCGGCGGTGCGGTTAGCCAGCGCCACGCAAAAGGCGCGACATGGACTGACGGTTGCAGCGTGGGCGCGGTTTTAATGCGCTTCGCCGGGCGGAAGAATGCGGCGATATTGCGGCCCAATGGCGAGTGAGTTCGTCAGTTCCGCTGCTGAACGACGCAGCCCCAACCGTCGTAAGTGAGTCCGAAGAGCGCCGCGATACACGTCATGAACCCCGACACCGCCAGAATATTGTGCTGAAGCACGGGCATGTGGACGAGAACGAGCACCCGACATTGCGCCTCGACGTGCTGCACCGAGGCGCGGCCGTACTGGTAGTCGTTGATGAATCCGGCAACCGTTGCCGCTTTTTCCGCGGAAGGCGCAAGCAGGCAGAACTCGACATCGCGCGACAGGCTGAAGTCATCGCCCTTCGCATCCATCGCACGCAAATGGTCGACGTCCGCCAGGGCGGTTTTCACCAAAGTCTCCACGACTGACACGGCTTTCCCCTTTTATTCTGGTAATGAAGATCAGGAAAAAGTTTGGCAGAGCGCGTCGTTTCATTCGATGCACGCGGGTCGCGCGCGGCGCGATTGCCCGGCAGCCATCACCAGCAAAGCCGTGCTCGTGAATAACGACGAACCCGCATTCGGGCACACAACAAAAACGGGCCTTTTCCAAGACCCGTTCGCACCGCTATCGAAACCTTTATCGAACCCCAAATACGCGCCACCGCGCGATCACGCCGATCAAACGAACGCGACTTCGGCGAGAAATGTGGCGAAGTAATCGTCTTCGAGCCAACCCGCGACATGCACGGAAGCCTCGATACGCTGAATTTCTTTCTGTCCTTTTTCGGTCAGGACAGCAATCTGGAGAGTGGGGAGAAACTTCGTGCTGGGCGGAGGTTTCTGGTCAATGGTCTGAATCAGCCCCTGCGAGCGAAGCAGCGTGAAAATAGCCGGCCGCTTATGCCACGGTATTTGTCGATACAACGCGAGTCGTAGAGCTTCGAGTACAGCGCCATTGTTGAATTCCATGAGCATCCTTCTGGTGTTCGAATGAAACGTCCTACTGGCTCCGAACATCTACAGTAGCACATGAAGTCGTCCGGACGATGACACGAGGTACACCGCCCTTCGCCCGGCATGCCGCCCTGTACCGCCGCTTCCGTGTTTCAGGCACCCGCCTTCGCCACTGGCCAGCCGCGATGCGTGGCCTGAATACAGCGCAGCGGATACTCCACGCGGTTGAGATACGCGTGCGTCAGCGCGACCCAGTATTTCGTGCCGAGCGGCAGCAACGCGTCGTTGAAGTCGTAACTCGCGCTGTGCAACTGACACGGGCCTTCCGCCTGGCCCGGCAGGCGCTCCGTGCCGTCGCCGTTGCCGATAAAGGCATAGGCGCCCGGCTTGTGCAGCAGATAAAACGAAAAGTCCTCCGAGGCCATGGTGCGCGTCATGTTTTCGTCGACGTTCTCCGCGCCGACCAGTTCGCCCATGACGTCGGCGACGAGACCGGCTTCGACGGCGTGATTGACGAGCGCCGGATAGATGCGCGCGAAATGAAACGTGAGATCGACGTCGAAGGCCGCGGCAATGCCTTCCGCGATCGTGCGCATCCGGCTCTCGATCAGATTGGTGACGTCGACACTGAAGCTGCGCACCGTGCCGCTCAACACCGCGTGTTCGGGAATCACGTTCACGGCGTCGCCCGCGTGGATCTGCGTGACCGACAACACGGCGGAGTCGTTGGGATCGACATTGCGCGAGACGATGGTCTGCCACGCCTGCGCGATCTGCGTGGCGATCATGACCGGGTCGGCGCTGCGATGCGGTTGCCCCGCGTGCGAACCGCGCCCGCCGATCTGCAGGCTGAACGTGTTGCTGGACGCCATCAGCGCGTCGGGCCGCACGCCAAAACGTCCCACCGCCAGGCCCGGCCAGTTGTGCACGCCAAACACGGCATCCATGGGGCAACGCTCGAACAGGCCGTCTTCGATCATGCGGCGCGCGCCCGCACCGCCCTCTTCCGCAGGCTGAAAGATGAAATTCACGGTGCCGTCGAAGTCGCGATGTTGCGACAGATAACGCGCCGCGCCGAGCAGCATGGCCGTGTGCCCGTCGTGGCCGCACGCGTGCATCTTGCCTTCGTGCCGCGACGCATGCGCGAACGTGTTGGCTTCCTGCATCGGCAGCGCATCCATGTCGGCGCGCAGTCCGATCGAACGCTTGCCGTTGCCTTCGCCGCGCAAGATGCCCACCAGACCGTGACCGCCAATGCCCCGCACGACCGGAATATCCCAGGCTTCGAGCAGCGTCGCGACATAGTCGGCGGTTTGCTGTTCTTCGAAGCGCAACTCGGGATGCGCATGGAGGTGACGCCGGATCCGCGTCAGTTCGGGTTGAAAGGCGGCAATGGATTCCTCGACGATCATCCTGTTCCTTGTGCTGCCCGGTTTCACTACGGTTTTCATTTCAGGCTTCCCTTCAGGCTTAAAACTGGGCTTCACGCCGCGCCATTCGCACAAGCGAATCGCGTCGCGTGAACGCGCATCATTCGAATTGAACGGCCGCCGCTTCCGGCGCCGCTTTTCCTTCGCGGTGCGAAATAAATAGCACGGGTACGCAACTGATCAGCGCCGCCGCCGCGAGGTAATAGCCGATCACGAGCCGGTCGCCCGTGAAGCCGATCAGCGCGGTCACGGCCACCGGCGTGAAGCCGCCGAACACCGTCACGCCGATGGCGTACGCGAGACCCACGCCGGTTGCGCGAAACCCGGTGGGAAACACGCTGCCCAGCACGGTGGACGCACACGCGGCATAGCACGCGAGCAAAAACGCGATCGCGACCTGCACCGCCACGAGCGTGGCGAGACTCGGGTAATGCGCGAGCAGCAGGAAGAGCGGATACGCGACAACCGCGGTCAGCGCGGCGCCGAACAGCATGGGCGCCCGGGTGCCGATACGGTCCGAGAGCGCGCCCACGATCGGGCACATCGTCATCATCGCAATGCCGTAACTCACCTGCCCGATATAACTGTCGAAGAGACTCAAATGCACTTCGCGCACCGCATAGGTCGTGAAGTAATTCGACACGTAGGTCGCAATCGTCCAGAACACCATGATCGCCACGCCGGTCAGCACGCGCCCCTTGTATTCGACCAGTTGCGGCCACAGCGCACGGCGCGGCGCACGCTGCGCGTGTTCGAAATCGGGCGTTTCGGCCACCGAGCGCCGGATGTACCAGCCCACGGGCGCGATCAGCAGCCCGAACGCGAACGCCAGTCGCCACGCGCCGCCGAAAATCTGCGCCTGCGTGAAGCAGCTCGTCAACGCGAGTCCCACAAGTCCGGCGATCAGCGTGCCGCCGCCTTGCGACATCTGCTGGAACGAGCCGAACAGCCCTTTGCGCGATTGCGGCGCGTTCTCGATCAGCATGGCCACCGTGCCGCCAATTTCGCCACCCGCCGAAAAGCCCTGCACGAGGCGGCCCAGCACGATCAGGAGCGGCGCCGCCACGCCGATGCTGGCATACGACGGGCACACGGCCGGCACCACGGTTCCGGCGGCCATGAGCAGCAAGGTGAGGCTCAGCGCTTTCTTGCGGCCCGCCCGGTCCGCGTAGCGGCCGAGCACGAGCGCACCGGCCGGTCTCACGAGGAAACCCACGGCGAACGTGATGAATGTGAGGATCAGCGCGGCGAAGTCCGAACTGGCGGGAAAGAACGTGCGGGAGATGGGAACGGCGAAGATGCCGTAGGCAATGAAATCGTAAATTTCCAGAATGTTGCCGACCGACGCGGCTGCCACCGCTCGTCGGCTCGAAGCGACCACCGCGTCGGATCGTCGCAAGACCGTGTTCTCACTCGCCATGTTGTGTCTCTCATCGTTTTGACGTGTGAACAGCCTAAACGCGAGGCGTGCGGCGACACGCATACTCTTCAAAAATGGCGGCTATACTTTTGAGGTATAGGCGAGTCGACCCACAGGGACCATGGAACTCCGACACCTGCGATATTTCCTTGCCGTCGCCGATTGCGGCAGCGTGGCGGAAGCCGCGCGACGACTTCATATCGTCCAGCCCGCATTGAGCAGACAGATCCGCGATCTCGAAGAAGAACTGGGCAGCGACCTGTTTCATCGCAATGCAAAGGGCGTGCAACTGACCGTGCCGGGCGAGCGCTTCGCCATCGACGCGCGGCGGTTACTGGGCGATCTGGAAACCGCGCGCGAGTTGTTCGTGCGGCTCGCGCGAGGCCAGGCGGGCGCGTTGAAGATCGGGCTGGCGCCCAATTACAGCTGGCATCCGGCAACGCTGAAACCCGTGCGTAACTTCAAGGCCACGCATCCCGACGTCACCGTCATGCTCGAGCCCGCGCTGGCGGCGAAGCAACTGGCGCGCATTGCGAGCGGCAGTCTCGACGGCGGGTTCCTCGCGTGGCGCGATCCGCGCGACCCGGCGTTCAACGCGTGTCATCTGTTCGACTGCCATTTGCGGCTCGCGGTCCCGCGCCCCGCCGACGGTTCCGCGCCCGTGGTGCCCACGCGTCTCGCCGAGCTGAAAGACGAACCGTTCATGTGGTTCGCGAGAGAAGTGGCGCCGGCCTATAACGACTTTCTGATCCATCAATGCCAGCTTGCCGGTTTCTCGCCGCGCATCGTGCCGATCGGCGGCGACGTCTCGACGATACTCGGCCTCGTGGCCGCCGGCATGGGCTACGCGATCGTGCCGGAGGCCTGCATCTATAGTTGTCCGAACCAGGTGATGCTGATCGAGCACGCGGACCTGACCTTGTCGTATCCCGTCGAATTCGTCTGGCGCGCCGACGCGGTCAATCCGGCGCTCGACGCCTTCATCGCAGCGGTCGCCGAGGCGGGTTGACGCGCTGGCGTTTTGCCGGTCGCGGCACGGCTCTCGCCTTTCGCGCAGTCTCACGCCCCGTCTTGCGCGAACTCCCGCCCGTGAGTAAACTACTGTATGCATATACAGGCCGCCGGGCTGTCATGACCCTTTTCTGCGTGCCGGCGCGCGCGAGAACACGAGTGGATCCGTTGAGCAATTTCGCAGAGTCGCCGAAGTGAGCCACGCGCCGCCCCGCCGCATCGCTCATCTCGACATGGACGCGTTCTACGCATCCGTGGAGCTGCTCCGCTATCCCGAGTTGCGTGGCCAGGCGGTCGTGATCGGCGGGGGCCGCAATGCCGCGCCGGAACTGCTCGCCAACGGCACACGGCGCTTCGCGCGGCTGCGCGATTACGTCGGGCGCGGCGTGGTCACCACGTCCACTTACGAAGCGCGCGCGTTCGGCGTGTTCTCGGCCATGGGCATGATGAAGGCCGCGCAACTCGCGCCCGAGGCCATCCTGCTGCCCACCGACTTCGACTCGTACCGCCGTTACTCGCGGCTGTTCAAAGACGCGGTGCATACCTTCACGGACCAGATCGAAGACCGCGGCATCGACGAAATCTATATCGATCTCACCGAAGTCGAAGGCGAGTCGCGCGAACTGGGCGAACGCATCAAGCGCGCGGTCAATCAGGCCACCGGCCTCACCTGCTCGATCGCCATCGCGCCCAACAAGCTGCTCGCGAAGATCGGCTCCGAACTCGACAAGCCGGACGGCCTCACCATCCTCACGAGCGCCGACCTCGAAACGCGCATCTGGCCGCTGGCCGCGAAGAAGGTGAACGGCATCGGGCCGCGCGCGAGCGAGCGCCTCGCGAGTCTCGGCATGAACACGATCGGCGACGTCGCGGCGGCCGACCTCGGCGTGCTGCAGGAGAATTTCGGCCAGAAGTACGCGGCGTGGCTCGCGCGTATCGCGCAGGGCCACGACGAGCGCGCCGTGGTGGTCTCGTCGGAACCGAAGTCGATGAGCCGCGAAACCACCTTCGAGCGCGACATGCACGTGCGGCGCGACCGCGAGACGCTCACGCCCGCGCTTTCGCAGCTGTGCGAACGCGTCGCGCAAGACCTGGAGCGCAAGGGTTACAGCGCGCGCACGGTGGGCATCAAAATCAAGTTCGCCGACTTCAAGATCGTCACGCGCGATCTGTCGCTGCCGCACGCCGTGTCCACCGCGCAGGAGATTCGCCGCGCGGCGGGCGAGTGTCTCAAGCGTGTCGATCTCGACCGGCGCATACGGCTGATCGGCGTGCGCGCGAGTGCGCTGGAGCGTTTTTCGGCGGACAATCCGGCACCGCGCCAGGTGCAAGGCGAACTGCCGTTCGGCTCATAGGCCATGCGCTCCGCGCGGCGGCCGCGCGTCGAGGCTCGACATGCCACGTGCAACGCGATCCGTGAAGGCGGCCCTCAACCTCATTTCACGGAGAACCCGCGCATGAACGTCGATCTGACCGGCAAGACCGCCATCGTCACGGGCTCGACGCCGGAAGTCATGAAGTTCCTCGCCAATCCCTGCCTGACGGGCAGCACCGTGTACGCGGATGGCGGCGGCGCGCTCGCCTGAGCACGCTTCATGCGTCACGCCATCGGCACGTAAGGCTTACCTCAGTCCATCCCAATCAGTAAATCATGCGGATAACGCGCGATATATCCCTGCGCCTCGCGCTGAATGCGTCAGTTAGATGTCCGAATCTAACAGTCTCTAGAAGGGATTGCGGATTGCCAGCACCCGGCTTTTCCGCTACTTTGCAACGGCCGATTGCAGAGACGGCATACACAAGAACCTGAGAGAACCATTGCTTGGCTGCGTGCGCGCCGTCGAGGCTAAAGGCAATGAAAAAGACGACTGACGGTACGCGCATGCGCTCGTACAGCGTGCCTCGTCCTGCGAGCGGCAAACGCAGGCTCACGCGCGGCGAGTACGCCATGCGCCTGGCCGTGCTGGTGGCATCGACGGCATTTATCGTCGCGACCATCGCCCTGTTCGTTGCGCGCTGGATTCGCGTGACGGCGTGAGCACGGCGCGGGGCTTGGCCACCGCGCGTGTGCGGTTCATAGGCATCGCGCGGCTCGATACCGTCACGATCGCGGCATCAATCGACGCAGCCGTCGAGACATCGATCGCGTCACTGGCGCGCGGTCGCCCGCCGTTCATAGACGATGAGCAGCGCGTACACCACGCCCGCCGCCAGACTCGTGCAGCCGCTATACCACACGAGCCCGAGCGCCCAGCCCTGCGCCGCTACGGCCAACCCCAACGCGACGACGAGTCCGAGCCAGCCCGTCACGCGCAGCGTGCGCGCGGCCACGCGCGAGAGCGCCGCGCCGAATACCAGGCGCTGATGGCGTTCCATCGCGAGCGCGAGACACACGAACGCGGGCACGCAGAGGATCAACGCGAGCATCGACATCACGCGTCCTCCTGTTCGCGCAGCGCGCTCGCACGGCGCGCGGGCGCGGACTTCGCACGCGGACGATGGCGCGCCGTGCGCAACGCGAGCGCCGCATGCAGCGCGGCCAGCGCCCACATCATCAGATCGAAGCCCGCGTAGACCCAGTCGCCCACGGCCACGCTGTGCCAGAAGGGCCGCTGCGTGGTGAGCGCATTGAGCACCGGCAGCAACGCCAGCAGCGCGGCCGCACACCACAACAGTTCGATCCACGCGCGCTTCGCGGGGCGCGCGAGCGCGTAGAAGAACGTGGCGGCCCAGATCGCGAAGAACACGTTGATCTCGGCGTCGGCGCGATTCGCGAGCGCGACCGGCAGCAGACGATTGGCCCATAGATACGCGGTCATCGCAATCGACAGACCAGCGATGCTCGCGATATTGAGCCGCTCGACCAGCCGGAAACCGAAGTAGGGGCGCGCCGGATCGGGCAGCTTCTGGCGCCGCTTGACGGTCCACATCACGAGCCCCGTGCCCACCATGGCCGTACCCGCGAGACTCACGATGAAATAGAGCCAGCGCAGTTGCAGGTCGCTGAAACGTCCCATGTGCAGCGCGTAGAGCACGCCGCGCGTTTCGGCCGCGCCGCCCACGTGGTCGTTCACCTGGAGCAGCTTGCCGCTCGCGCCGTCGAACAGCAGATACTGCGGGCTCACGGAAACGCGCGCCGCCTCGCCGCGCGACACGGCCACGCGCGCGCTCGCATCGCCGGGATTGGTGATCGTCACGCGCAGCACGTTGTCGTGGCCCCAGCGGGCCTGCGCCTCGCGCACCATCGGCGCCACGTTCGCGAGCGGCGCCGGCACGCCGGAGGGCTTGCCCGGCTGGATGAACGCGTTCAGCTGCGTCATGAGTTCCTGGCGCTGCGCGGGCGTCGTCAATGCGGTTTGCGCGCCCCACGGCATGTACATCGTCATCAACGTGACGAGGCCCGTGTAGGTGATCATCAAATGAAACGGCAGGCCGAACACGGAGAGCGCGTTGTGCGCGTCGAGCCATGAACGCTGCCCCTTGCCCCAGCGGAACGTGAAGAAGTCCACGAAGATCTTCTTGTGCGTGATGACGCCGCTCACGATCGCCACGAGCATGAACATCGCGCAAAAGCCCGCGACCCAGCGCCCCCACATCGCGGGCAGGTACCAGAACTGAAAGTGAAAGCGATAGAAGAAGTCGCCGCCCAGCGTCTCGCGCGCGCTCACCTTCTTGCCGGTGGCGGGGTCGAAGGTCGCTTCATCGAAGAAACGTTTGTCGTGCGAGCCGGGCGGAATGCGCCAGAACGCGCTCGCGGCGTTGGCGCGATCGGTCGGCAACTGGATGCCCCATTGCGAACTGCCCGCCGCCAGCGTGGCGAGCGTGCCGGTCACGCGCTGCGCGACTTCGGCGGGATCGGGCGTGACCTGCTGATGCGCGAGTTCGGGCCGCATCCACTGCGAAATCTCTTCCTTGAAATAGCTGACCGTGCCGGTCAGGAACATCGCATAGAGAATCCAGCCGGCGAGCAGCCCTGCCCACGTATGCAAGTCGGACATGCTCTGACGCACGCCGCGCGCTTTCGGTTCGGTGTTGGCGCTGCGCGTCATTGGGGTTTGCCTTCCTGCGCCTTCGTGGCGGCCGATGCCGTGCTCGCCAGGTGGCTCGCAGCGTGATTCGTTGCGGACGCAACCGACGAGGCCCACCACGCCGCCAGCGCGAGCGGCGCCGCGACGAGCGCGAGCCCGGCCCACGCGCGCGTGGCGCTGCGCGCGAGAAACACCCAGATCACCGCGCCCGTGTAGACCACGAAACTCGCCAGCATGCCCGTGACGACGCCTTGCGTCGCGCTCATCGGCAAGGCGAGTGCGGCCACGCTCGAGAGCGCGCCGAGCGCATAGCCGCCGACGATCGCCGCGACGACACGCGACGCGACCGGCGCATGGCGGCGCGCGCGCGCGAATGCGGCGCTCATGCGGCGCGACCCGCGCGATACGGCCGCGTGGGCACGAGCAACGGCGAATCCGGTGACGACAACCGCGCGGGCGGCGGCGTAAAGCGTTTCATGACAATGATTCCTGCGTTGATCCGGCGAATTCAAGCGCGCCAGTGCGCGACGGCGCGCGGCAGCGGGGCATGGCGATCGTGGGGATATTGTCGTGTGCCGGGGCGATGCGCCGGCAGTCGCCGCGTGCTGGGTGCGTTGCCCGGCCGCCGCGTTATGAATCCTGCATTGTAATGCGTCCGGCAGGCGGCGCGCGGCGAGGCGCGCAGCCGCGCGTCCCGGGAACGACTCGGGGACAACTCGATATCAAGGAAAAAACAACTAGGCCGCGAAAAATCCACGAGCGCGCAAACGGCAAAACGCGCCGTTACGACGCATGTCGCCACGGCGCGCTTGCCCACCTTCCATCGACGGAAATTACCAGGGACTACGCAAGAAATTCGCGGATCGCGGCGGCAATCTCGGCCGCGTGGGTTTCGAGCGCGAAGTGGCCCGTGTCGTAGAAGCGCACGTCCGCCTCGGGGAGATCGCGCTTGAACGCCTCGGCGCCCGGCGGCAGGAAGAACGGATCGTGCTTGCCCCACACGGCGAGAAACGGCGGCCGGTGCGTGCG
Source organism: Paraburkholderia acidisoli (assembly GCF_009789675.1). Taxonomy (NCBI): domain Bacteria; kingdom Pseudomonadati; phylum Pseudomonadota; class Betaproteobacteria; order Burkholderiales; family Burkholderiaceae; genus Paraburkholderia; species Paraburkholderia acidisoli. The sequence continues at coordinate 762,076 of NZ_CP046915.1, read as the reverse complement.
GAAATATTCCTGAAATTGCGGATACAGCGCGACGTTGTTGCGATAGTCGCGGAACAGATCGAGCTGGATCTCGTGAGCGCCGGGGCGGCCCATGTAGTAGTCGTCGAGCGCCCAGCCGTCGGGCGACACGGCCGCAACGTCGGGGACGCCGTGCGTGTATTGCCAGATCGTGGTCTCACGCGTGAGCATCGTTCGCAGCGCTTCGCGGTTCGCCGGCGAGGCGTCTTGCCAGTACGCGCGAATCGGGTTCCAGCCCTCGCTCAAGCCTTCCTCGTACGCGTTGCCGTTCTGCGAAATGATCGCCGTGATCCGCTCCGGATGATTGAGCGCGAGCCGGAAGCCCGTGGGCGCGCCGTAATCGAAAACGTACACGGCGAAGCGGTCAAAGCCGATTGCCTCCGTGAAACGCCCGATCACCTTCGCGATGTTCTCGAACGTGTACGCGAAGGTGCCGCGATCCGGCAGATCCGACTGGCCAAAGCCCGGCAGGTCCGGCGCGACGATATGGAAGCGGTCGGCGAGCAGCGGAATCAGGTCGCGAAACATATGGCCCGAGCTGGGAAAACCGTGCAGCAACAGCAGCTTGGGCGCGCCCGCGCGGCCCGCCTCGCGATAGAACATGTTGAATCCGTCGACATTGGCACGGCGATAGGCGATGGCAGTCATGGTGGCTCCTTGGGTGGATGAATGACGATGGGGCGGGATCACACGGGCTGGGGTCTCGCTTTTTGGGGCACCCGTGTTTTGTAACCGTCTCATTGCTTAAATACAGGTTACAAACCAATCGAGTAACTTGTCAAGAACGTTTTAGACGGTTACGATTAAGCCATCGTTTGCCCTCGCCCTTTGCTTCATCATGGAATTTCGTTCGCTGCCCGCGATGTTCGTGGCCGACGCGCCCGGTCTCGACTTCCTCAACTCGATCGCCACGCCTGTTGACGAAACGGTCGACTGGATCGCCGACGGCGCCGGCTTTCTCGCGTGGATCGAGCAGGCCGGCATGGCGCCGCCCGAGGCACTCGCCGCGCTGCGCGCGCAGTTCCCGGCCGCCGACTTCGACGCCGTCGCCGAGCGGGCGCGCGCCTTACGCGAGTGGTTTCGCGGGTTTGTCGGCGAGCGCAAGGGCCGCCCGCTCGCGGCCGCCGATCTCGGCGCACTGGCGCCGCTCAACGCGCTGCTCGCGCGCGACGAGCGCCACGGCGAACTCGTTGCCGATGCAGAGGGAGCGGATCGCGCGCTCGTTTACCGCGAGTCGCGCCGCTGGCATACGCCCGACTCGCTGCTGATGCCGGTGGCGGACGCGCTCGCGACACTCGTCAGCACGGAGGATTTCACGCACGTGAAGGCGTGCGAGGGCCACCGCTGCACGCTGCTGTTCGCCGACCACACGCGCGGCCACGCGCGGCGCTGGTGCAGCATGGCGAGTTGCGGCAACCGGGCCAAGGTGGCCGCGCATCGGCAGCGATTGAAGGCGCGCGGAGAGCGCGAAGCGTAGGCGCGCCGGGAGCGCGTTTTGCGGCGTCGTGAGGGCTTTCTGTAACGGGAGACCTGCGATGAGCGACAGTGAACTGAAGGGCGATGCCCAGGCTGAAACGAAGGCCGATGTGAAGCATGACGACGCCTCTGCGGAGATGCCCGAGGAAATCAGGCATCCGCAGCCGCCCAAACACAGCGACGATCAGCGCAGCGCCATGCCCGAGCGCGACGACAAGGACCGCAAGCAGGCGCCCTCTGACCGGCCCGGCAAGCAGTCGGGCGAGGGCGAGACGCCGGTGGGTTGAACGCGGCGGCGCCTCAACGGCGTGGCACGTGCATCAGTCGCGCGGCGGCGCGCCCAGCGGAAACAGCGGCCGGAACGGCCGCGCTTCTTCCACGGCGCGCGCGAACGACGGTCGCGCCAGCAGGCGCTCACGATAGGCGCGCAATGCGGGCTTGTCCTCGCCGATCGGCACGACCCAGTCCGCGTAGAACAACGAAGGTGCCGCCGCGCAGTCCGCCAGCGTGAAGTCGGGGCCGTGCGCCCACGTGCGATCGGCGAGATGCGACTCGAGCCACGCGTAGGCGCGTTCGAGTTTTTCAGCCGCGTAGGCGAGACCTTCCGCACGGCGGGCCGCATCGCCCGTCAACGCGCCGTCCACCGCGCGTTGCATCGGCGACATCACATGCAAGTCGAAGAAGCGGTCGAGAAAGCGCACGTCGAGCGTGGCGAGGCGCAGCGTGGGATCGTCGGGCAAGAGCCGCACCGGACCGGGATACGCAATCTGCAGGTACTCGATGATGATGCTCGACTCCGCGAGCGTGCGGTCGCCGTCCACGAGCACCGGAAACTTGCGCAACGGCCAGTGACGCACGAACTCGGCGCCATGCTCGGGATATTCGGGTCCAAGCGTGCGAAACTCGAAGGGCGTGTCGTTTTCGTAGAGCGCGACGAGCACCTTCTGCGTGTACGACGAGAACGGGTGACCGTAGAGGACGAGGGACATGTTCGGCTCGCTGGGGATGGCGAATGGCTCAACCATGCACCGGGCGCGCGGGAAAGGCAAGTTGACTGGCGCGAATGAACGTCGCTCGCATGCACTCGAAGTGCCATCGCACGAGCCCATGAAAAAAACCCGCGAAGCCAATGGCTTTCGCGGGTTTTTTCTTCGGCAAGGTCTTGAACGCTTGCCGGAATTCACTTTGGTGCCGACGGCGAGACTCGAACTCGCACAGCTTTCGCCACTACCCCCTCAAGATAGCGTGTCTACCAATTTCACCACGTCGGCACTGCAAGCAATACGGGCATCTGAAACCCGCACTGCGGCAACTTTATCAACCAGGGCTGGGGCAGTGAGAGCGCTGCACCGTTTCACGCCAAGGCTTGAAGGAGCGGAATTCTATCGGGACTTTTCGGATTTTTGAAGCCCCTGTGGTAAAAAAATTTTCGCTGTCGCTTTCTCGTCGGTGCAAGCCGATCACTACGTCAACGCGCTCGCGCTTTGGAAACCGTCTTGCGTGCCGGCTTTTTCGCGGCCAACGCGCGTTTGACGGGCGCACGCTCGCGCTTCGCTTCGGCGTATTCGCGGATCGTGTCGATCAATGCACGCAACCCCGCCGGCACGTGACGCCGCCCCGGATAGTAGAGGCACAGGCCGTCGAGCGGTGGCGTCCAGTCTTCGAGCACGCGCACGAGTGTGCCCGCCCGCAGGTCGGCGTTCACGTTCCATTCGGTGAGGTAAGTGAGCCCGAGCCCGGCGCGCGCCGCTTCCAGCATGAGATTCGGTTCGTCGAGCGTGATCGCGCCTGCGCCGTCGATACGCACGGTCTGGCCGCGCCGCTCGAACTCCCACTGATAGATCTGACCGCTCGGCATGCGGCTGCGGATGCAGCGGTGCGCCTTGAGATCGGCGGGCGTGCGCGGCTTCGCATGACGTGCGAAATAATCGGGACTCCCAACCACGGCGAAACGCTGCCGGTCGCCGAACGGCACCGCGATCATGTCCTGCGGCACAACTTCGGCGAGACGAATGCCCGCGTCGAAACCTTCCACCACGATGTCGATGAGGCGCCCTTCGGTCACGAGGTCGAGTTGCATTTGCGGATGCCGTTGCAAAAATGCGATCAGCACCGGCATGACCTGACGCGCCGCGCCCACCGACGAATTGATGCGCAGCGTGCCCGAAGGCGTTTGCGCGAGACTGCCCGCCTGCTCCAGCGCCTCGCGAATCGTGGCGAGCGCAGGCGACACATTCGCCACGAACTGCGCACCCGCCTCCGTGAGCGACACGCTGCGCGTGGTGCGATGAAAGAGCCGCACGCCCATGCGCGCCTCGAGCGCCGCCACCGAGTGACTGAGCGCCGAAGTCGACACGCTCAACTCGTCGGCGGCGGCGCGAAAGCCGCGGCGGCGCGCCACCGCCAGCACCGCTTCGAGTTCCAGCAAGCCCGAGGTTTTCATTGTTCGAAATCGCTCAACAGGACATCCCGCATTGTACGGCTAGTCAACGCAATCGAGCGGCTCTATCGTGGCGCCGTGATCCACGCTTTTTCGGAGCAGCCATGCACGACATCGACACGATTTATCTCGACGGCGCCTTCGTCACGCCCCACGGCAACGAACCGTACAACCTCTTCAATCCCGCCACCGAGGCCGTGATCGGCCGCGTGCGCCTCGCCGACGCCGAGGACGCGAACGCCGCCGTCGCCGCCGCGAAACGCGCGTTTCCCGCATTCTCGCGCACCGGAAAAGGCGAGCGCACCGAGATGCTGCGGTGTTTGCACGCGGCCGTGCTCGCACGCGAAGACGATCTGTTCGAAGCCATCGTGGAGGAATACGGCGCGCCCGTTTCGCGCGGGCGCTGGATGGCGCAGCACGCGGCCAACGTGCTGCGCGACGCGGCCGACGTGCTCGACACTTACCCGTTCACACGCCGCGCGGGCAGCGCCGAGGTCACGATGCAACCGCTCGGCGTAGCGGGCCTCATCACACCCTGGAACAGCAACGCGGGCTTCATCTGCGGCAAGCTTGCGGCCGCGCTCGCGGCGGGCTGCACCGCCGTGATCAAGCCGAGCGAAATGAGCGCCCTGCAAACCCGCGTCGTGACCGAAGCCCTGCATGCCGCGGGCTTGCCGCCGGGTGTCTTCAACATCGTCACGGGGCGCGGCGACACCGTGGGTGCGCGCCTCGCCGAACATCCCGACGTCGCCAAGCTCTCGTTCACGGGTTCGACCGCCGTCGGCAAGACCATCCTGCGCACGGCCGCCGAAACGCTCAAGCGCGTGACGCTCGAACTCGGCGGCAAGTCGCCGGTGCTCGTGCTCGACGACGCGAATTTCGCCGATGCCGTGCCGCTCGCGTTGCAGGCCGGCTTCATGAACAGCGGTCAGGCGTGCATCGCGGGCACGCGCATTCTCGTGCCAGAGGCGCGGCTCGCGGAGTTCGAGGCCCGCATTGTCGAGGCAACAGGCGAGATTCACGCGGGCGATCCGCGCGATGCGCGCACGACCGTCGGGCCGATGGTGAGCCGCCAGCAATGGGAGCGCGTACAGCGCTATATTCGCCTCGGCATGGAGGAAGGCGCGCGCCTGATCGCGGGCGGTCCCGGTCGTCCCGCCGGCGTCGCGCGAGGCTGGTTCGTGCGGCCCACGGTGTTCAGCGGCGTGCGCAACGACATGACGATCGCGCGCGAGGAAATCTTCGGGCCGGTGCTGTCGATCATCGCGTATCGCGACACCCGTCACGCCATCGAGATCGCCAACGACACGCCCTATGGCTTGCAGGCTTACGTGCTTTCCGCCGATACGGCGCGCGCCCGCGGCGTGGCCGCGCAGATCGAGGCGGGCCGCGTGCTCGTCAACACGCTCGCGCACGAACCGGCCGCGCCGTTCGGCGGCTTCAAGCAATCGGGCATCGGCCGTGAATACGGCACCTATGGGCTCGAAGCGTTTCTCGAACCGAAGTCGACGCTCGGCGTGCTGTAAACGAGCATGCCCCGCCAGGCGGAACCCGGCGGGGCATGCTATGGACCACGAACGATGGCGATGCGCTACCTCGCCAAACTTGCCTAGAACGTTTCCCAGTCGTTGTCCGAGGTCGCGGCCACAGCGGCGGCCGGCTCGCGGCGTTCGACCCTGGGCGCGGCCACGGAAGCCGGCGCCCGGCGCGGCGCGGGACGCCGCGCGGGCTTCGCGGCAGCGCGCTGGATCGCCGCGCTCGCCACGGTCTGCGCGAACGCCGGCGCGCTGCTCTTCGCGGTTGCGTTGCCGATGTTGAACACCGAGACCAGTTCGCGCAAGGCGCCCGCCTGCGACGACATCGACTGCGCCGCCGCCGAGGCCTGCTCGACCAGCGCCGCGTTCTGCTGCGTGACTTCGTCCATCTGCGTGACGGCCGTGTTGACCTGTTCGATGCCGGTGCGCTGTTCGCCCGAGGCCGCCGAAATCTCGTTCATCAGGTCCGCCACGCGCTTGACCGAATGCACGATCTCGCTCATGGTGCGGCCCGCGTCGTCCACGAGCGCCGTGCCGTTGTTCACGCGATCGACCGACACGGTGATGAGATCCTTGATCTCCTTCGCCGCCGTCGCGCTGCGCTGCGCGAGCGTGCGCACTTCGCCGGCCACGACCGCGAAGCCGCGGCCCTGTTCGCCCGCGCGCGCCGCTTCCACGGCTGCGTTGAGCGCGAGAATATTGGTCTGGAATGCAATGCCTTCGATCACCGAGATGATCTGCGCGACCTGCTCCGAGCTATGCGAGATGTCGCGCATCGTGTCGACCACGCGGCCCACCACGTCGCCGCCGCGCGTGGCCGTTTGCGACGCCTGGCCCGCGAGCGTGTTGCCTTGCGTGGCGTTGTCGGCGTTCTGCTTGACGGTGGCCGTCAGCTCTTCCATGCTCGCCGCCGTTTCCTCGAGCGACGCCGCCTGTTCCTCGGTGCGCTGGCTCAGGTCGGTGTTGCCCGCGGCGATTTCCGCGGCGGCCGTGGCGATGCCTTCGCTGCTCGTGCGCACGCGGCCCACGAGATCGACGAGACGTTCGTTCATGTGGCGCAACGCGGCCAGCAACTGGCTCGCTTCGTCGCGGCCCTGCACCTCGATCTGCGTGGTGAGGTCGCCGCGCGCGACCGTTTCCGCCACTTCCACGGCGCGGGCCATGGGACCCGTGATCGAGCGCGTGATGAAGAACGCGAGCACCGCGCCAAAGCCGATGGCGATCACGGTCAGCACGGCGATCCACGCGAAGGCCGCTTGATACGCGCCCTTCGCCTCGGCGACCTGCGCCGTCGAGCCCGCGTGATTGAGCGCGACGTCCTGCTTGATGAGATCGAGCGCGACCTGGAACGATTGTGCCGATGCGGTCGTGACCGCCACGCGCTGTTCCGCCGAATTCACGTCGGCCGAATTGGCGAGCGCTTCCACTTTCCTGTCGTCGTCGAGATAGTGCTGCCACGCCACGCCGAGGTCGTCGAAGAGCTTGCGTTCTTCCGGCGACGACACCAACTTCGCATAGCCGTCGAGCGCCGCGCCGAACTGCTTGACCGATTGTTCGTGCTGCTCGTGCAGCTTGGCCTGATCCGGCCCGTTACCCACGATGATCATGCGCAGCGACGCGCGGCGCACGTCGTCGGCGAGACCATGAAGATTGCCGAGCGCTTCCACGCTGGGTAGCCAGTTTTGCGCGATTTCCGTGGTGCCGCCGAAAATGCGCGACGCCTGAATAAGTCCGATACCGCCAACGGCGCCCAGCAACAGCAGCACCATGGCAAACGCCGCGCCGAGGCGCGGACCAATTTTGAGTCGAGTGAGAAAGGACATGAGAACGCCGCAGTGAGGGATCGACTGTATTTCGACCGCGACGCCAAAAAATTAAGGCAATGTAGCAATAATTACACGGCGTAAGCGGCGGGCCGGCTTACGTGTGTCTTAGCGTTTTGCCCCTGGTTTTAAGGGGTTTTCAGCAGACTTTTAAATCAAGCGAATTCACTAATTCATCTCATGCAATGACGCTGTACGCTTCGACGCAACGCTTTGCATTCGGCGATAACTCACTCGTCTCGCCCGGCAATTCACTGCGCATCTCACTCGCGCATTCACTGCGTCATTCATTTCGCAACTCACTCGACCCATCGCAGCGCTGAAGTGCCGGGCATACGAAGGATGCCCAGTGAGTTGCCGGACTCGCCTCGCTCACGCCCTCGTCGCGAACGAGACGGGATTTCACGCCGCAGACTCAAGCCATCGCATCGACCCGGAACGCCGCCACCAGGTCCTTGAGGCTGCCCGCCTGATCGGCCATGGCCTGCGACGCGGCGCTCGCCTGCTCGACCAGCGCCGCATTCTGCTGCGTGACCTGATCGAGCTGCGTGACGGCCACGTTGACCTGGCTGATGCCGCGGCTTTGTTCCGTCGACGCCGCGGCGATCTCGCCCATCAGATCGTTCACGCGCTTCACGGCACCCACGATCTCGTCCATCTTCTTGCCCGCGTCGTTGACGAGCGTGACGCCGCTCGCGACGTGCGCGCCCGAGTTGCCGATCAGCTCGCGAATTTCGCGCGCGGCGGCCGCGCTGCGTTGCGCGAGCGTGCGCACTTCGCTCGCGACCACCGCGAAGCCGCGCCCCTGCTCGCCCGCGCGCGCCGCTTCCACGGCCGCGTTGAGCGCGAGAATGTTGGTCTGGAACGCAATGCTTTCGATCATCGCGATGATCTCGGAGACCTCGGTCGAACTCGACGAGATATCGCGCATGGTCTCCACCGCTTGCGACACCACCGCGCCGCCCGCGCGCGCGGACTCCGAAGCGATCGAGGCGAGCACCTGGCCCTGCGTGGCGTTCTCGCTGTTCTGGCCCACCACGGCGGTCAGTTGCTCCATGCTCGCCGCCGTCTCTTCGAGCGAAGCCGCCTGTTCCTCGGTGCGCTGCGAGAGGTCGGTGTTGCCCGTCGACAATTGCCCCGCCGCCGAGGCGATCGATTCCGCCGACTGCTTGATCGTGGCGACCATCTCCGACAAGCGCATGCGCATGGTTTCGAGCGATGCCATCAAGCTCGTGCTGTCGTTGGCCGCCACGGTGGCGCGCGCCGCGAGATTGCCCGCCGCGATTTCGCTCGCGATGCGCTGCGCTTCGGCCGGTTCGCCGCCGAGCTGGCGCAGGATGCTGCGCCGGATCATCACGCCCGCGCACAACGCGGCCACGAGCGAGGCGGCCACGACTACCGCGATCGTCGCTTTCAGCGCCGTGTAGGTGGAGGCGGCCGCTTCGGCCAGCGTGGCGCTGTCTTTTTCCTCGAACGCCGCGAGCGCCTTGGCGTCGTTCATCCAGGCACGCTGCGGCGCGCGCACGTCGTCGACCAGCGTTCTCGTGGCCGAGGCGGCGTCGTTGGCCAGCGCGAATTGCAGCGCGCGAGCGATGAGCGGCCCAACTTTGGCGTCGTCGTCGCGCAACGCGGCCACGAGCGAGCGCTCTTCGTCCGACGACGTGGGATCGTCGTGGATCATGGCCGCGAGATGCGTGTAGGCCTCGGCGTAGCGCGCCTTCTCCGTCTCGATCAGCTTGAGTTGCCCGGCAATGTCGTCCTTGTCCTGCTCCATCACGACATTTCTCGCCGATACCGCGCGCTGCAGGATGCTGTTGAGCATCGTGCTGGCGAGCCGCGCCTCGACGTCGTTGACTTCGGTGATCACGTTGACCCGCGCATGCAGCTGATGCAGCCCATACACGGACAAGCCCGACACGAGCACCAGCAGGATCGTGAGCAGGCCGAAACCCAGCGACAGTTTGGTGGAAATCTTCAAATCGTTCATACAGCCTCGAGAGGTGGTCTTTTGCAATCCCGCATCGCTCGCGATGCAGATCGTTGCCCACCCGGTGGTGCGAGCAACGGTCTCCTCTCATGCCACGAACCCTGTTCCCGACGCCCAGGCGGCCGGCCTGTGCCGGTTTGCTGGCGCGGTGCGCGTCGTCGCGCGCCCTGTTCTTCGTTCGCTTAATAACGACACGAATCCAAACATCTGAAGAATAGAACGGCCGCGTGAACGAATTATTTTTCATAGGTTCGACGCAAAGGGCCGGATGCCGAACCGGCCAAAACTTGACCGGTTTGCGACATCCAATGGCCGGACGCAAGCGCGCCACTCCCGTATCCTTTCCGCCGCCAGACGCAAGAATGATTCGCATTTACAACCATATTCACAAGAATAACGACTCGAGGAAAACCGATGCGCACCCATCAACGACTCACGACCCTGCATCGCGCCGCGATGCTGGTCTGGCTGGCCGCGGCCGCCGGCGCCCACGCCCAGACGACGGCGAGCGGCACGACGGCCGCCGACGCGGCGACCGGCACTGGCGCGACCCTCGCGCCCGTGGCCGTCACAGCGCCGCGCGAAGACACCTCCGGCGTGGACGGCTACGTGGCCAAACGCAGCGTGGCAGGCGCCAAGACCGACACGCCGGTGACGGAAATTCCGCAGTCGGTCTCCACGGTCACGCGCGACCAGATGGACGCCTATGCCGCGCAAACCGTCGACGCCGCGATCCGCTACGTGCCGGGCGTGGTCTCGCAGGACAACGATCTGCGCTTCGATCAGGTCACCTCGCGCGGCTTCAATCTCGGCGACGACTCGTATCTCGACGGCATGCGCCTGTTGCGCACGACGTGGTACGCCACGCCGCGCATCGACCCGTATTTCCTCGATCGTATCGACGTGGTGCGCGGCCCCGTTTCCGTGCTGTACGGCCAGAGCAGTCCGGGCGGCGCCTTGCTTATGACGAGCAAGCTGCCGACGGCTTACCCGTTCCACGAAGTGCAGATGCAGATCGGCAGCGACAACCGCTATCAGGGCATGTTCGATCTGTCCGGCCCCGTCGACCAGAACGGCACGATCCTGTATCGCGTGACGGGCCTCGCGCGCGACGCCGACTCGCAAACCGATCACGTGAAGGAGCAGCGCCTCGCCATCGCGCCTTCCGTGACGTTCCGCCCCGACCGCAACACGACGTTCACGCTGCTCGGCAGCTATCAGTACGATCCGCAGGGCGGCCTGTTCAATCCGGTGCCCGCCGCGGGCACGGTCCTGCCGAACATCAACGGCACGATTTCCTCGCACGACTATCTCGGCAATCCGGCCACGGACCGCTTCAAGCGCACGCAGCTCACCCTTGGCTATCTGTTCGAGCACGCGTTCAGCGACGCCTGGAAGTTCCGCCAGAACGCGCGCTATCTGCATCAGGACATCCAGTTCTACCAGAACTCGATTTTCGGCAGCCTCGCCGACGACCAGCGCACGGCCGGCCTCTACACGAACAACAACGACGAGCATCTCGCCAACTACACGCTCGACAACCAGCTCGAAGGCAAATTCGACACGGGCGCGCTCAATCACACCGTGCTGTTCGGCTTCGACGTGCAGCGCGTGACCAACCGCATCAGCCGCGGTTACGGGCTCGGCACCATCGACATTTTCGCGCCCGACTACAGCGCCATTCCGTACGTGGTGGACACCACGAAGGAATACATCGGGCAGACGGATCTCGGCCTCTACGCGCAAGACCAGATTCGCTACGGCGGCTGGACGCTCACGCTCGGCGGCCGCCAAGACTGGGCCTACAACACCGATACCACCGACGGCGTGCAGACGCGCAGCCATCAGCATGCGTTCACCTGGCGCGCGGGTCTCTCGTACGAGTTCCAGACGGGCATCGCGCCTTACGCGAGCTTCGCGAAATCGTTCCAGCCCTACGCGGGCAGCACGTTCGACGGCACGCCGTTCCAGCCCACGCGCGGCAAGCAATACGAAGTGGGCGTGAAGTATCAGCCGAAGGGCTATAACGCGCTCTTCACGCTCGCCGCGTTCGACCTGCGCCAGACCAACGTCGAAACGCTCGACGACGATCACCCCGGTTTCACGAAGCAGACCGGCGAGATCCGCTCGCGCGGCTTCGAGGCGGAAGCGCGCATGGGCCTCGCGGAAGGGCTCAATGTGATCGCGTCGTATGCGTACCTGAACCAGACGGTGATCTCGGCCGCCGCCGACGACCCTTCGCTCGGCAAGACGCCGCCCACGGGCGAGCCGGTCAACATGGCCTCGCTGTGGCTCGACTACACGCTGCAGCGCGGCGGCCTGCGCGGGCTCGGCTTTGGCGGCGGGGTGCGGTATATCGGCGCATCGGCGGGCGACGACGCGAACACGTTCAAGGTGCCGAGCCACTTCCTTGTGGACGCAACGGTCCATTACGACGTGCGCAACTGGCGCTTCGCGATCAACGCCAACAACATTTTCAATCGCCAGTACATCGCTTACTGCAACAGCAGCACGCAGTGCTACTACGGCTCCGACCGCTCGGTGATCGGCACGGCTCGGTATCAGTGGTAAGACGGGTTCCGCCGGTTTCGACCGAGGCGGACCGCCGAGGGGGACCGCCGAGGGGGCCCGCCGAGGGGGACCGCCGAGGGGCCGCCTGATTTAAGTGTTTCCCGATAAGTGCCGTTAACGCATTTTTACGGGGAAATCATCATGGAAAGCGGCAAAAATGACCGCGATTTCGCGCTGTTGGCGGTCGTGGTTGCCACGTTCGTCGTGTTCGGGATCGTGTGGAAGAGTTCGTCGACGTTCGGGCTCGATCTCGTCACCGGCCTCAAGGTCCTCACGGGCCTTGCGATCACCGCTTTCCTCGCGCGCATCTCGCGCATGCAAGGCGGCGCCGGCGCGTTCGCGTTCGGCAAGGTCTGGCCGGTGCTGCTCGGTCTGGTGTGGATTTCCACGTGGCCGGCCTTCGACTACTGGGCGGCCGGCGTCGACTACTTCTCGTCGAATTCGGTCTCGTTCGCCGAGGACGGCACCGGCGGCGGCCTCTGGTGGGATGCGTGGTACACGCAGATGTTCGGCCTCGCGGCTCTCGTGGGCGGCGGTTACACGCTGCGCAAGCTGCTGCGCCCGCGTTACTGATTCCATGCTCGATGGCGGCGCCACGCGGGGGCGGCGCTCGCTGTTTTGCGCTTAGCTCACTGGCAGTCGTCGTCGTCCGCGATGCGCTCCACGCCCCAGCTGCCGGTGAGCGTGCGCTGCGTGCCGTCGCTGTAGGGCACGAGCTTGCTCCAGTTGCCCGAGCCCACGTTCGGCACGAAGCGCCCCGTGAGTTGCGCGCCGCTCGCCGTCGCACTGCCTGCCGCGAGCGTGCCGTCGGCGTTCAGCACGCCGCCCACCGCGAACACCTCGCCCGTGACCGCCGACTGCGCCTTGCCGGTCAGCGCGCCGTCGCCCGACGCCACGCTCACGCGCAGAAAACCGCGGTCGTTCGGGCCGTCATACTGGCCCTGGTAGTCGCCCGCTATCGCACAGACGACCGGCGCGGCCTGTGCCGCGGTTGCCGCCTGAAAGATCGCCGCCATGCCTGCTGCGGCCAGCATCGCTGTTTTCACCACGTGTTCTCCTTCGAATTCGGATATCCCGGCTAACGGCCGCCATCGTCCTTTTCCATCGGCCATTGCTGGAACCTCGCCGCAACGCGCGTGCGCGCTGCCCGATGGTTCGTTCAAGCGTGTTCGACAAAAACTGGCGTCACGCGGCGCCCGTTTCCATCTGCCGCAAGTCGATGCCGGTCCACACGCCCGCCGCGCACAGCTCGCGGATCAACTCGCAAATCGTGTCGCGCACCGCCAGCGAGGCCGAACTGACCGGCAACGAATTCGGCCAGCACAAACTCGCGGGCCGCCGGATCATCGGGTCCACGAGGCGGCGCATGCGAGGCCGGTCCGCCGGCGCGCGCAGCGCCACGGCCGAAGCGGGCAAGATCGTGCACGCCGCGCCCGATTGTGCGACCGAGAGCAGCGTGGGCAAGGAGTCGATATCGGCAATGATGTTCAGCGGCACCTGCTCGCGCGCGAACACGCGTTCGAGCAGCACGCGCAGGCCGTTGGACGCGCCGGGCGCGACCAGCGGCACGTCGGCGAGCACCGGCAACGGGCAGGTTTTGGCTCGCTCGGACACGCGCTTGCCGAGGTCGCCGAGCAGATACAGCTCCTCGTCCAGCACCGGCATGGCGGAAATGCCCGCGGTATTGGTTTCGCGAAACAGAATGCCGATATCGAGGCGGCCGTTCGCGAGCAACTCGTTGAGGTAACCGCTCATGCTTTCGAAGAATTGCAGGCGAATGCCCGGATACCGCAAGCGCACGCGCTCGAACAACGGCATGGCGAGCACCGACGACATGGTGGTGGGAAAGCCCACCGCCACCGTGCCCGACTCGGCGCCCACGCCTTCGCGCACTTCCTGGCGCAGCTGCTCCATCTGATGCAGCACGAGCCGCGCATGCCGGTACATGGCCTGGCCGGCCGCCGTGGGCTTCACGCCTTGCGAACTGCGCACGAGCAACGGCACGCCCACGTCGCTTTCGAGCCGGGCGATCTGCTGGCTCAACGAAGGTTGCGCGACGAACAGCTTTTCCGCCGCTTTGCCGAGGCTGCCGTAATCGACGATGTTGACGAAATAGCGCAGCTGCCGGATATCCACGCACCGATCCCCGCAATGACGAAAGGCATAGGATACGCCTATGGCCATCACAAGCAATCGATATTTCCGCGCGCGTGGTGGTTAGCCTAAAGTCGCCCTATTCCTATTCGAACGCACGGCAGACAACCGGCCCCGGAGACAATCGTGACTCACGCATCGACTCACTCCACCAGCGATCTGGCGCGCGCGCCGCAACAGGCCACGCAGCCAACCTCGCAAACCGTTCGCGACATCATTACCCTCACGCCCGCCATCGCGCTCAGCGCGACGCTGGACCGGCCCGATCGTCCGGACCTGGGCGACGCGTTGCCGCCCATCTGGCACTGGCTCTACTTCTGGTCGATTGCCGCGCAAGCCGAACTCGGCGCGGACGGGCACCCGCAAAAAGGCGGCTTTCTTCCCGACCTCAATTTGCCCCGGCGCATGGCCGCAGGCGGCCGCATGACCTTCCTGAAACCGTTGCGCATCGGTGCGAATGCCGAGCGTAGTTCGCGCGTGCTCGCCGTCAATGAAAAGGCGGGCCGCAGCGGGCGGCTCGCGTTCGTGACGGTGGAGCACGCCATTCATGCCGAAGGCGACCTCGTGATTCGCGAGGAGCAGGACATCGTCTATCGCGAACCCGCGCAGCCTGGCCAGCCGCAGCCCGCGCCCACCGCCGCACCCACTGGCGAGGACTGGGCCCACGCCGTGACGCCGACCGAGGCGCTGCTGTTCCGCTATTCGGCGCTCACCTTCAACGGCCATCGCATTCACTACGACCACGACTACGCGCGCAATGTGGAGGGCTATCCCAATCTCGTCGTGCACGGCCCGCTCATTGCCACGCTGCTCCTCGAAAGCGTGGCGCGCTTCGTGCCGAACGCCGTGGTCGAGATGTATGCGTACAAGGCCATCCGCCCCACGTTCCTCGGCAACGCCTTCACCGTGTGCGGCCGCGTGTCGCCCGACGGCAAGTCCGTCGACCTCTGGGCCAAAGATCACGAAGGCTGGCTGACCATGTCCGCGCACGCCGCGCTCGCCTGAACCATCCGCTGACTCCGCTTACGAGAACTCACTCCGCCATGACTCACTCGACCGATCCGTATCAAGACATCCGCGAAGCCGTGCGTGACTTGTGCAGCCAGTTTCCCGACGAATACTTCCGCAAGATCGACGAAGCGCGCGGCTATCCCGAAGCGTTCGTCGATGCGCTCACCAAGGCCGGCTGGCTCGCGGCGCTCATTCCGCAGGAGTACGGCGGCTCGGGGCTCGGGCTGACGGAAGCCTCGGTCATCATGGAAGAGATCAACCGCAGCGGCGGCAATTCGGGCGCGTGCCACGGGCAGATGTACAACATGGGTACGCTGCTGCGTCACGGTTCCGCCGCGCAGAAGGACCGCTATTTGCCGAAGATCGCTTCGGGCGAGTTGCGGTTGCAGTCGATGGGCGTGACCGAGCCCACCACCGGCACCGACACCACGAAGATCAAGACGACCGCCGTGCGCAAGGGCGACCGCTATGTCATCAACGGTCAGAAGGTGTGGATCTCGCGCGTGCAGCATTCGGACCTGATGATTCTGCTCGCGCGCACGACGCCGCTCGCGGAGGTGACGAAGAAAAGCGAAGGCATGTCGATCTTTATCGTCGATCTGCGCGAGGCCATCGGCAAGGGCATGACGGTGCAGCCGATCCTCAACATGGTCAATCACGAAACCAACGAGCTGTTTTTCGACAACCTCGAGATTCCCGCGGAAAACCTCATCGGCGAGGAAGGCAAGGGCTTCAAGTACATTCTCGACGGCCTCAATGCGGAGCGCACGCTCATCGCGGCCGAGTGTATCGGCGACGGCTACTGGTTCGTCGACCGGGTCTCCGCGTACGTGAAGGACCGCGTCGTATTCGGCCGCCCGATCGGCCAGAACCAGGGCGTGCAATTTCCCATCGCGCGCTCGTACGTCAACGTGGAAGCCGCGAGCCTCATGCGCTTCGAGGCCGCGCGCCGCTTCGACGCGCACGAGCCCTGCGGCGCGCAGGCGAACATGGCGAAGCTGCTGGCCGCCGACGCCTCGTGGGAAGCCGCCAACGCGTGCCTGCAATTCCACGGCGGCTTTGGTTTTGCCTGCGAATACGACGTGGAGCGCAAGTTCCGCGAAACGCGCCTGTATCAGGTCGCACCCATCTCGACGAACCTGATTCTCTCGTACGTGGCCGAGCACATTCTCGGCTTGCCGCGCTCCTTCTGAGGGACATCGCCATGGGTTCTCTCGACGGCATCAAGGTCGTCACGTTCGAACACGCGATTGCCGCGCCGTTCTGCACGCGGCAACTCGCCGATCTCGGCGCGCGCGTCATCAAGGTCGAGCGGCCGGGCGTGGGCGATTTCGCGCGCAATTACGACGAACGCGTGCAGGGTCTCGCTTCGCATTTCGTGTGGACCAACCGCTCGAAGGAAAGCATCACGCTCGACGTCAAGCAGGCGCAAGCGCTCGACGTCGTGCATGGCTTGCTCGCCGACGCCGACGTGTTCGTGCAGAATCTCGCGCCCGGCGCGACCCAGCGCCTGGGGCTCGACTTCGAGACCTTGAAGACGCGCTACCCGAAGCTGATCGTGTGCGATATCTCCGGTTACGGGCTGAACGGCCCGTATCGCGACAAGAAAGCCTATGACCTGCTGATTCAAAGCGAATCGGGCTTTCTGAGCATTACGGGTTCGCCCGACGAACCCGCCAAGGCCGGCTGCTCGATCGCGGACATTGCGGCGGGCATGTACGCGTTCACGAATATTCTTTCCGCACTGATCGAACGCGGCAAGACCGGGCGCGGCCGCCATATCGACATTTCCATGCTGGAGAGCATGGTCGAATGGATGGGCTATCCGCTCTATTACGCGATCGACGGCCAGAGCGCGCCGCGACGCGCGAGTGCGTCGCACGCCACGATTTATCCCTATGGCCCGTTCAAGGCCGGCGACGGCAAAGTGGTCATGCTCGGTTTGCAGAACGAACGCGAGTGGGTGAGTTTCTGCGAAACGGTGATTCGGCAACCCGAACTCGCCACGGATGCGCGCTTCTCGGCCAATAGCCGGCGTACGGAAAATCGCACTGAACTGGGCCGCCTGATCGAGCAGGCATTCGCGGAACTCACTGCGGAGCAGGTCATCGAGCGGCTCGAAACCGCGAAGATCGCCAACGCGCATATGAACGATATGCACGCGGTGTGGGAGCATGCGCAACTCAGGGCGCGGGGCCGCTGGGCGAGCGTGGAGACTCCGGCGGGCGAGGTGCCCGCGCTCGTGCCGCCGGGCATGGCGCCGGACAGCGGTTATCGGATGGATGCCGTGCCCGCGTTGGGACAGCATACCGAAAGCATTCTTGCCGAACTCGGTTACGACGCGGAGCGTATCGGTTCGTTAAAAGCGATGGGCGCGGTGTGAGTTTTCGCGGCAAGGCAAAGGCCGGCTCGTTGGGAGTCGGCCTTTTTTATTTGCGTGAGTGAGATCGTGTGAGTGAGTTTCGCCCTGCGCGTCATGGGACAGATCTGGCGGGCCTGCCGGTGCGGCCCACCCGAACCGGCGAGATGCGCTACAGTCCCCGGATCGCCTGGAGAAGCCGATGTCATTACATCTCGATCTTGCTGACATGCGTTTGTTCGTCAACATCGCGGAGAGCAACAGCCTCACGCGCGGCGCCGAGCGCTCCGGCATTTCGCTGCCGGCCGCGAGCCTGCGCGTGAAGAATATCGAAGACGACATTGGCGTGAAGCTGCTCTATCGCGCGAGCACCGGCGTCACGCTCACACCGCCCGGCGACGCGCTGCTGCATCACGCGCGCATCATGCTGCAACAGATGGAACGGCTCAAAGGCGACTTGCAGGCGTATTCGGACGGCGTCAAAGGTCACTTGCGCATTGCCGCGAATACGACCGCCATCACCGAAATGCTGCCCACCGCGTTAAGCCGCTTCCTCGCCACGCATCCCGATGTCGATATCGAACTGCGCGAACGCCTGAGCGGCGACATCGTCAAGGCGGTCAGCGACGGCATGACCGATATCGGCATTGTCGCGGGCAGCGTGTTGACGGAAGGACTCGACGTGTTGCCGTATCGGCAGGACCGCCTGGTGATCGCGGTGGGCGCCGCGCATCCGCTCGCGCAGCAAGAAGCCGTCGATTACCGCGACACGCTCGACTACGACTTCGTCGGCTTGCACGAAGACAGCGCCATTCACGCGTTTTCCGTGCAGGCCGCGCGTGTGCTGAACCGGCCGCTGCGCACGCGCGTACACGTGGGCAACTTCGAGGCGCTGTGCCGGATGATCGAAATGGGCGTGGGCATCGGCATCCTGCCCGAGTTGCCCGCGCGCCGCTATGAAAAGCAAATGGCCATTCGCATTCTCGCGCTCAACGACGAGTGGGCCGAGCGCAATCTGAAGATCTGCACGCGCAGCCTCGAAGCGCTGCCGGGCTTCGCGCGGGCGCTGATCGTGCAACTCACGAACGAGGCGCGATGAAAAACGCCCGCGATAGGCGGGCCTCGCGCTGACCCCCATCAACCGAGCAACAACCCCACCTGCTCCGTCTGCGCCATCGCGGCCAGCCGCGCGAACAAACGCTGCATCTCCGCCTCCGAAGCGCCTTCGCCGAACGCCGCCAGCCGCAAGGCCTTGGCGCGCAACTCCTCGCGCGCCAGCGTATTGCCGGGATCGCCCTTGGGCTCGTCCACGCGCGCGCGTAGCGTGCGCCCGTCGGTGGTCGTGACCGTGACCTTGCCGATCCAGCGCGCCGGATACGCCGCGTCCACTTCCGGGTCCAGTTCCATGCGCACCTTCTCGCAAAACGCGCGCACGCGCGCCTCGCTGAACTGCTGCGCGAACTCGTTCAGGCCCGCGTTGCGATAGAGCGCGATCAGGCCGAGCACCGTGCCCATCGAAAATTTGGCCTGATGCACGGTGCGCGGATCCACCACCGGTCCCAGCACGTCGAGCGCGCCCTGATGCACGTGCGTGGTCACCTGCGCGATGTCGTCGGCGCAAAGCGCGTGCTCCGTCATCACGGCGAGCAGCGCGTCGGCGGCCGGATGCGTGTGGCGGCACGACGCGTGGTACTTGAACGAGGTCTCCGCGAGCGCCCAGCGTTCGCCGAGCCGGTCGGTGAGGCGCGCGGGATCGGCGTCGGTGGACATGCCGGCCGCCATGCCCTGCGCGCCGTCGAAGATGCGCGAGGCACCCGTGAAGCCGTCCTTCGCGAGATAGGCGGCCATCAACCCGTTCGCGGCCGCCTTGGCCGTGTGCAACTGCTTCGAATCGGCCGCGTCGCGCAGAAACTCCCACAGTCCCGCGGCCTGCGTGCCCGCCGAGCCGAACGCATGCAGCATCTGTTCCGCCGATAATTTCAGCATGTGCCCCGCCGTGGCGGCAGCGGCCAGAGTGCCCGCCGTGCCTGTGGTATGAAACACGCGATAGTGCGAGCGGCCGAGAAATTCACCCACGCGGATCCCCACTTCGTAGCCCGCCGCCGCGCCCGCGATCAACGCGCGGCCCGACAGCTTTTCCTGCTGCGCGATGGCGAGCGCGACGGGAAACACCACCGTGGCCGGATGCAGCACGGAGCTGTTGTGCAGGTCGTCCTGTTCCGCGTAGTGCGAGGCCGCCGCGTTGACCATGGCCGCGAAGTACGGCGTGGTGCTGCGCCGCGAGATCAGCACTTCGGCGCGACCGCCCGAATCGCCCGAATCGCCCGAATCGCCGGAATCGACGGAATCGCCCGGGCCGCTCATGCGGCGCGCGAAGGCGTCGATCGCTTCGACCGGCCGTGCGCCCTTGCCCGCCAGCGTCGAGCCGACCCAGTCGAGAAACAGATCCTCGACACGCGAGACCACCGCGTGCGGCAGATCGTCAAACGCCAGCGCCGCTGCGAAGGCGGCCAGTTCCTGTCCGGGATGTGAGGTCACGCGCGTGTCTCCTTGCTCACGAACTGCTCGACGAGCGTCGTGGCGGTTGAATGTGTCGATGGCGGCCGGAGCCGGATGTCCAGCCGAATGCCCATCAGCATGCGCGAGCGGCGCGACATCGGGAATTCGAAAGTTCAAAAGGGTCGCTTTGCCTCGCCTTAAGCAACGCGTGCGCGGCGCGTGCGGCGATGCTCGCTTTCCCTGGGCGCGCGGTGGCGAACGCCCCGCAAACGCCGTGCTGGCGCGACCTTTAGCGCGCGCAAAGGCCGCCTTCAGGAGTTTCGAATTCCGCTGGCGCGCGGGATATTGCACGCTCGGGGCGTGACTCCAGGCAGCACCAAAGCAGGCTCAACCTCGAACGCGCACCGTGGACATCGACTATCTGAAGCAATGGATCGGCCGCAGCGAGACGCGCACCGACACGATCGCGCCCACGCCGATCGACGCGCTCAACGCGCTGCTCGACCGCGACGACGCTCCGGCGGCCGTGGGCGACGCCGTCCCGCCGCTGTGGCACTGGATGTATTTCCTGCCGATCGTGCGCAGCTCGCAGGTGGGCGCCGACGGTCACCCGATGCGCGGCGGCTTTCTGCCGCCCGTGCCGCTGCCGCGCCGCATGATCGCGGGCGGCCGCATCAACTACACGCACGCGCTGCGGGTGGGTGACGTGGTCACGCGTCACGCGCGCATTCTCGCCGTGGAGCACAAACAGGGCCGCACCGGCGATCTCGTGTTCGTCACCGTGCGCAACGAATTCTCGACCGAACGCGGCATGGCGCTCGCGGAGGAGCAGGACATCGTCTACCGCGAGGTCACGCCGCCCGGCGCCGCGCCGGCCGCGCCCGCGCAACTCGCGCCCGCCAGCCATCTCTGGGACCGCAAGTTCACGCCCGACGAAGTCATCCTGTTCAAGTTTTCCGCGCTCACGCTCAACGGTCATCGCATTCATTACGATCACCCGTACGTGACGCAGGTCGAAGGGTATCCGGGCCTCATCGTGCATGGTCCGTTGATCGCGATCCTGCTCGCCGATCTCGTGCGCCGCCACGTACCGCAACGCAGCGTCGCGCGCCTCACCTACCGCGGCATCCATCCCACCTTCAACACGGGGCCGTTTCTTCTGTGCGGCAGCCCCGAAGGCGAAACCGGCGCGCTGCTCTGGTCGCGCAGCCTGCAAGGCGAACTGACGATGCAGGCCAGCGCCACTTTCAGGTAGTCCGCAGCGCAACAAGCGACTAGAGGCGCGCGCGGCGCGCGAAAAGCACAATAGCTCAAGCAAGGAGACACACGAACATGGAACAGGGCAATGTCACCCTCGGCCTGCGCAGCCGCTGGTACGACGGACTGACCTCGATGCATTGGCGCGTGCTGCGCGCGAGTTTTCTCGGCTGGATCTTCGACGGTTACGAAACGCTGGCCATCGTCGTCGTGCTCGTGCCGATGCTGCACTCGCTGCTCACGCCCGCGCAGTCGGCTTCGGTGCCGGTGTACGCGGGCATCGTCATCGGCATCACGCTGCTCGGCTGGGGACTCGGCGGGCTGATCGGCGGCGTGCTCGCCGACTATGTGGGACGCAAGCGCATGATGCTGTGGTCGGTGTTTCTCTATGCGCTCTTTTCCGGGCTCACGGCGTTCTCACCCGACATCTACGTGCTGTGCGCGCTGCGCTTTCTCACCGGCCTCGCCATGGGCAGCGAGTGGAGCACCGGCATCGCGCTGCTCTCCGAAACGTGGCCCGAGCGCGCGCGCGCCAAGGGCGCCGGCTTTCTGCAATCGGGCTTCGGCTGGGGCACGCTGCTCGCCGCCGTGGTGTGGTATCTGCTCGCGGGCGCGCATCCGTTCGGCGCCGACACGTGGCGCCTGATGTTCGTGCTCGGCGCGATTCCCGCGCTGTTCGTGCTGTATATCCGCCGCGGCGTGGACGAATCCGAGAAGTGGCAGCGCGCCGTGCGCGAGAAGCGCTGGAACGCGACCAACGCCGAGCAACCCGCGCTCGACCGCAATCGCGAAAGCAAGCGCCCGTTCACGCTCGCGCAGTTGTTCCGCGAACGCGAGGCCGCGCGCCGCACGATCCTGCTGTTCCTGCTCTCGGTGGTCGCCACCATCGGCTGGTGGGCGATCTCCACGCTGCTGCCCGCGTACACGGTCTCGCTCGCCAAAGCGGAACAGGTCGCCGATCCGGCCGCATGGGGCACGCGCATTTCCATCACCTATACGATCGGCGCGATCGTGGCCTACACCATCGGCGGCTTCGTAATCGACTGGGTCGGCCGGCGCGCTTTCATCTCGCTCACCTTCGTGGGCGCGCTCGTCATCACCTTCGTCACCTACAAGCTCACGCACACCGTGGAAGCGATGATGATCGTCGCGCCCATCAACGGCTTCTTCACGCTCGGCTTCGCCTATGTGTGGATGGCGATCTACCCGTGCGAGCTGTTCACGAGCACGGTGCGCTCCACGGCCAGCAGCTTCGTGTTCAACGCGGCGCGCCTGATCGCGTGGGTGTTTCCGATCATCGCGGGCACGATCGTCAAGTCGTTCGGCGGCGCCCCGCAAGCCGCGATGGCACTCGGCTCCGCGTATGTGGCCGGCATCGCCATTGCCTGGTTCCTGCCCGAAACGCGCGGCGAGGGCATGCCGGACTGAGGCGATAAATCACGCGCGCGCAGCCGGCGCGGACGTATCGTCCGCTACCTGCCCGCTACCTGCGCGCTACCTGCCCGCTACCTTCGCGTTACCTGCCCGCCACCAGCGCGCCCACCTTCGCAAGCGTCGCGTCGCGCTGCGCGGGCGTCGCGTGCAGCGCCCCCGTGAGATACGCGGTCACGAGCAGCGGCGCGCGATTCGGCGGCCAGACGATCGCCACGTCGTTGGCCGTGCCGCGATCGCCGGTGCCAGTTTTATCGCCGACACGCCAGTCCTTCGGCAAGCCCGCGCGCAAGCGGGCGTCGCCGGTCTGGTTCGCCACGAGCCACGCGATCAATTGCTCGCGCGATGCCTGCGTCAGCCGTTCGCCCAGCAGCAATTCGCGCATGTCGGCGATATAGGCGGCCGGCGTGGTGGTGTCGCGCGGATCGTGTTCGAGTGCTTCGTTGAGCGTGGTTTCGTTGCGATCAAGCCGCGTATGCGGGTCGCCGAGACCGCGCGCGAACGCCGTGATCGCGGCCGGTCCGCCCAGGCTGTCGAGCAGCAAATTCGCCGCCGTGTTGTCGCTGCGCGTGAGCGCGGCTTCGCACAACTCGGCCACGGTCATGCCGTCGCTGCCCGCGCGCGGCCCGCTCACCGGCGAATACGACACGACCTGCGCCTGCGTATAGGCAATCTTGCGCGCGAGGTCTTCCTCGCCGCGGTCCTTGCGCGTGAGCACCGCCGAGGCCAGCAGCACCTTGAACGTGCTGCACATCGGAAAGCGCTCGTGCAGGCGCCAGCCTTCCACGCGCCCGTTCGCCGTATCGAGGATCGCCACGCCGAGGCGCCCGCCCGCTTGCGACTCGATGGCCGCGAGTTGCTGTTCGAGCGCGGAGCGCTGCGCGCCGAATGCCTGAGCCGCAACGCCAGCTATGGCACCGCCCAGCATCGTCAACGTGAATGTACGCCGTGTCACCATGGGTTTTTTCCCTGTTTTCGCGAGTTGGACGCGCTACTATCGCGTGTTGGCGCAGCCCGGGCAAACGATGATAAATTGCGCCCATCCCCAGAAAAACTAATGGCTCGATCATGCGTCCGTATCTGCCCCTCAATGCGTTGCGCGCGTTCGAAGCCTCGGCGCGGCATTTGAGCTTCACGCGCGCCGCCGACGAACTCAACGTCACCCAGGCGGCCGTGAGCCAGCAGGTCCGCTCGCTCGAGGAGCGGCTCGGCGCGACGCTGTTCAAGCGCCTGCCGCGCGGCCTCGCCATCACCGAAGAAGGGCTCGCGCTGCGCCCCGTGCTGAGCGACGCGTTCGATCGCATCGAGGCCGTGCTGCGCCAGTTCGAAGGCGGCCACTTTCACGAGGTGCTGGGCGTGGGCGCCGTGGGCACCTTCGCGGTGGGCTGGCTGATGCCGCGTTTGAAGTCGTTTCGCGAGGCGCATCCGTTCGTCGAGCTGCGCATCATGACGAACAACAATCTCGTCGATCTCGCGGCCGAAGGGCTCGACTTCGCGATCCGGTTCGGCGACGGCACCTGGCCCGGCTCGCGCGCCGCGAAACTGTTCGACGCGCCGCTCGCGGTGCTGTGCGCGCCCGAGATCGCGCAACGTCTCGCCACGCCCGCCGACCTCGCGAACGAAACGCTGCTGCGCTCCTATCGCGCCGACGACTGGGCGCACTGGTTCGACGCCGCGCAACTCGCGCCGCGCCCCGTGCGCGGGCCCGTGTTCGATTCGTCGCGTTTGATGGTGGAAGCCGCGATGCAAGGCGCGGGCGTGGCGCTCGCGCCCGCGGCGATGTTCGAGCACGATCTCGCGGCGGCGCGCCTCGTGCGGCCCTTCGACATCGACGTGCACGCGGGCAGTTACTGGCTCACGTGGCAAAAGGGCAAGGCCGCCACGCCCGCCATGCGCGCGTTCGGCCAGTGGCTCGTGAAGGAAGCGGGCGCGCACGCCATCGACGCATGGCATTGAGCGTGCCGATGCAAAACGTGCACGATGCGCACGAGGCGCTCACGACATGCACCCCGTACGCGGCGTTCAACCGAGCCGCTTCAGTTCCTCGATGATCCATTCGAGGCATTCCTTCGCCACGCCGTCGAGCGCGCGGCCCGCGAGCGTCTTCACTTGCAGGCGCCGTTGCGTGAGCAGCGGATTGTCGAACGGCAATGCCACGAGTGCATCGGACTCCAGACGATTCGCCACGGAGACATAACCCGAAGGCATGATCGCGCGCGGCACGACCTGCGCGAAACGGTACAGCGCCGCCACGTAACGGCTGCTCACGAGCGGCACGATCTCGATGCCTTCCACTTCGCACGCAATGTCGAACAGCTGCCGGTTGGTGGTGCCTTTGTCCTGCAACAGCACGGGATAGTGCGCGAGGTCCTTGAGCGCCACGCTGCGTTGGCGCGCGAGCGGGTGATCGTCGCGCATCAACGCCATCACGGGCGCGGGCTGCGTGAGTTCCACCACGACGCCGGACTCGGGCTTGAACGTGAACGCGAGCGCGATGGACGCTTCGCCCGCCAGCAGCATCTGGTTGGCACGCTCGCTCGACACCACTTCGATTTCCAGCGTGACGTCGGGATGTCGCGCGGTGAACGCGCCGAGCGACACCGGCAGAAAGTCGAACGCGAAGCCTTCGGTACACGCGATCGTGAGCGTGCGCGCGCGGCGCTGCGCTTCGCCCTGGATTTCGTCGACGACGGCTTCGGCGTCGGCCAGCGTGCGCTGCGCGTGGCGCAGCAACATGCGGCCCGCGTGCGAGAGCACCATGCCGCGCGCGTGACGCTCGAACAGCGGCACGCCGATATCGCCTTCGAGCTTGGCGATATGACGGCTCAACGCGGAGACCGTCAGGCCGAGACTTTCGGTGGCCGCGCTCAGCGAGCCCGCCTGCGCCACGACCGAAAAGTAGTAGAGCGAGGGTTCGAGCAATTTGCGCATCGGCGGCCCCCTGAAGGGAGTGAGTTGGACGGCGAGGTTTGCGAAAAGCGCAAGTCTACCTTGTTTGATTGCGAATACAAAAATACTCACACGGCGATAAATTGACTGTCATGTCCTCTACCGATCGCCTCGCGTAAACCCTGAAATGTCCCGCGAAAACGCCCTGAATCTCGCTCGCCAGCACTTCGAAAGCGGCGCCCTGCGCGCCGACCTCGCCCGCCGCGTCGCGCTCGCCACCGAAAGCCAGCGCCCCGAAGCCGCGCCGGTCCTGCATGCGTATCTCCACGACGAAATCGCGCGCGCGCTCGCGGCGCTCGGCTTCGCGTGCGAGATCGTCGCGAATCCCGTTGCGGGCATGCCGCCCTTTCTCGTCGCGGAACGCATCGAATCGCCCGCGCTGCCCACGGTGCTGCTCTACGGCCACGGCGACGTGATCCGCGGCGACGACGCGCGCTGGAGCGAAGGTCGCTCGCCGTGGCGACTGAGCGAGGAAGGCGAGCGCTGGTACGGCCGCGGGATCGCCGACAACAAAGGCCAGCACAGCGTCAATCTCGCCGCGCTCGCCGCCGTGTTCGAAGCGCGCGGGCGGCTCGGCTTCAACGCGAAGGTGCTGTTCGAAATGGGCGAGGAAGTGGGCTCGCCGGGGCTCGACGCGCTCTGCGCGACGCTCAGCGAGCGGCTGGCCGCCGACCTGCTGATCGCCTCCGACGGCCCGCGCCAGCGCGCCAGCGCCCCCACGCTCTTTCTCGGCTCGCGCGGCGCGCTGCACTTCCGCCTGCGCGTGGGCAATCCGGCGGGCGCGCGCCATTCGGGCAACTGGGGCGGCGTGCTCGCGAATCCGGCCACGGTGCTCGCCAACGCGCTCGCCTCGCTCGTGGACGGCCGCGGGCGCATCCGCATCAACGGTCTGCTGCCGCCGCCGATTCCGCCGCAGGTGCGCGCACGCATCGCCGGTCTCGAGATCGGCGTGGACGAAGGCGATCCCGCGCTCTCGGCGAACTGGGGCGAACCCGGCCTCACGCCCGCCGAGCGCGTCTACGCCTGGAACACGCTCGAAGTGCTGGCGATGAACGCGGGCAACATCGGCGCACCCATCAGCGCGATTCCCGCCGGCGCCGAAGCCGTGTGCCAGTTGCGCTTCGTGGTGGGCACCGACTGGCACAACGCGCGCGACCTGATTCGCGCGCATCTCGCCCGCGAAGGCTTCGGCGAGATCGACGTGGAAATCGAAGCCTCGGGCGCGGCCACGCGGCTCGACCCCGACCATCCGTGGGTCACATGGGCCGAGCGCTCGATCGCCACATCGACGAACAAGCCCGTGACGATCCTGCCCAATCTGGGCGGCACGATCCCCAACGAATGCTTCGCGCAAACCCTCGGACTCCCCACGCTCTGGGTGCCGCATTCGTACCCGGGCTGCCGCCAGCACGCGCCCGACGAACACGGTCTCGCGAGCGTGTTCGGCGAAGCGCTCACGCTCATGACGGGCCTCTTCTGGGATCTCGGCAATGGCGAAACGCCTCACGCAGTTGCACACGAAACCGGCGGCCACGCGGCACGCTGATTCCCCTCCTCATCAGGACGACCCACACGTCATGGACTCCACCCTCATCGACGAAAGCCGCACGCACGCCGGGCGCCAACCGCTGCGGCGTTTGATCGTCGCCACGAGCATCGGCAACGCGCTCGAATGGTTCGACTTCGCGGCCTATGGTTTCTTCGCCGTCACGCTCTCGAAGCTGTTCTTTCCCGCGCACGACGAAACCGTTTCGCTGCTCATGACGTTCGGCACGTTCGGGCTTTCGTACGTGTTTCGACCGCTCGGCGCGCTCGTGCTGGGCCGCTACGCCGACCGGCGCGGGCGCAAGGCGGCGCTGCTCGCCTCGCTCGCGCTCACCACGCTCGGCACGCTCATTTGCGCGACGATTCCCACCTACGCGAGCATCGGCCTCGCCGCGCCGCTCGGCCTGATGACGGCGCGCATCCTGATCGCGTTCTCCACGGGCGGCGAGTTCGGCAGCGGCACCGCGCTGATGGTCGAGCAAAAGTCGAAGCGCAAGGCATTTCTCGCGAGCTGGCAGTTTTCGAGCCAGGGCATGAGCACCGTGCTCGCGTCGTGCGCGGGTCTCGCGCTCAGCACGCAGCTCTCGAATGCGCAGATCGAGTCGTGGGGCTGGCGCGCGCCGTTCGTGTTCGGCCTGCTGGTCGCGCCGGTGGGGCTCTACATTCGCCGCCATATCGACGACACGCTCACCGCCCAGCCCGACGTGGCGAACGCGGCAGCCGCGGAGCGCGCCGCGCCCGTGCGCGACCTGCTCGCGCACTGCAAAGGGCGCATCCTGCTGGCCGCCGGCATCATGGCGGTCTCCACGGCGGCGAGCTATCTGATGATTCTCTACATGCCCACCTACGCGATCCGCCAGTTGCATCTGCCGCCTTCCACGGGCTTCGCGGCCACGGTCGTCACGGGCGCGATCCTCATGCTCTTCACGCCGCTCATGGGTCACTTCGCCGATCGCTACGGCCGCAGCCGCATGATGACGGTCTCCGCCCTCGTCACGCTGGCCACGATCTACCCGTGCTTCGCGTGGCTGTTCGCGAGTCCTTCGTTCGGCGTCCTGATGACCATCATGATTCTGGCGGGCGCGTTGAAGGCAATCTATTTCGGGCCGCTCGCCGCGGTGCTGTCTTCGCTGTTTCCCACCCAGATGCGCAGCACCGGGCTCGGCTTCAGCTACAACATCGGCGTGATGGTGTTCGGCGGCTTCACGCCGTGGCTCGTCACGGCCATGATCGGCTGGACCCACGACCCGCTCTCGCCCGCGCTCTATCTGATGGCGTGCGCGGCGCTGAGCCTCGCCTGCATCGCGATCTATCACTACAAGATCGTCAAGCATCTCTAATCATTTTCGGCGACGACATGAACCTGCTTTCCACCGATCACCTCGTGCCCGCCATGCCCTCGTCGAGCGACGACGCGGACCGCAGCGGCTGGCTGATGTATCACTCCGTGGGCGTGTATCCGGGCCATCAACAGGCGATGACGCAAGCGCTCGCGCAGTTCGCCGCGCTCTGGTGCGCCGCCGACGACGCGCGCTGGGACGCGGCCCTTGCCGCCCGTGCGCAACTGCTCGCCGACTGGGCCGAGCTGATCGGCGCCCAGGCGCAGGACGTATTCGGCGCGCAGAACGTGACCGAGGCGTTCGCGCGCTTCCTCAACGGCCTCGACGACGCTACGCTGCGCGGCAAAACCGTGCTCGTGGCCGCCGACTGCTTTCCGAGCCTGCATTTCCTGCTGCGCGGCGAAGCCGAACGGCGCGGCTTCACGGTCCGCACCGTGCCTGTGCGCGACGGCGAGGCTTATGTGCGCGACGACGATTTCCTCGCCGCCTGGACCGGCGACGTGGCGCTCGCGCTCGTCACGTGGGTCTCGTCGCTCACCTCGAAGCGCGTGAACCTGCGAGCGATGAGCGAGCACGCGCGGCGCCGCGGCAGTCTGGTCGCGCTCGACGTAACGCAAGGCATCGGCATCCTGCCGTTCGATCTGCGCGAGACGCCGTTCGATTTCGTGGGCGGCTCCACGCTCAAATGGCTCTGCGGCGCGCCCGGCACCGGGCTCGGCTACGTCGCGCCGCGTTTGCTCGCGAGTGGCATGGAACCTTCGGTGCGCGGCTGGTTCAGCCAGAACGACCCGTTCAACTGGGACCTCGAACGCTTCGCCTACGCGCCCGACGCGCGGCGCTTCGACACCGGCACGCCTTCGGTGCTGCCGTTCATCGCCTCGCAGCCAGGCATGCGCTGGGTACGCGCGCAACCCGCGGGCCAGTTGCGCGCGCACAATCTCGCGCTGTCGCACGCGCTCATCGCGCTGCTCGACGAGAAGCGCTACACGCTGCTCTCGCCGCGCGAGGACGCAGCGCGCGGCGGCAGCATCATGGCGCGCGTGCCCGAGCATCTCGACGCCGCGCAAGTCGCGCGCACGCTCGCCGAGTCGCGCCTGTTCGTCGACGCGCGCGGCCGCACGCTGCGTTTCTCGCCCGGCGTTTGCACGACCGCGGCCGGGCTCGAGCGCCTCGTAACATGCTTGCCGCGCTGAAGCCCGGCCACGGCCTGCGCTCGCGCTCGCCACGGCGCGCCGGGTTTGCCTGCGTGTTGACGGGGCCGCCGCTTCGAACGTCGTGCGTTCGAACCTCCTCCCACCGTCAACACGCTCATCATCATGAATTCATCCCATCACACGGTGCGCGGCTTTCACGTGCCGATGCACTGCACCGACCTCGTCGCGACCATGACGTTCTTCATCGAACGGCTCGGCTTTCGTATCGACGCGATTTTTCCCGCCGATAGCCCGCGCACCGCGATCCTCTCGCGCGACGGCTTCACGCTGCGCCTCGGCACCGAGGTCCGCAACGGCGTGACCGAACTCGACGTGCTCTGCGACGACCCCGCGCGCCTTGCCGACAGCGTACGCGAACTGGTCGCGCCCAACGGCGTGCGCCTGCGCCTCGTGCACGCGAATCCGCCGCTCAAGACGCCGGTGACGCGCCAGACGCTCGTACTCGCGAACGCGCAAGGCGAGACGCCGTGGAGCGTGGGCCGTGCGGGCATGCGTTACCGCGACCTGCTGCCCGAGCGGCACGGCGGCGCGTTCATCGCCTCGCATATCCGCATTCTCGAAGGCGGCCCGGTGCCCGACTACGTGCACTTTCACAAGATCCGCTTCCAGATGATCTTCTGCCGCAAGGGCTGGGTGCGTCTCGTCTACGAAGGCCAGGGCGAGCCGTTCGTCCTCAATGCGGGCGACTGCGTGCTGCAACCGCCCGAGATCCGCCACCGCGTGCTCGAAAGCTCGGCGGGCGCGGAAGTCGTGGAGATCGGCAGTCCCGCCGATCACATCACGATGGCCGATCACGCAATGACGCTGCCGAATGCACGCTACGCCACCGATCACGACTTCAATGGCCAGCGCTTCGTGCGTCACGTGGCGGCGCAGGCGCGGTGGGCACCGTGGAAATCGCCGGGCTTCGTGGCCACGGACACCGGCATTGGTGCGGCCACGAACGGGCTCGCGGGTGTGCGCGTGGTGCGGCGCGCGAGCGAGGGCAGCCCGGCACACGCCGTCACGCGCCGCCACGACACCGAGTTCTGCTTCTTCTTCGTGCTCGCGGGTGCGCTCGACGTAGCGCAGGACACACAGCGCTGGACGCTGCGCGCCGACGACAGCATCGCGATTCCCGGCAATCTCGCCTATACGTTCGCGAATGCCAGCGACGACCTCGAATTGCTCGAGGTCACGCTGCCCGCGGAGTTCGAACTGGGTTGACGCCCGCACGCGAGGCTTGCGCGCATTGCAAACCCCGCTTGATAGATTGCGAATACCCGAAATTCGCAGTGGCGTTACTGTTGGAACGTGGAGCACGGCGAACGCATCCGGCTCCACGGCGCGCCCTCCCCGTGACTCCTTGACCGGTTTTCAATCGCCCGATTACTTCGCCATGCTAACTATCAAAAAAATCATCCCCTGTACCGCGCTCTTCACGCTCTGCGGTCTCGCGCACGCCGAAGCGAGTTCGGTCACGCTCTACGGCCTCATCGACTACGGCATCAACTATCAGAGCAACAGCGGCGGCGGCCGCGTGATTGGCGGCGCGAGCGGCATCATGCAAGGCTCGCGCTGGGGCTTCAAGGGCGTGGAGGATCTGGGCGGCGGTTTGTCGGCGATCTTCCAGCTCGAAAACGGTTTCGATCTGGGCACGGGCAAGTCGCTGCAAGGCGGGCTGATGTTCGGACGCCAGGCGTACGTGGGGCTGTCGAGCCGCGACTACGGCGCGCTCACGCTCGGCCGCCAGTACGATTCGCTCGTGACCTTCGTGGAGGGCCGCATGAATTCGGCCAACTACGGCGGCGGCACCACGGCGCACCCCGGCGACCTCGACAACCTCAACAACAGCAAGCGCGTCAACAATTCGGTGAAGTACATGAGCCCGAGTTTCGGCGGCTTCACCTTTGGCGGCGTGTACGGCTTCGGCGGCCAGGCCGGCGACTTCGCCCGCAACCAGATCTGGTCGGTGGGCGCCGGTTACGACTACGGCAATCTCTCGGCGGGCGTGGCGTACATGAACGTGCGCAATCCGAACCAGTCGTGGTTCACCAGCGCGCCGACCAACGTGGCGGGCGCGTCGCTCAACAACATGACGGCGAGCCCCGTGTACAGCGGCTATGCCTCGGCGCACACGTACCAGGCCGTGGCGGCCGCCGCGCGCTACACGTTCGAGGGCACGACCGTGGGCCTCGTGTACAGCAACGTGCAGTTCCGCGATCTCGGCGACACCTCGAGCGGCGCGAATCCGCTGCGCCTCACGGGCAACGCGAAGTTCGACACGGGCGAGCTCAACGTCACGCACTACTGGACGCCCTTCCTGCTTTCGCAGTTCGTCTACGCATACACGCACGGGTCGGGCGTGGGCACGATCGGCGGATCGAGCTACAACAATATCTCGCTCTCGCTCGACTACTACCTCTCGAAGCGCACCGACGTCTATGTGATCGGCAGCACGGAATTCGCGAGCGGCACCGACTCCACGGGCCACGCCGCGCGCGCCACGCTCAATGCGCTCACCGCTTCGTCGAGCGACCGGCAAACCTTCGTGCAACTCGGCATGCGCCACAAGTTCTGAGGGTCGTATCCGGCACGCGGCGTCTGGCGAGCGCCGCGCTAACTCAGCGCTAATCCTGCGTCCCTACGATGGAACCCATGCCATCCATTTCGGGGACGATCATGAAAAACCCACGCCTTCCACGCGCCGCGCTGCCGCTCGGCCTCGTCGTATTCGCACTCGCGGGTTGCGCCGCGCTGCCGCCGAGCGGCCCTTCCGTTGTCGCGCTGCCGCCCGGCGGCAAGCCCTTGACGGTGTTTCAGCAGGAAGACTACGCCTGCCGCGACTACGCCTTCCGCAACGACGACGCGGGCCAGGCCTCGCCAGGCGCGCTGCAAAGCGGCGCGGGCACCACGGCGGTCGGCACGCTCGGCGGCGCGGCGGCGGGCGCATTGCTCGGCGCGGCGGGCGGCAATGCGGGCGTGGGCGCGGCGATCGGTGCGGGCGCGGGCTTGCTGCTCGGCGGCGCGCTGGGCGCGCACGGTTCGCAGGTTTCTTCGGAGAGCATGCAGGCGCGTTACGACGCGGCCTACGCGCAGTGCATGGCGTCGAAGGGCAACCGCATCGCACCGCCCGCGACCACGGTGTATCAAACGGCGCCTGTGGTGTATGCGCCACCGCCCGTGATCTACGGGTATCCGCGGCCGGCTTACTGGGCGTGGTGAGGTGGGCGCGCGTCACGCGCAAACATGAGGTCTCGAAGCACGCCGCTCGAATGCCGCGTGCTTTTTTAACGCCGTTCCATCGCGCCGCCGCACGCGCAACGCTCAACACTCAACGCGCTGAATGCTCTCCTGCGGCGATAAACGTATCGATGCGCCGCCCGAGTTGCACGGGATACTGGTACATCATCGCGTGACCGCCCGCCGCGATCTCCACGAGCGTCGCTTTCGGCAACGCATGCGCGAGCGCTTGCGAATTGCGCGGCACCAGCACCGCGTCCTGCGTCCCCACCAGCACGAGCGCGGGCACGTTCACGCGCGCCAGCGCCTGCACCGCGGCATCGTCGTGTTGCCATTGCGTCATGAGCGCGTCCTGCGCGCGCGCAACGTCGTCGGCAATCTTCGGCTCGTGGTAACCGCCAGGCGCGAACATGGCGCCGACAAAGCAGGCCTGCGCCGCTTGCAACGCCGAAGCCGGAAATAGCACCGCCATCACGCGCGCGAAATGATCCGCGCCGCTGCCCGACAACGCCTGCATCACTTCGGCCGAAGGCGGTTGCGCTCGCGCGCCGGGCGGCATCGACGAAAGCAGGACGAGCTTGGCCACGCGCGCGGGCGCTTCGATCGCCAGTTGCTGCGCGACGATGCCGCCCATCGACCAGCCCAGCACCGTCGCGCGCTCGACGCCCAAGCCTTGCATCAGCGCTGCCGTGTCGCTCGCGAGATCGCGCGCGGTGTAACCCGTGGCCTGCGTTTGCGACGCGCCCACGCCGCGATTGTCGAACACGATCACCTCGTGATGGCGCGCGAGTTCGGCGAGAAAGTGCACGTTCCATTCGGCGATGGTCGAGCGATAACCCGTGACGAGCACGATCGGGCTACCGCGGCCGAAGCGCACATAGCCGATCTTGCCGTGGCCCGTGTCGAGCACCCGCGCTTGCACCGTACTGGCGGGCGCGGGAGACGGCAGCGTTTTCGCGCAGAGTGTGTCGGGGTGAAACGCGAGTGGACGCGCTTGAGCGTTGCATGCCGCGAGCAACGCGCAAAGGGCCGCCAGCGCAACGCCTGGCTTGCGCCACATCGCGCGCGCGAGGGCGGTTCGGATCGGCTTCATGCTCGATGGTTCTCCTTCGGTGGCGCGCGGGCGCGTAACACGAGCGACCCGCACGGCGACCCCGAAGGCTACCTCGAAAGCGCGACGCAACGCGGCGAAGTGGGCCGAACGCGCTAACTCCGCACTCACTTTGCCGGACCACGATCACGGTCATGGAACGCGCGCCTCGCACGCATTCGCCCACCGCGAACGTCAGCACGCGACATCGCAACCCGACCGAACAAGGCACCCCCAATGATCTCGAAGATTCTCGTCGCCCTGAGCGACCATTCCGCCCCCATCCTGCTACCCGCCGCCATCGATCTCGCGCGTCAACACCAGGCGCGCGTGATCGCGCTGCACGTGGTCGATCCTTCGCCGTGCTTCGGCGCGGCGGAGCATTACGATGGCGGCGTGGTGTTCGAGGCGCTGGAAGCGCAGGGCCGGCGCACGGCGCGCCATATCGCGGACGTGCTGGCCGCGGCCGCGTGCGAAGCGCACACACACATGATCTTGCTGCCGCTCTCCGGCCTGACCACGGGCGGCGCGATCGGGGCGCTCGCGGAAGAACACGGCGCCGATCTGATCCTGCTCGGCGCGCGCAAGACGCGCTGGCCGTGGTGGCTGCGCGAGGACGTGGCGAAGGACGTGCGGCGCGCCACGCGCACGCCTCTCCGGTTCGTGCCGGATGCGGGCGCGGAAGGGGGCGCGCGCCGCCCGTCGCGCACGGCCAACGCGCGCAAGCTGGGCGGTTACGCGTGAGCCGCGCGGCGCTTACTCGTCGCTACACACGCGCTCGGGCAAGGCGCGCGCCGCTTCGTTGCGCACGGGTTCGATCTCCGTGACCAGCTTCTTCGCGCGCAGGATTGCGTTGGGGCTCATGCTCAACTCGTCCACGCCCAGATTCACGAGCGTCGGGATCAGCGCCGGCTTGCCCGCGGCCTCGCCGCACACGCCCACGCTGATACCGGCGCGCTTCGCGGCGTCGCACACCATGCGTATGGCCTGCAGCACGGCCGGATGCTCGGTGCGATAGAGCGCGGCAAGGTTCGGGTTCATGCGGTCGACGGCCATGATGTACTGCGTAAGATCGTTCGTGCCGATCGAGAAGAACGCCACTTCGCGCGCGAGCGTGTCGGCGGTCAGCACGGCGGCGGGCGTCTCGATCATGATGCCGAGGCGCGGCAGCGCGTGCGGCACCTGCGCCGCCGCGAGTTCGGCCGCGAGCCGCGCCATGATGGCCTTCACGCGGCGCACTTCGTCCACGTCGTCGACCATCGGCAGCATCACGCACAGATTGCCGTGCACGGCCGCGCGCAACAAGGCGCGCAGTTGCGGCTCGAAAATCTCGGGGCTGTCCAGGCACATGCGAATGCCGCGCCAGCCGAGAAACGGGTTCTCCTCCTTCGGGAAGCGCACGCCGGGCAGCGGCTTGTCCGCGCCCGCGTCGAGCGTGCGGATGATGACAGGCCACGGCGCGAACGCGCGCGCGAGTTCGGCGTAGACCTCGTATTGCTCCTGCTCGCCGGGCACGCATTGGCGGTCCATGAACAGCAATTCGGTGCGAAAGAGGCCCACGCCCATCGCGCCCGCGCGCCGCGCCGGTTCGATTTCGGCCACGCTGCCGAGATTCGCGGCCACCACCACCTTGCGGCCGTCGCGCGTTTGCGGCTCCACGTCGCGATACGCGAGCAGCGCGGCGTCCACCTCGCGCTGCGCCGCGATGCGCTGCGTCATGGCCGCTTCGAGTTCGGGCGCGTGGTCGAGCCAGACTTCGCCGCTACTACCGTCGATGGCCGCGCGGCTGGCGGCGCGCAGCGTGTCGTGATGCGCGTCGAGACCGAGCACGGCGGGAATGCCGTGCGAGCGCGCGATGATCGCCACATGCGAGGTCGCGCTGCCCGTGGTGCAGACGATACCCACAATATGGCGCAGGTCGGCGCGCGCGAGGTCGGGGGCGCTCAACTCCTCGGCAATCACGATGCTCGGGCCGGGCAGGTCGGACAGCGAAGGCATGGGCTTGCCGAGCAGCGTGGCGGCCACGGCGCGCGTCAGGCCGCGAATGTCGTCGGCGCGGCTCTTGAGGTATTCGTCGGGCAAGGTCGCGAAGGCCACCGCGAGGTCGAGCCCGCATTTGAGCGTGGCGGCTTCCGCGCTCCAGCGCGAAGCCACGAGCGTGCGGATCGCGCCCGCGAAGTCGTCGCTGCGTGCGACGTCGGCGATCGCGGCGAAGATTTCGTCGTCGGTTTCGTCGTCGCATTGCGCGCCGGGGCGCGGTGCGAGCATCGCGCGCAAGGTCTCCTCGAGCGCGGCGCCGAAGCGCGTGAGTTCGCTGTCCACCTCGTGCGGCGCGACGAATTGCCGGTCCGCGACGATCTCCTCGCGGAAGTACGCGAACACCGTGCCGAACGCCACGCCTTCGCTCGCGGGTACGCCCTTGAGCGCGGGCGTCGCGGTGGGTTGCGTGGGTTGCGTCGATTGCGTCGATGCGGCTGCGGCTGGCGTTGCCGTTTCCTGCGGCGTCACGGCGGGCGCCGCCGCTCGCGCAACGCTGGCCGCCGGTTCCTCGCCGGCAGGCAGATTCACGCTGGCGTCGCCGAGAAACTCGCTGAGCTTGCCGAGCGCCTCGCGCTCGTCCTCGCCCTCGGCGCGCAGCACGATGCGCTCGTCCTGCTTCACGCCGAGCAACATCAGCTTGACGGCGCTTTTCGCGTCCGCCCACGACTCGCCGCGCCCGATCTTCAGCGAGCACGAAAAGCCCTTCGCGAGCTTGGCGAACTGCGTGGCGGGGCGCGCGTGCAACCCTTCGTGTACCTTGACGATGACCGGCGTTTCCAGCATGACGTTGCCTCGCGTGACTCAGTAAGGAAAGCGAACGATGGGCGCGTGACGCGACTCACGCATCGACGATCTCGATCACCGTGCCGTTCTTCATGCCGCTGAAGAGCCGGTCGCGATCGATGTCCGAGGCGCAGATCTCGCCGGGGCGCTCCGCCGTTTGCGAACCGTTGAAGTTGATGACCACGTGCCCCAGCTCGCTCACCTTGTTCCAGGCGGTCGGACCCACCGCGGTCACGACCGCCGACGCCTCGCCGATACGCAGCAACGAACCGATGCGCGGCACGCTGCTGCTCGCCGCTTCCACGCGATGCAGCACGGAGACTTCGGCAAGCTCGGGCGGCGCGCCGTCGGAGTAGAGAATCAGCACGCCGCCTTCGAGCAGCGACTCGACTTCCTCTCCGATCGACGAAATCACGGTCTTGTAGTAGTTCATGACAGCGGTTCCCTTCCAGGCTAAAAGATGTCGCGGGTTTAAAGCGCGAAGCTCACGACCCACGCGATGAGCACCGAAACCGGCCCCATGATCTGCCGGCTGATGAGCACCGCGGGCACGCCGATGCGGATCGTGTCCGGCTTGGCCTCGCCGAGCGCCATGCCCACCGGCACGAAGTCGCAACCCACCTGCGTGTCGTACGCGAACAGCGCGGGCAGCGCCATGTGCGGCGGAATCGTGCCGTTGCCAATGGCCGGCCCGATGATCGCCGCGCCAATTACCTGCGCGATCACGGCGCCGGGGCCGAGCACCGGCGAGAGGAACGGCAGGCCGCAGATCGCCGAGAGCACCAGCAGACCGATGATGTTACCCGCGAGCGGCGAGAGCACGTGCGCGAGGCCGAGCCCGATGCCCGTGGAGTTGATCACGCCGATCAGCATCGTCACGAACGCCATGAACGGCAACACGTTGCGGATGACCGTGTCGATCGACTTGCGCCCGCTGTTGAAGAGAATGTTGACGACGCCGCCCATGCCGCGCCCGATCGCCGTGATCCAGCCGACGATGCCGCCCGAGTGCGCGGGTTCCGTTTCGCCGCGCGCCGTGGCCGAAGCCGCGAGCGCCGCCGAAGCCTGCGCGGGCGTGCTGAAACTGCCCGTGGCCGCGGTGGCCGCGCGCGCGCCGCTCTCGCCGGTCAGCGCGGTGGAGGCCGCCGCGTTCGCCGCAGCCGCGTCGCCCGTCTCGCCGTCTTCGAGCGCCTGCAGGCTGTCGAGACCGACGCCCGACACGTAGATATCTTCGGTGATGAACTGCGCGAGCGGTCCCGACTGCCCGACCGGGCTCAGATTGACCGTGGGAATGCGCTTGCGCGGATACACGCCGCAGCGCGCCGTGCCGCCGCAATCGATCACCACGGCCGCGATTTCGGATTCGAGCGGCGGATTGTGAAAGCCGTCGATCACGGTCGCGCCGGTCAGCTCGGCGAGCCGGTGCGCGACCTTCGGAATGTCGCCGCCCGTCACCGCGACGATCTTGTTGCGCTCGACCGTGGGCGTGATCACGAGCGGGCCGCCCCAGCCGTTGGGGCCCTTCTGAACGCGAACGGCTCGATAAGTACGCGTGTCCATGTCTGTCTCCTCTACCGTTTACCGGTATCTCTCTGTCCGTGTCTCGCCGTTATCAGAGCTTGATGCCTTCGCGTTTCGCGATCAGGCGCGTGATGGCTTCCGTCACCACGCCCTTGATGAGATTCACCACGAGCCCCACGCCCAGATAGAACAGCGCGAGCTTGGGCAGCGAGAACGGCGCGGCGTTGGTTTCCGCGAGCTTGGTGATGCCCGCCGCCACGCCGAGCCAGACGAACAGTTCGCCGGGATTGCAGTGCGGGAACAGACCGGTGATGGGATGGCACAGCGACACGGCCGAGTCGTAGAACGCGGGCTTGTGGCGCTCTTCGAGGAACACGCCGAAGGTGTAGGCCATCGGGTTGGTGAGGAAGAACATCGCGAGCAACGGCAACAGCGTGTAGCGCGTGATGACGTTTTTCGAGAAGAAACGGGCGAGACCTTGAATTCGCTGTTCGCCCACGAGCGCGATGATCGTGTAGACCGCCGTGAGCAAGACGATCAGCGTGGGGAGAATGCCGGTGACGAAGCCGACGAAGGTCTTGCCGCCCGCATTGAAGATGCCGATGAACGCCTCGGCGGCGTGCGTGAGGAACTCCATGCTGCTCTCCTGATGAAGACTGCCGTGTAGAGTTGCGCGTGTGCGTCGAAACGCTGCGCCGCGGGAACCATCCGTGCAACCTTGCCGCGCCGCGCCCGCGATGGCGGACGGCGACGCTTACGACCGCTACGACATTTGCGACACTTGCGACATCTGCGACGACGACACCTGCTGGCGTTCGCTTGCCGTGCGGCATGCGACTTCGAATGCGTTGGTGAGTGCGCGCCGGGCGGCGGGCGCGAGTTTCGCGGCGGCGAGACGCTGCGTGAATTCGCCGATGGGGCCGTTGCTGAGTTCGGCGAGCGGCTTGAAGCGCGCGAATACGGAGAGGCCGGACATGCTGAGCGCTTCGCGCACGACGGCGCCTTCGTCGGCGGAATCGATCACGACGATCGCGACCGCGCCGGGGCCGAGGCGCCGCTTGAAGGTGCCCACGCCGAGATAGCCGCTGTGCCAGTGCTGCGCGGTGCGCCGCACGGTGTCGCGGTAGTAGCGCATCTGCACCCAGGCCGCCGCGATCTGCATGGCCCACATTGCGGCGAGCAACAACAGTCCTAGCCGAACCAGTTCCATTGCTTTTTGTCTCCTGTGTCGACCAGAGTTAGCGCTTTAGCGCTTACTCTGGTCCCATGCCGCGCGAACGCGCGGCGCGCCTGAACCAGCGCTTCCTGACGTCCCATGCCGCGCGAACGCGCGGCGCGCTTGAACCAGCGCTGCCTTTGCTGGCTTTTCTTTTGACCCAGCGCGTCCCAACGTCCCACACCCACCGACCACCGTCGCCCGGGCATATCTTGATATTTAAACTTCAGTCGCTTCTATTAATGCATTTATTCGCGCGACAAAATCGGGGAAAACGCCATTCGTTCAGCGCCGCAGCTGTTCGCCGATAATCCGCGCCACCTCCGCCGCCGCTTCCAGTTGCGGCATATGCCCCACATCGGCGAAACGATGCTGCGCCACGCGGCCCGGCAAGCCTTCTGTATGCGCGACGGGCATGATGCGATCCCGCGCGCCCCACACCACGCGCACCGGCATGGCGAGCGAAGCGAGCGTGGCGCGCAGGTCGAGCTTCTGGCGCCCGTCCGGGAAAAACGTCTCGGCAATGCGTGCGAGCGTCGCGCGCTTCGGCTCGCTCGCCAACTGCTGCTGCGCACTGGCGATGAAACCTTCGTCGATGAACGCCGGTTGCGCCACGAGTTCCGCGAGCCAGCCTGTGAGCGTGGTCCGATCGGCGGCCTGCGTCAAGCCGCGAAGGAACGCCCAGTCGCAACTCGTGCCGAGGCCCGCGGGCGCGATCAGCGTCAACGACTGCACGTTCGCGCGCTGCGAGGCGGCCAGCGCGATGGCGAGCGCGCCGCCGAACGAATGCGCCACCAGATGGCACGCGTCCACCTGCTCCGCGTCGAGCACCGCGGCCAGCGCGGCGACCGTGCGATCGAGCGAAAGCGCGTCGTCAGCCGGGCTCTTGCCGTGGCCCGGCAAATCGATGGCGAGCACGCCCAGGTCGCGCGCAAGCCCCGCCGTGCGCAGCGCGTTGAAAAGCGGCCGCCAGCTATTGGCTTCCGCGGCGAACCCGTGCAGGCACACGAGCGTGGCCGCGGCGCCGCGTTGCAGCCAGAGGCGGTTGAGCTTCGCGTCGAGCTTCGGCGTGGCGGGCGCGTTCGCGCTGGCTTGCAGCGAGGCCAGCACGTCCGCGCAACCAATGCGCCCGTGCGGCCCCGAGCCGCGCACACCCGCGAGCGCGACGTGCCGGTCGCGCGCCACGCGACGCGCGGCGGGCGTGGCGCGCAAACCGGCATCGTGCGGCGCGGCGCGCTCGGCGACCCACGTTTCAGCGGTCTCAGCAGGCGCCGTGGCCGTTTCGAGCGCGAGCGCCTCCGCTTCGGCATTGGCATCGACATCGGCATCGGCTGCCATCTCGCGCGCTGGCACGGCGCTCGGCGGCTCCTGCAACGCCTCGCCGCTCGCGTAGATCCACGCGATCACCGTGCCCACCGGCACGGTCTCGCCCACACCCGCCGTGATCTGCCGCACGACGCCCGTGGCGGGCGCTTCCACTTCCATCGTCGCCTTGCTGGTTTCGATGTCGAAGAGCGGCTCGCCCTGCCGGACCGAATCGCCCTCTTTGGCGTACCACGCCGTGATCGCGCCTTCGGTCATGTCCATGTCGACGCGCGGAAGGATCACCTCGGTCGGCATCTCAGACCCTCCCGCCCACGACGCGCCGTACGGCGGCGACGATATCGTCCACCTGCGGCACCGCCGCCTTTTCGAGCTGCGGGTTGTACGGCAGCGGGCAGTCCGCGCCGCCCAGCCGCACGATGGGCGCGTCGAGGTAATCGAACGCCTCGCCCTCGCTCACGATCGCCGAAATTTCCGCGCCAATGCCCAGTTGCTGCACGCCTTCGTACACGCACACGAGCCGCGAGGTCTTGCGCACGCTCTGCACGATGGCGTCGCGGTCGATCGGGCGCAGGCTGCGCAGGTCGATCACTTCCACGTCGATGCCTTCCGCCGCCAGCGTTTGCGCGGCTTCCAGCGAACGCACGCTCATCATCGAAGTCGCGACGATCGTGACGTCGCGGCCCTCGCGGCGCACAACCGCCTTGCCGAGCGGCTCGACGTAATAGCCTTCGGGCACGACGCCCTTGCTTTTGTAGAGCAGCTTGTGCTCGAATATCATCACCGGGTCGGGGTCTTCGAGCGCCGCCAGCAGCAAGCCTTTCGCGTCGTGCGGCGTGCTCGGCTGCACCACCTTCAAGCCCGGCACGTGCGCGAACCACGCCTCGAGGCTCTGGCTGTGCTGCGCGGCCGCGCCCGTGCCCGAGCCGGCGGGAAAGCGCATCACCACGGGCACGGACACGCCGCCGCCCAGCATGTAGCGCATCTTCGCGGCCTGGTTGACGATCTGCTCCATGGCGAGCGTCGCGAAGTCGGAGAACTGGAATTCGTAGATGGGACGCGAGCCCGTGAGCGCCGCGCCCACGGCAATGCCCGCGCCCGCGAGTTCGGAGATGGGCGTGTCCATCACGCGGTCCGCGCCAAAGCGCTGATACAGGTCGCCCGTCACCTGGAACGCGCCGCCATACACGCCAATGTCCTCGCCCATCAGGAACACGCGCTCGTCGCGTTCTAGCGCGATGGCGAGCGCCTCGTTGATCGCCTGGGCGTAGGTGAGTTCGCGCGGCTCGACAGTCTGGTCACTCATGGGCGGCTTCCTGAACGGAGGTGTACACGTCGCGCGTGAGTTCGCTCACGTGCGGCGAAGGGCTGTCCTGCGCGAACGCGAGTCCCGCTTCGATCTCCTGCTCGACGGCGGCGCGCGTGGCCTCGATCGTCGCCGTGTCGATCAAACCGGCGTCGAGCAATTCGCGCTCGAAGATGCCGATAGGATCGCGCGCGCCCCACGCCTCGATTTCCTCGCGCGTGCGATAGCGGTTGCGGTCGCTTTTCGAGTGGCCGCGAATGCGGTAGGTCTCGCATTCGATCAGCGTCGGGCCTTCGCCGTTGCGGGCCCGCGCGATGGCGGTTTCGGCGGCGGCGAGCACGTCGGCGAGCCGGTTGCCGTCCACCGTCACGCCCGGCATGTCGTACGCCACGGCGCGCTGCGCGATATGGCCCACGGCCGTGGAGCGCTCCACCGACATCGACATGCCGTAGCGGTTGTTCTCGCACACGAAGATCACCGGCAGCTTCCAGATGGCCGCGAAATTCAGCGACTCGTGGAACGCGCCTTCGTTGTTCGCGCCGTCGCCGAAAAAGCACACGACCACGGCTTGGCGCTTCTGCTTGTGCACGGAAAGCGCCGCGCCCACGGCAATCGGCAAGCCGCCACCGACGATGCCGTTCGCGCCCAGGTTGCCACGGCTCACGTCGGCGATATGCATCGAGCCGCCGCGCCCGCGGCAATAGCCGGTTTCCTTGCCGAAGAACTCGGCGAACATGCGCTTCGGGTCCGCGCCTTTGCCAATGCAGTGGCCGTGGCCGCGATGCGTGGAGGTGATGTAGTCGTCGTCGGAGAGCAGCATCGTCATGCCGATCGCCGACGCCTCCTGCCCGATCGACAGATGCATCGTGCCGTGAATCAGCCCGCGCATATACGCCTGTTCGGCGCTTCCTCGAAACGGCGCACCAGATACATCTTGCGCAGCGCCTCGCGCAGCGCCGCTTCGGGCACGCGGGCGTACACCGCGCGCGCCGGTTCGATCTTGTCTGCCACGTCTGCCATCGTTGGCTCCTCGCGTATCGGGAATGGGCGAAAGTCAGGCCGCCGCGCGGCGTGCGCCCAGCACCATCTCGTCCTGGCGGCGGCGCAGCGCCACGATG
Source organism: Paraburkholderia acidisoli (assembly GCF_009789675.1). NCBI lineage: Bacteria > Pseudomonadati > Pseudomonadota > Betaproteobacteria > Burkholderiales > Burkholderiaceae > Paraburkholderia > Paraburkholderia acidisoli. Next base: position 718,848 of record NZ_CP046915.1, on the reverse strand, counting down.
GCCGCGTTCGCGTCCACGGCGCAGTTCTGCTGCGTGAGCAGTTCGCCGCGCTTGACCGGCTGGCGCACCACGCCGCCTTCGAGCAGACCGCACGGCACGGCGCCCTGCGCAAGCGCGTCTTCCACGCTCATCGCCCACGCGCGGTACGTGTATTCGCCGATCGCGTCGAGCTTTTCGCCGGCTTTCAGGTCGCGCTTGGCCACGGCGCAGACTTCGGCCACGGGTACCGGCAGCGGCCGCATGTCGGCCTTGCCGTAGAGCACGGCGCGCGCGCACGAGAGCGGTACCTCGAGGCTCGTGAGGTGATACGGGCGATAGAACGTGTAGTACGGGCCGGGGCCGAGCTTGAGGTCGTGCATGCGCTCGCGCAAGCGCGGATGCGAGAGTTCCGCCACCACGAACACGCCGGGCGCGACGCCCTTGCCGATGGAGTAATCGACCACGCCCTTACGGCTCAGCACGCCGCCGTCCGCGACCGGGCACAGCACCTTGTGCAACTCGTCGAGCGTGGCGGCCGGGCCGTGCATGCCGGGCACGTCGGGCACGAGGCCCGTGGCGTTGCCGATCGCGCACATTTCCACGGCGGTTTTCGAGCCGTCCACGAACTCCACGAGCATGCGCGGGTTCATGTTGCGCGCCTTC